>NZ_JBGQOE010000021.1:0-56193 GCF_052113685.1 Flavobacterium sp. W22_SRS_FP1
TTTCGTTTTTCCATCGTACAAAATTATAGTTTTTGATTTATAATTGTGTCCGATTATTTAAGGGGTCAATACATCAGGAGCCTAGATAAGACGAATGAAAATGGCATGAGTGGCTTAAAACATTTTAATTAATATATAAGAATCCACTAGTACACACAATTAAGAACAGGCTTCAAACCGGCTAACGCAAAACAGCAGAACAACCTAAAGTCGGGATTTAACTGATATTCTATCCCGAAAATGCCTGGATAAAGAATAGCTAATATTTTATTGGTTTTTGACTTGGACATTTTAATGAATAAAAAACATCGTCAAGATAGTTCGGGTCTTTCTTACATATTTAGATATTTTAAATTGAATAAAATGAAAAAGTTTACTAAAGGGTTGGGTTTATTTTCTAATAGAAGCATTGTTTTTTTATGCTTCGCTTTATTCTCTGTTGCAGGTACTGGCTATGCACAGAGTTGGCTAACTAAAACCGGAGGCCTAACCTCAGATCCTTTACAAGCCATTAATCAATACGGAGCCATAGGTTCTGGGAAAGGTATCAGTCGATTTGGAGTTATTATAGATGCGCCGTTATCTACTGATATTACAAGTTCAACAGGTAGAGTGTGGATGGATCGCAACTTAGGTGCTACGTAAGTAGCTACCGGCAGTAACGATGCCGCTTCTTATGGTGATCTGTACCAGTGGGGACGTGGAACTGACGGACAGCAGATAAGAACAAGCGGTACAACAACTGTACAAAGCAGCTCAACTAGCCCGGGAAGCACTTTTATTTATGGATCATCAAATTGGTACACTGGCAGCAATCCTGACAACCTCTGGCAGGGCGTAAACGGCATTAACAACCCATGCCCAAGTGCGTATCGACTGCCAACGGAGGCCGAATGGGTAGCTGAACGTGCAACTTGGAGCACTCCCGATGCAGTCGGTGCTCTTGCCTCTCCGCTAAAATTGCCCATGCCGGGCCTCCGCCAGGGCTGGGATGGTTCGCTCCTCGGTTCCGGCGGCTACTATTGGAGCAGTACGGTTAGCAGCACCTATTCGATCCGCTTGAGGTTGACTTATAGCGATGCCATAATGAGCATCGACATACGAGCAGTCGGGCTCGCTGTACGTTGCATTAAGGAAGTCACAGCACCCGATGCACCCACAATAGGAACAGCTACCGGAGGTGATGCTCAAGCAACAGTGACATTTACGGCGCCGGCCAATAATGGTGGTGGTGCAATCACTACATACACCGTCACTTCATTTCCTGGTGGAATCATCAAAACGGGTGCTAGCAGTCCAATTACGATCACCGGACTTACGAACGGCACGGCCTATACCTTTAGCGTCACCGCTACCAATTCAGTAGGTATAGGTGCCGCAAGTGCCGCCTCTAATTCGGTAACGCCTGCAGCAGCGCCAAGCGTAACCACCGTAACCAATCCTACCACAGGTAGAGTTTGGATGGACCGCAACTTAGGTGCTACGCAAGTAGCAACAAGCAGTACTGATGCCGCTTCTTATGGTGACTTATACCAATGGGGGCGTGGCACCGATGGTCACCAAATAAGAACAAGCGGTACAACAACTGTACAAAGCAGCTCAACTAGCCCGGGGAACACCTTTATTATAGGATCAAATAATTGGTACAATGGCACCGCTCCCGACAACCTCTGGCAGGGCGTAAACGGCATTAACAATCCGTGTCCAAGTGGGTATCGACTGCCAACGGAGGCCGAATGGGTAGCTGAACGTGCAACTTGGAGCCCTAACGATACAGCCGGTGCTTTTGCCTCTCCGCTAAAATTGCCCGTGACGGGCTACCGCAACAACGCTGGTGGGCTCACCAATGTCGGTGTCTCCGGCGTCTATTGGTCCAGTACGGTTAGCTCCTCCACATCGCTCCGCCTGAACATTGTTAACAACGGTTCCTCCATGTTCTCCGTCAGCCGAGCAAACGGTTTCGCTGTGCGATGTATTCAAAATTAGTAGCCATTGTTACGTAGTAGATTAAATTAATGAATTATGAATATAGGGATACTAAAAATCGTACTGTTTGTAACTATATTATCCATGAGTGCTAGGGCACAAAATAGTATTAAGGGGGATTTTCCTTTACTAAAGGGGCAAAAAGTGCAACTCATAGTTTTTAGGGATTTATACCATAGATAGCGCCACTGTTTCAGATCAAGGTAGTTTTACGCTAGCGTATACGGATCAGGATTTAGGTATTAGCTACATTAATGTTCCAGATAATAAATCCTATCTCGTTGTACTCGCTCAAGAACAGCTCCAGCTTACCGGGGAACTTTTGAGTGCCCCAGAGGGGATTCGTACAATAACCGGAACTGAAAACAAGGCTTTTGTCAACTATGCCACAGCACACGGAAAACGGGAACAAGCCCTGAGCGCCTGGGTATATCTACAAAAAATATATGAGGGCGACCTCCTTTTTAGTAATCAAAAGCCGGTGCAGCAAGCTATTGCAAGCGAAAGGAGCCGCATTAATAATGAGGATGCCGCCTTTTTAAATCAGTTAGCGCCTCAGTCTTATATGAAGTGGTATTTGCCCTTGCGTAAATTAATTAGTGCTGTGGGGACGGTAGCACAATACAATATCGAGGAAATTCCCAATACCATTGCCGCCTTTAGGCAACTGGATTATGCTGATCCCCGCTGGTACCACAGTGGCTTGCTAAAAGACGCTATAGAAAGCCAGTATTGGTTACTAGAAAACAGGGGACTTCCACTAGATGCTATGTATGTAGAAATGAACCGCTCTACAGATTCTTTGTTACAAAGCCTGTCTCAAAACGAAACTGCCTTTAATTTAGTCACGAAGTACTTGTTTGACTATTTTGAAAAGCACAGTTTGTTCACGGCAAGTGAGTATTTAGCAAACCAAGCCTTAACGCAAAATAGTTGTAGGATAGAGCTCAGTTTAGGACAGCAACTAGAGTCCTACCGCGCCATGAAAAAAGGGAATACCGCCCCAGATATTGTTTTTGAAGGGGATGTTTTTCAAAATGGAAAAGCGATTACAACTCCAGCTCATTTATCAGCATTGAGAGTCAAGTATAAGCTTGTTATTTTTGGAGCCAACTGGTGCCCTAATTGTGTAGAAGAACTAAAGCAATTAATTCCGCTTTATGAAAAATGGAAATCACAAGGAGTAGAAGTCGTTTTTATATCCTTAGATACAGATCAAAAGGCCTTTCGTGATTTTGCCATCCAGATGCCTTTTATCAGCAGCTGCGATTACAAGAAATGGGACACTCCCGCTGCCAAAGCGTATTTTGTTTCCAGTTCGCCTACGATGTATTTGTTAGATGAAGATCAAAAAATAATGCTACGTCCTATTTCCATGATACAGCTGGATGCTTATTTGCAAAGCGGCAAAAAAGACTAGTGTCTCGTCCTAAATAACCGATACAGATTATTAGAAAATAAATATTTAATTAAACAGGTGCAAAAACGTTTTTGCAACTGTTTTTTGTTTTATATGTTCTCATTTTAAGTTGATTTTGTAGGTATATTTTGTTCGAACTAAGCTTATAGTCAGAACAATGAAGTCTTAATTCATAGTATATATTGACCGATTCTTTCACAATTTGCTTCATGACTTTCAAATCAAATCTTAGCATTTCTAGCGGACTTTGTTGAAAAAATTTCCTAAAAAAAAACCCCTAAATTTCTTTAGAGGTTTTTGGTACTACTGTGGGCAATGAGGGGTTCGAACCCCCGACCCCCTCGGTGTAAACGAGGTGCTCTGAACCAGCTGAGCTAATTGCCCTATTTCACAATTCGAATAATTTCTTGTTCTTTATTGCTGGTGCAAATATACATTTAGAATTTGTATTTTCAAGCAAAATTTTAAAATAAGTTAATAAAAAATCAATGCTAATTCCTTTGGTACTCTATTACAACGCGTTAATACTATTTTCTATATCTACTATTTTTTTGTAATCATTCACTATAGTATTACATTTGCATCATAAATAACATCTAATGGCAAGGTTCAAAGAAAATGATTTACCAAAATCAAAAATTACAGCGAGTTCACTAACAAAAGCAACCCTTATTTTTAAATATGCTGACAATCACCGTTGGAAATTTTATGTTGGCTTGGTATTTTTATTACTGACTGGAGCAACGGCTTTAGCTTTCCCAAAATTAATGGGAATGTTGATTGATTGCGTAAAAAATAAAAGCTACACACAGGCGAATAATATTGCTTTACTTTTAATTGGTATTCTTTTTATGCAATCCATTTTTTCGTTTTTTAGATTATCCTTATTTATCAACTTTACAGAACACACCTTAGCTAACCTGAGATTATCACTGTACAGTAATCTAGTGAAACTTCCGATGTCATTCTTTTCGCAAAAACGAGTGGGTGAACTTAATAGTAGAATTAGTTCTGATATTACACAGATTCAAGATACTTTAACGTCTACAATTGCCGAGTTTTTAAGACAATTTATATTAATTATTGGTGGTGTAGCTTTATTGGCAACCGAAAGTTTTAAACTAACGCTATTAATGCTGTCCGTTGTTCCTTTAGTAGCAGTGGCTGCTGTAATCTTTGGTCGCTTCATTCGAAAATATTCGAAAACCGTTCAGGACAAGGTGGCCGAAAGTCAAGTAATTGTTGAAGAAACCATGCAAGGCATTAGTGTGGTTAAAGCTTTCGCCAATGAATGGTACGAAATTGCCCGCTACAACGGAAAAATTAAAGAGGTCGTTAAGATCGCTATTAAGGGAGGGAAATATAGAGGATATTTTGCTTCTTTTATCATTTTTTGTCTTTTTGGAGCCATCGTTGCCGTTGTTTGGTTTGGTGTCCGTCTAAGCATTAGTGGCGAAATGAGTGTTGGACAATTAATATCCTTTGTTCTTTACTCTACTTTTGTAGGTGCCTCGTTTGGAGGTATTGCAGAATTGTATGCCCAAATCCAAAAAGCAATTGGAGCAACCGAACGCGTTTTTGAATTATTGGAGGAAACTCCTGAAAAAATAAACTCGGAGCAAAATGCAGCGGCAAAAGAAAAAATAAAAGGAAATGTTACATTCAAAAATGTAAATTTTAGTTATCCTTCCAGAAAAGAGGTAAAAGTTTTAAAAGACGTCAATTTTACAGCGAGTTTCGGACAAAAAATTGCCATTGTTGGTCCAAGTGGAACCGGAAAATCAACTATTGCATCTTTATTATTGCGCTTTTATGATATTGATGGCGGTGAAATAATAATTGATGGAAAAAACATTTACGATTACGATTTGGAAAATCTTCGCGGAAATATGGCCATTGTTCCCCAAGATGTTATTTTATTTGGAGGAACTATAAAAGAAAATATTGCATACGGAAAACCAGATGCAACAGAAGAGGAATTAATACTTGCTGCAAAACAAGCCAATGCTTTCAATTTTATCGAAAGTTTCCCAGAGAAATTTGAAACATTGGTAGGAGAAAGAGGCGTAAAACTTTCCGGCGGTCAGAGACAACGAATTGCTATAGCTAGAGCATTACTTAAAAACCCAAGTATTTTAATCCTTGATGAAGCTACATCTTCATTAGATAGTGAAAGTGAAAAACTAGTTCAAGAAGCTCTTGAAATATTAATGCAAGGAAGAACGAGTATTATTATCGCCCATAGACTTTCTACCATTCGTAGTGCAGATCAAATTTTAGTACTTGATAACGGAATTATCTCTGAACAAGGAACACATCAAGAACTCATCATCTTGGAAAATGGAATCTATAAAAACCTAAGTAATCTGCAGTTTAGCAACTCTTAAAACTTGATAAAACAGAGAATAAAAAAAGCTCCAATCAATACAATTGGAGCTTCTTTGTTTAATAAAAAAAATGATCTGTTAAACAAACCATATTCTTAGCAATCTAATTTCCTTTTCTTCTTTTTCTTTCCGCTTTTATCAATCCTAACTCTCTGCTAGTTTGCCCAGCTACTGAAGTGTTTTCTTCGGCGCGACGTATTAAATAAGGCATAACGTCTTTTACTGGGCCGAATGGCAAGTATTTAGCAATATTGTAACCATGGTTTGCTAAGTTATAGCTAATATTATCACTCATTCCATATAATTGACCGAACCAGATTCTGTTATCATTTGTTTTGATTCCTTTTTCTTCCATCAAATTCATTAAAAAATAAGTGCTTTCCTCATTATGAGTTCCAGCAAAAATTGACATATCAGCTAAATGATCGACCATATAAGTTATTGCTGCATCATAATTAAGATCAGTAGATGTTTTAGAAGAGCAAATCGGTGAAGGATATCCTTTATCTATGGCACGTACATTTTCTTTTTCCATATATGCCCCACGAACTAATTTCATTCCTATAAAAAATCCATCTTTTTTAGCTTGTTCATGTATCTTTTTTAAATAATCTAAACGGTCCCATCGATACATTTGAAGTGTATTAAAAACAATAGCTTTTTCTTTGTTGTATTTTTGCATCATTTCCGTCACCAAATCATCGGCTGCATCTTGCATCCAGCTTTCTTCTCCATCAATTAGTAAAGCAACGTCTTTCTTGTGAGCTTCACTGCATACTAGATCGAAACGAGCTACCACTCTATCCCATTCTAATTGTTCTATTGCTGTCAATGCTTGTTTTTCTCCTCGTTTTTGATACAGTTCAAAACGTCCAAACCCAGTTGGTTTAAATACTGCAAATGGAATTGCTTTGCGTTCCTTGGCAAAATCAATTGTTTTTAGAGTCATTTTTAATGCCATATCAAACTGCTCTTCCTCTTCTTTACCTTCGACAGAATAATCTAAAACCGAAGAAACTCCTTTAGTATGCATCTTATCAACAACCGAAAGACAGTCATTCTCGTTTACGCCTCCGCAAAAATGATCGAAAACAGTAGCGCGTATTAAGCCTTCAACAGGAAGATTTGCATTCAATGCAAAATTAGTAACTGCAGCTCCAATTCTTACTAGGGGTTGGTTTGCTATCATTTTAAAAAGAAAATAAGCTCGGTCGAGTTCGGTATCACTTTTTAATTCGAAAGCAACTTGTGTATTATTGAATAATTTTTCCATCTATTGTGATATTTTTGAACAAATATAGAGAGACTTTTCATTATTGTTTAGTAAAAATTACCTTATTTTGCGGTTTCAATTAATAGACAATGATGCAATCAATCAAAGCCAACAATTACCCTATTCATTTTAATGAAGAAGGCTATAAAGCACTAAACCTTCATTTAAAAGAAAATAAGTATTCTAACTTATTCATTATAGTTGACAGCAATACAAACGAGTTTTGTTTGCAAAAATTCCTGCCTTTTATAGAGACTAACTTAACCATAGAGATAGTTGAATTTGAAAATGGGGAAGAAAATAAAAACATTGAAACATGTGTTCAAATTTGGAATGTCTTGACCGAACTTGGTGCAGACAGGAAAACATTGATAATCAATCTTGGAGGTGGTGTAGTAACTGACTTGGGTGGTTTTGTGGCCTCAACATTTAAACGGGGAGTAGACTTTATCCATGTCCCAACTACCCTACTTTCGATGGTAGATGCATCTGTTGGTGGGAAAAACGGTGTTGATTTAGGTAATTTAAAAAACCAAATTGGAGTTATCAATACTCCAACAATGGTTCTTATTGACACGCAATATCTTGGAACGCTGCCGCAAAACGAAATGCGCTCCGGACTTGCCGAAATGCTAAAACATGGCTTAATATATGACAAGGTATATTGGGATAAATTTCTAGATTTAAAAGCTATTGATTTCGCTGATTTTGACGAACTAATATATAGATCTGTAGCTATTAAAAATGAAATTGTCACTCAAGATCCTACGGAAAAAAACATTAGAAAATCATTAAACTTTGGCCACACCTTGGGTCACGCCATTGAAAGTTACTTTTTGGAAAACGAAAATAAAACTACACTCTTGCACGGCGAAGCGATTGCTGTCGGAATGATTTTGGAGAGTTATATTTCATTAGACAAAAAATTGATTAGCACTGTGGAATATGAGCTTATAAAGAAAACCATAAAGTCTATTTTTAGCGATGTGAATTTTTTTGAAAACGACATTGAACCTATCATCGAGTTACTAATTCATGATAAAAAAAATGAGTATGGTACAATTCAGTTTGCCTTGATAGAAGGTATTGGAAAAATAAAAATCAATCAATCTGTTGAAAATGAATTAATTCTTAGAGCATTTAATGATTATAAATCATAATTATTTTTTAGTAAAAAGGATTGCATTACGTACCAATTATTTTTTACATTTGCCGTAATGAAAAACCGTCGAAACAAAAGGAATTATCGCTCGTATGAGAACCAAAAAAAGATCTCTGTTTTAAGAATCTTTAAATGGTGGCATTGGACTATCGAGAACTTCAGTTTTGATCTAACTCGATACTTAAAAGTAGACCACGAAAAGCTACAGATTAGATATGCAAATATTAGGGTTTGAATTTTAGCTTATTTTATTTCAATTTAATTAATCTAAATTACTACAAGCTAAATGAATACTAAATATTCCGATTTAATAAATCAAACCTATTATTTTCCACAAGAAGAGTTTAAATTAAACAAAGACAACCTTCAGTTTCATAATATTGATCTAATGAAATTAGTGGAACAATATGGTACCCCTTTAAAATTTACCTACCTACCACAAATTTCTAATAACATCAACAAAGCCAAAAGCTGGTTTCGTAAATCGATGGAGAAAAATAAATACGAGGCAAAATACTATTACTGCTACTGTACGAAAAGTTCCCACTTTGAATACGTAATGAACGAAGCTTTTAAGAACAATATTCACGTTGAAACCTCGTCCGCATTTGACATCAATATAGTTGAAAATTTGATGGCTACCGGTAAAATTAACAAAAGCACTTATGTGATTTGTAATGGCTTCAAAAGAGATCAATATATTGAAAATATTGCGCGATTAATTAATAATGGCCACAAAAATACTATTCCAATGATTGACAACTTTGAAGAATTAGATTTACTTCAAGCTGAAATAAAAGGAAAGTTTAAAATTGGAATTCGTATTGCTGCAGAAGAAGAACCAAAATTTGAGTTCTATACTTCCAGATTAGGAATCGGGTATAAAAACATAGTGAGTTTTTACAAAAAACAAATTCAGGAAAACGATAGGCTCGAACTGAAAATGTTGCACTTTTTTATCAATACTGGTATCAATGACACCGCTTACTATTGGAATGAATTGGTAAAGTGTATAAAAGTGTACATTGCGCTAAAGAAAGAGTGCTCAACACTTGAAAGTTTAAACATTGGTGGCGGATTTCCAATCAAAAACTCATTGGCGTTCGAATATGATTATCAATACATGATTGATGAGATTATCAATCAAATAAAAATTGCTTGTGACGAAGCTGAAGTAGAAGTTCCGAATATTTTTACTGAATTCGGTTCATTCACTGTAGGTGAAAGTGGTGGCGCCATTTACCAGATTTTGTATCAAAAACAGCAAAATGATAGAGAGAAATGGAATATGATTGACTCTTCATTTATTACTACGTTACCAGACACTTGGGCAATCAACAAACGTTTCATCATGTTGGCTATCAATCGCTGGAACGAGACCTACGAGAGAGTATTACTTGGAGGTTTAACTTGCGACAGTGATGACTATTACAACTCTGAGCAAAACATGAATGCCATCTATTTACCTAAGTACAACAAGGAAAAACCACTGTATATCGGTTTTTTCAATACCGGGGCCTATCAGGAAACGATAGGCGGCTATGGAGGTTTACACCATTGCTTAATTCCGCAACCCAAACACATTTTGATTGATCGAGATGAAAATGGAATATTAGCTACCGAGGTCTTTTCAGAACAACAAACTTCTGATGATGTATTAAAAATTCTAGGCTACAACAAAAAATAAACAATAAATATACATTTAGTCAATTTAAAAATTCATTATATTTATATGTATTCACTTAATTGATTTTTAAATCATTAAACCCGAAAAAATGAGTAAAGGACCTATAAGTCAGTTTATAGAAAAGCATTATTTGCATTTCAATTCTGCAGCTTTAGTGGATGCTGCAAAAGCATACGAGCAACAATTGGCAAATGGAGCTAAAATGATGGTGACTCTTGCCGGAGCAATGAGTACTGCCGAAATCGGAAAGATTTTTGCAGAAATGATTCGCCAAGACAAAGTGCAAATTATATCTTGTACAGGTGCAAATTTAGAAGAAGACATCATGAACTTGGTAGCTCATTCTCACTATGAAAGAGTACCAAACTACCGTGATTTGACTCCACAAGATGAGTGGGATTTGCTAGAAAAAGGCTTGAATCGAGTAACTGACACTTGTATTCCTGAGCATGAAGCTTTCCGTCGTTTACAAAAGCACATTTACAAAATTTGGAAAGATGCAGATAACAAAGGAGAACGTTATTTACCGCATGAATTTATGTATAAAATGCTTTTATCGGGCGTTTTAGAAGAATATTACGAAATTGATTTAAAAGACAGCTGGATGTATGCAGCAGCAGAAAAAAACTTACCAATTATCTGCCCAGGCTGGGAAGACAGTACCATGGGAAATATTTTTGCTTCATACGTCATTAAAGGAGATTTAAAAGTTTCTACGATGAAATCTGGAATAGAATACATGACATTTTTAGCTGATTGGTATCCTAAAAATTCCGCTAATGGTGTTGGATTTTTCCAAATTGGTGGAGGTATAGCAGGAGATTTCCCGATTTGTGTAGTTCCTATGCTGTACCAAGATATGGAAATGCCAGAAACACCTTTTTGGAGTTATTTCTGTCAAATTTCAGATTCAACTACCAGTTACGGTTCATATTCTGGAGCAGTGCCAAACGAAAAAATCACTTGGGGTAAATTAGACATTAAAACTCCCAAGTTTATTATCGAATCCGACGCTACAATTGTAGCACCTCTAATTTTTGCTTATTTGTTAGATCTATAGAATATCCTTATGAAAAGAGTAATTGTTGATTATGCAAAACTTACCAATGAAATCTTAAACCTTCTGGTAGAAAAATTTCCTGATGGTTATGACGATTCAAACATCGTGCGTTTTAGAAATGCAAAAAACGAATTAATTGAAGCTGTTGAAGTTCGAACTGATGATACTATTTATCTAGTGAAAGTAAGTACTAAACTTGCGGATCGAATTGAAAACTACGATGAGGATGAAGAAATGGATGACGTTATTGAGCCTGTAATTCCTATGAAGGGTAATGGTATGGACGATGATGATATGGACGACGACGAAGAAGATGATAATCTTGACAGACCAGATTTTGATGATGATGATGATGATGATGAGGAGGATTCCCCTAATTCTCAAGATGACGATGATGATGACGAGAAAGATGAAGATTAAATATAAGTAAATGCAAAAAAAAGGAACTCACAAACGGGTTCCTTTTTTTAATATAGCTTCAAAACAATTATAATTAGTATTTACCTAACGCTGCAATAGTTCCTCATGATTACATCTCAAATATTACATAAAACGCTTAAGGATAATTTTGGTTTTGAAAAATTCAGAGTCAATCAAGAGCAGGTAATAAATGCCATTTTATCAGGCCAAGATGCTTTAGCAATTATGCCTACGGGCGGAGGAAAATCGATTTGTTTTCAACTACCGGCATTGCTACTATCAGGAATAACGATAGTGATTTCTCCATTGATTGCTTTAATGAAAGATCAAGTGGACAGTTTGAAGGCAAACGGGATCGCAGCCTGTTTTATAAACAGCACTCAAACAGAAATCGAACGGCAATCACATTTTGATAGTCTAAGAGACAATAAAGTGAAGCTTGTTTATGTGGCACCAGAAAGTTTGTCCTATTTAGAAAATCTATTTAGCCAAATAAGTATCAGTCTCATTGCAATTGACGAAGCACATTGCATTTCGTCTTGGGGCCATGATTTTCGTCCTGCTTATACGAATTTAGGTTATCTTAAAAAGCGCTTCCCTTCTACTCCAGTTTTGGCTTTAACTGCAACAGCCGATAAAGCTACTCGTAAGGACATTAGCAAACAGTTAAGTTTAAAAAAACCTATGTCATTTATCTCTTCTTTCGATAGGAAAAACCTAAGTTTAGAAGTTCGCCCGGCACTAGACAGAGTGAAACAAATTATTGATTTCATAAGTAATAAACCGTCCGAATCGGGAATCATTTATTGCTTAAGCAGAAAAACAACCGAAGAGCTTGCGGAAAAGCTTCAGAAAGCGGGCATCAAGGCTAAAGCTTATCACGCTGGTTTTGATAACTCAATCCGCTCTAGAACACAAGATGATTTCATAAATGATGACTGCCAAGTAGTTTGTGCTACTATTGCTTTTGGAATGGGAATTGATAAATCGAATGTACGATGGGTTATACATTACAACTTACCAAAAAATATTGAAGGATACTACCAGGAAATTGGTCGTGCGGGTCGTGATGGGTTACCGTCTGAGACAATCCTGTTTGAAAGTTATGGTGATGTAATCCAACTGCAAAAATTTGCCTCTCAAGGCTTGAATGCAGAAGTGCAGCTGGCAAAGCTCGAAAGGATGAAGCAATATGCCGATGCTTTGAGTTGTCGCAGGAAAATTTTGCTTTCCTATTTTGGTGAATTAGTCACTGAAAATTGTGGGAATTGCGACATCTGTAAAAGTCCTCCAGACTTTTTTGACGGTACCATAATTGCCCAAAAAGTATTATCTGCCATTATCCGTTTAAAGGAATCAGAACCATTACCAGTAATTGTTGATTTTCTAAGAGGTTCCAAGAATTCCTATATTTTCGAAAAAGAATATCAGAATCTAAAAACATATGGAGCAGCCGCGGATATATCCTGGTATGATTGCAATCAATACATAATTCAACTCATTAATCAGGGATATTGCGAAATTGCTTTCCACCAGCAAAACAATATAAGACTCACAAGTCTAGCGCGCGAAGTCTTATTTGAAGGAGAGAAAGTACAGCTTACAACAGTTCAAAAAAACATTCTTGAAAAAACAGGAAGCAAAGATCTGAAAACAAAACCTGCAGCTAACTCTCTTTTTGAAAAATTAAGAAAATTACGCTACGAAATCTCCAAAGAGGAAAATGTTCCAGCATATGTAATTTTTAGTGATGCAGCTTTGCGTCAAATGGAAAACAAAAGACCTATGAGTGATGCGGAAATGATTGCCATTGATGGTGTCGGAAAAGCAAAACTAGAAAAATATGGCGATGCTTTTATAAATATTATTATCGAATTCCAAAAGAATAAAACGGTAAAGCCCAAAAAAGAAGCTGGCACCTACAAAGAAACACTGCTTCTTTTTCAAAGTGGATTAACGGTTGATAAAATCGCTTTAAAAAGAAAATTGGGCTTAGGAACCATTATCTCTCATTTAGCAAAGTTATATTTGGATGGAGAGACCTTAGATTTGCATCAGTTTGTCTCTAAACAGGAAGTGAAACTAATTTATGACGCTCATCTTATACTTGAAAAAACAACTGCCCTAAAGCCTTATTTTGATTACCTTGAAGAGAAGCTAGGATACGATAAAATAAGATTAGCACTGGCAATTATAGAAAAAGAAAACAGACCTACTTAAGACAGTTATATGATTCGTTCGTTTCCCCCATTTGTCAGTTCGCATACCGAAATTCTGATTTTAGGTACAATGCCAGGAATTGCATCACTTGAGAAGCAGGAATATTATGCGCACCCAAGAAATCATTTTTGGAAAATAATATATACCTTATTTGACAATATGCCCGTTTCGGCAGTTTTTAATGAAAAAATAAGTTTTTTGCAAGACAATAGAATTGGATTGTGGGACGTTTTGGAAAATTGTGACAGAAAAGGAAGTTTGGACGTTCATATTAAGAATCAAACTGAAAATGATTTCGAAAGTTTGTTTCTGGAATTTCCGGGCATTACTAAAATAGTTTTTAACGGTAAAGAAAGTTATCGCTATTTCAGTAAGAAATTTGGACAAATAGAAGGCATTACCTATTATGTAATGCCTTCCACAAGTCCCGCAAATACTATGTCCTTTGAAAACAAGTTGAAAATCTGGTCAAGCTGTTTCTTCTGATTTACAAATACCTTTCCTGAAAAATATTTTGGTGGTGTTTTTGGTGCCCAATGAGGATAAAACCAATTGCACGAACAGAAACTGCGCTATTAGAAGCAGTACCTATTCGTTGCAACTGTTCCTCTGAAAAACTTTTAAATAAAGACAAAGTAGACTGTCTGACAACAGCCATTTCAGTTAATAATTCCTGAAGGCTCCTCGCGTCGGCGTTTGTGTTATCAACATACTGGTTTTCGTCGTAACCAGGCAAGGCTGTCTTATCATTTCTGGATATTCGCATTGCACGATAACTAAATACTCGCTCCGTATCGATAAGGTGCTGAATGATTTCTTTTATAGTCCACTTGCCTTCGGCATAGCGGTAATCAAATTTGTCCATCGGGATGTTTTGCACAAACCTGATGAACTCATGCACGCAAATCTCTAACTCTTCTATCAATTCTACATTCTCTAATGTTTGAAGATAGTCCTTATAAAAAGGAGAATACTCACTAACAGGCAATTGGCTTGATTTCATTTTTGTTCTTTTTATGCTGAATTTCTACTTGCGTTTGTGTTTCCAAAAAGGGAGCGCATTACTATTTTTTCATATACTTTAATTAGGTCTTCATCAGGAGTATTTTCTTTATTAAGTTCATTTATTCTCAATAAAGCATATTGCTGTATAGTTAACAATGGCAATACAATACGTTCTCTAACTTGAATTGATGCTTTACCGTCTGGGTAATTTTGCATTAGTTCTTTATGACCTGCAATTTTCAATAATAACCTCTTGGACTCTAAGAACTCATCATATATAATTTGCCAAAAAACACCGAATTCAGGGTCTTTTTTCATGTAAGCCGTTAGTGGGAAAAAGGATTTTGCCAAAGACATCATACTATTTTCTAGGAGTGTTTTAAAAAATAAAGAGTTATCATATAGATCCTGGACTTTGTCCCATTGTCCCGCATCTTCAAAATGCTTAAGAGCAGTACCTACGCCAAAAAATCCGGGAACATTTTGCTTTAATTGACTCCAAGAACCCACAAAAGGAATTGCCCTTAGATCTTTAAAGTCCAATTCTGCTGATTTACTTCTTTTTGAAGGTCGGCTTCCTATGTTAGTTTTAGCGTAATATTTCAAGGTGCTCATTTGTTCCAAATACGGGATAAACTTGGTATGGTTCTTAAAGCTTAAATATTTTTGATAGCCTAAATCGGCTAATTGTCCCATGACTGCTTTTTCATCAATCGACAATTCATTTTTATTTTTGCTAAAGACTTGGTTTGTAACCCCTGCGCTTAATAGATTCTCCAAATTATAACGACAAGAATTCAGCGTTCCAAAATTAGAACTAATTGTTTGCCCTTGAACAGTTATTTGAATCTCTTTGTTCTCGATAGTTGGCCCTAACGAAGCGTAAAACTTATGTGTTTTACCACCTCCTCTTGCTGGCGGCCCACCACGACCGTCAAAAAAGATAACTTTAACTCCATATTTCCTTGAAATAGCGGTAAGCTCCTCTTTAGCTTTATAAATGCTCCAATTCGCCATTAAGTAGCCTCCATCTTTTGTTCCGTCACTGAAACCTAACATTATGGTTTGCTTCATCTCTCTATTGACCAAATGATTTGCGTACATTGGATTTGTGTACAATTGTTCCATAATGTTGTGCGCATTACGCAAGTCATCTACTGACTCAAATAAAGGAACCACATCAACCGTAGGTTTTTCCCAATTACTTAAACGGATTAAAGCAAAGGTTTCCATTACATTTAGAGCGCTTTCGTTATTGCTAATGATATAGCGATTTGCTCCAAGCTCCCCATTGTTTTCCTGGATAATCTTTATTGCTTGGATAGATTCAATAGTAGATTTTGTTATTTCATTCTCAAAATCATCTGGATTAAGGTCTCCCTTGACATTTGATAGTACCTCAAACTTCTCATCTTCTGTTAGACTATAATAGTTTTCAGGAAAAATAGTACTATTTGAATTTAAATAAAAGTCATGCACGTCTTTAAAAACCGCATCGTGTATTTTGCTATTCTGACGAATGTCCAAAGTTGCAAAATGAAAACCAAACAAATTAACTTTTATTAAAAGCGCCTCCAAATCATCTAAGTAGAGCGATTGATGTTGCTCGATAATTATGGTTTTAATTTTATTTAATTGTCCGATAAATTCCTCTAAAGTAATATAGATTTCACCTTTTGAATAAAAAACAGAACGATAAAGCTTATGTTCAAGCTCAGATATCAAAACATCAACGCCTGAGAACGTTAGCTTCCTCTTAAGACCTCTTATTTCTATGTAATAACACTTTAAAATAGAAGTCCTCAAACGCTCCGCAACATTCAATGTGATTTCTGTTGTAACAAATGGATTACCATCGCGATCTCCTCCTGGCCAAAAACCAAGTTTGATTAATGAATTCTGAATCGAATTGCCATGAAAAACATTTTTCTGAAGATAATGCACCATGTCTCCAGAAGTGCTATAAAAAACATTTTCAAGATACCAAATTAAGCTTACCGCCTCATCAAAGGGGTTGGGCTTTTCTTGTTTTATAAAAGGAGTTTTCCCCAATTGAGCTAACAGTTCCTTAATGTCCAGTAAATTATTCTCTCTAATGGCCTCTGTCAAATCATTGATAATTCCCAAAACAGAACCTGGATAAAATTGGGTAGGATGAGCCGTTAGAACTGTTCTAACATTAAAGTCTTCCAGGAATCCAATCAATTCTTCTCTCTTGCCTTTTGCATCTGCTTTTTCTTTGATATCCCTTAAAGAGCCTCTACCTTCCATATTATTCACAACAGGGAAAGCTGCATCTTCAACGGCATCAAATAAAACAATTTGACGTTCAATATACTGTATAAAACGGAACATTAGATCAATTTTATCAGTTTCAACATCGCTATGTAGATATTTTTTAGAGAAAGATTCAATAATTTCTTTCGGCGTTTCGAGCTTTTTAAAACCACTTTCACAAACATCTGTAAATAAAGGGAGTAAAACTCCAGTATTATCGATAGACTGAAAGGGCAAAGTAATAAAAACGCTATTGTATATATTATATTTTGAGAGCACATTTTGATTAAAACGTTCTATTTTAGGTAGAGTGTACATAGTTTTTGTTACAGTTAATTTGGTTTAGCGGAAAATAGTTATAAAAAAATAGCCCCAAGAACTAACTTGAGGCTATATTTTATATAGGAATCAAGTTTATTACATATTCTTAAAAATCGTATGCATTAAGCGTTTTTTATCGTTGATACTTTCTTCAAGTGAAATCATAGTTTCGGTTCTATAAACACCATCGATATCATCGATCATAAAAATAACATCCTTAGCATGTTTAGTATCTTTTGCTCTAATCTTGCAAAAAACATTAAATTTTCCTGTCGTCACAGAAGCTACCGTAACAAAAGGAATCTCATTGATGCGTTGCAAAACAAATTTAGTTTGGGAAGTGTTGTTAAGAAAAACACCTACATAAGCGATAAAAGAATAGCCCAACTTATCATAATCAAGTACTAAAGAAGAACCCATTATGATACCGGCATCTTCCATTTTCTTAACTCTAACATGAACAGTTCCTGCAGAAATTAATAATTTTTTTGCAATATCCGTAAACGGAACTCTCGTATTGTCTATCAACATATCTAAAATCTGGTGATCTACTTCATCTAAACGGAACTTACTCATATTTCTCTAATTAATATTATTAATGGCAATAACAAAGGATAAAAGATGCAAATAAAAAAAACAACAAAATGACTTCAAAATTATTTTTTTATCAATCCATTAACAAATCTAATGCTATTTTCTAAATAAAAACTGGCTTTTTGATTTAATTGTGGAAATCCACCGAACTCATCTTTATACTTTGCTTCTTTCGCATCATACTCAAAATGACCGTAATGCCCCTCCAAATCTCCAATTTCTACAATATAAGCATTAAAACATATTTCATTTTCAACTAACTCTTCTTTGTATTGCGCAGCAAAATTCGTGATTTTTTCCACACCATCATAATTTAATTTGACATTTTTGTATATAAAATCATAAAAAACGACTTTATTTTGAGGAATATTCATATAATTGTCAATTCCATTGTTAACTATATCGTTTTCGCTAAGTATCATAAAACTAGAAGCTAATGACATAAACACGTATTTTCTAGTTTCTTCCCTTTGATAATCTCCTGCAAAATGCCCGGCCTCAAATAGTAAAGTGGTAGCTCCGAGAGCTTGAAAAGTGTCTCCAATACAATTTATATTGAAAGAGTCGTCAAACCGACCCACTTGATTTGGAATATACCTTTGCAAAACGGCATTAATACCTGAAATAAGATTAATTGCTTTAAGTCTCGACTCGTTAACCTCTCTCTCTTGGTTATAAGAAGGTGCAAGAAAAGACATTGTAGCTGGTTTACCAGTATCTCCAACTCCAAAAATAGTGCGCTGGTCATGCAGGTTATAACAATAGTCGGGCTTAAAGCTTTCATAAGACCTTCTCAACACGTTGCTTTCCGGCTGAGTAAGGTTTTGTGAGTCTCTATTTAAGTCGATTTCATTCGCGTTTAAACGGGTGTATAACTTGGCGCCGTCTGGGTTTAGCATCGGAATACAATAGAAAGTAAACCGATTAAGCAATTTATCTGCAAAATCAGACCCGCTGTTTAGCAGATTCAGAAAGTCAATTAATCCTTTTGTTGTGGTACTTTCATTTCCATGCATCTGGGACCAAAGCAGGATTTTTATTTTTCCTTCACCAATTTGATATTTATAAATTGGCTTTTCAAGAACCGATTTTCCAATAATCGAAAGTTGATTATTGGTATTCATTTTCTCCAATAAAGGTTCAATCGATTCCAAAGTAAGGTATCTGCCATAGATAGTTTTCTCCTTATTATCAATAAATAATTGTTCTAATTCCATGTTGTATTATTTGATTTACAAAAGTAAACAACTTTAATTTAACAATTGTAAACAAGTAAAAAGTAGATTAATTTAGAAATGTAATCAAATTTGTAACACATACTACCAGGCTTTAAGGGTGCTTAAGTAACAAATGTTAACCATTTAAATTGTTAATTATAAATATCTACATATTAGTAATTTATATTTATTTATATCACATTAAACTTTAAGTAAAATTACCATTTTTTTACTATTTACACTTGTGAATTTGGTGTTGACCTCTATTTTTGTTACATTTGTAATTAGTTTGTTTCTAATTATAATTTACAATGGTAAACACTGAGGAATTTATTAAACGTCTTGAAATCATACTGGAATATTACAGCTTGAATGCGTCTGCATTTGCAGATAAAATTGGGGTACAGCGCTCTAGTTTGTCTCACCTTCTATCTGGAAGAAACAAACCGAGCTTAGACTTTATACTTAAAATTTTGGAGGTCTTTCCTGATGTAGATTTATATTGGATTCTAAATGGCAAAGGAAGTTTTCCTAAAATTAATGAAGCAACGCCAAATCTGGAAAGTAAACAGTCTAACGAAATTGTACCAGAGTCGGCTAATCCAATTAGTGAACCTGTAGTGTCTGAACATTTATTTTCAAAAGAAAATAATACTAGTAAGGAAGGTCTGAAGAACCCGAAGAAAGAGGAGGTTCAAAATATTGTTAACGAATCTATTTCGGAGGAAGTAGAAAAAATCGTGTTTTTCTATAAAAATGGAACATTCAAGGAATTCAAGCCGAATTAGCTGCTTAATTAATCCTGCGATTTATTTCAATAAAAAATCAGACTTTAAATCCCTTTTCGGAAATTTTACCTTCTACCCCGATAAAATGTTCGAGAAGAATGGGTAAGTCTTTTTCTATATTTCCTGATGGAATTAATGGGCTACCCAAATTCACTTGTTTTTTTCCAAAATCAAATGCAACCGGAATAATGGGCACTTTTGCTTTTAAAGCGATATAATAAAATCCCGTTTTGATTTCTGCTACTTTGTTCCGAGTTCCTTCCGGCAGAACTGCCAGACGAAAAATTTCTTTTTTATTAAAAATGGCGGCGACCGAATCTACTTTGTTCCTTCCGCCAGATCGATCCAATGGTTCTCCGCCCATGAATTTAAAATAATACCCTAGAGGAAAAGCAAACAACTCTTTTTTAGCCACAAAATTCATTTCTATACCAGTTATCCCTCTTGTAAAAACACCTAGGTAAAAATCATGCGCACTAGTGTGTGGCATTACCATCATGACGCATTTTTTAATATCTGCTTCGATAGTTCCCACAATCTTCCAGCCCATAAGCTTGAAAAATATCCATTTATATATTTGTTTCTTCATTGCGCGGCAAATTAGTGCAAAATATATAATATATTACTTATTTTTACTTAAAACTGCTTTTGATGATCAAGAAAATATTAAGTTATTTTACTCCTATTAAAATTCATACCGTAAATTCTGCAATAAGTAAATCTATTGAAGTGATTTGGTCGAAAGGAGAATTGGTTATGGATTCCGAAAATGCCAACTATTCTTATGGCAATTTACAACGTATTTTAAAATTAGGCTTAAAAACAATTGGCTTTGATAAAATAGCCACTATGCACCATGTTTTGGTTCTTGGAGTAGCTGGGGGAAGTGTTATAAAGACATTGGTTAATGAAATCAAATTCCAAGGTAAAATAACGGGAGTAGAAATTGATCCTGAAATAATAAAAATTGCCAATCAATATTTTAAGTTGGACGAAATTGAACAACTTGAAATTATAATTGATGATGCGTTTGAATTTGTTTTAAAAACAAAAGATAAGTACGATTTAATTATTATTGATGTTTTCCAGGACCTAACAATGCCTAATTTTTTATTTGAAACTTTTTTTACTGATCGAATCTGTTTCCTATTGAATAGTAAAGGTGTTATTCTCTTTAACACTATGCTTTTGAATGAAAACCACAATAAACGAAATTCAGAGTATTTCAAGAGTTTTAATGATGCCGATTATGTAGTTAAATCAATTCCAAGAGTAGAAAGACATAATGAATTAATAGTGATTGAGAAAAAACATTAAAGCTATTTTACTTTTATATTTCGGATAAATAGTTTTAAATTAGATAGAACTTTAGCTTAAACAGATGAAAAAAATCATACGAAAGCTTCTCTTAGGAAATATCACAAAAGCAGAACGCCCAAAATTCAATCCTATTCAAAAGTGCATCCAGAACATAAAAGCAATATGGAATAATGACCATCAGGACGACAACGGCATTGAGAAGATAGTACGTTTATTTCTATCTTCGTCGCTATTATTCTTTCCCGGGATTTACATTAAATATTTAGCTGCAAAAAAAGGTACTGAATACAAGGATTTAGCTCTAGACTGTTATGTTCTGCTAAAAGTATCACTTCCTTTATTAATTTTGATAAACCACTGGCAAAACAACTTTTTTATTCTGATGGTAATGGTTTATGTAATGCTGGAAACCGTTTTATATATTCCAACGTTAATTTTCGCATCTGATTTATTTTCTAAACCACGTTCTTATAAAAGATCGATGCTTTTGTTATTTTTTAATTACATCGAAATGGTATTTGCTTTTGCCGTGCTGTATAGTTGTGATAATTATTTAAATAGGCCTTTTACGCATTGGTTTGATGCCATTTATTTTAGTACCACTACTTCAGCAACAATAGGTTTTGGAGACTTTTATCCCGTTAAAACTTTTGGTAGGTTTTTAGTTAGCATGCAATCTTTATTTGTTTTACTTTATGTAGTGTTATTTTTAAATTTTTTCTCTACCAAAATTAAATCAAAGGGCTATTTTGACCAAGATAATTAGGCATGTCATCCCCTATTTTTGTGTATAAAGCTTTTTTGGAATATAGGATTACTTAAAGAAAAAGAGAGGACTAGTCCTCTCTTTTTTTTTAAGTAACTTCCATTTTTAATTTCTGTTTTTGATATCGCTATCTATCTCAACTTCTGATACTTTGCCGTATTTTTCAGCTATTTTCTTTATCTCTTCGGCTTTACCCACTAATACAAATTGCAATTTATCCTTAGGGAAATATTTATCAATAATTTGATTCGCTTTATCTAAGTTTAGACCATCAACATTGTTTTCGAAATTATCTATAAATGATTTGTCAAAATTATACCAAAACATTTGTGACAATAAACTGGATAATTGTCCAGTTGTTTCATAGCGTGGAGGAAACTGTCCTTTTACATAATTCTTTGCAGAAATCAATGACTTTTCCTCGAGACCATTGCGATGTAATTTATCAAGAACTTCCAAAGTCTTATCAATGGCAGCTTCGGTTGTTTTGACCGCGGAAAAGGTGCTGATGACAAATGAACCACCAGTCTTCAAAGCACTAAACCTGCTGCTTGCGCCATATGTTAAACCTGAATTTACCCTTAGCTCATCATTTAGCATTGAGGTAAAACGCCCTCCAAAAAGGGTGTTGACAACTTCAATAGCTACATAATCAGGATTGTTTCTACTAATTCCTGCTGATCCAATATAAAATGTAGTTTCCTTTGCGTCTGCTTTATTTACTAAAAGCACTCTGTTTTCAGTAGGTATAGTGATCGATTTAGATGCTGGATTTTCTTTTTCAACAGCTGACTTTTCCCAACCCGAGAATAACTTTGTTAATACTGCTTTCATCTCATTGCTTTCAAAATCCCCAACAACGCTGATTACCGAACCGTTCGGATTATAGTTTGCTGAGTAAAAGCCTTTTAAATCACTTACTGTCAGTTTACTTACAGTAGCCTTGTTTCCATTAATTACATTCCCATATGCATGATTACCGTATAGAAGAGTATCAAAATAAGGCCCTATAACTGATCCAGGACTCTCTTTTTGCTGCTCTAACTTAACTAATAGGCGACTTTTCTCTTTTTCAAACTCAGTAGCGTCGAAAACTGGACTAAGCAGTAGTTCTTTTATGATTGCCAACACTTTAGCTCTATCTTTAGTGGCAAACTTGGACGAAAGACCTGAAAATTCCTTCGATGCATAAGTGGCCACATTGGCCCCTATGAAATCTAATTCTTCGTCAATTTTTTCCTTTGTAAAGTTTTTAGTGCCATGTCTTAGTGCTGTAGCCGTAAGTGATGCTAGTCCTGAATTATCATAGTCGTAAATTGCACCCGCAGGCAATATGGCTGAAACACTGATGACTGGCACGTCATGTTGCTCCATAAGATTGATGGTAAGACCGTTTACTAATTTAAAGCTAGTATAATTAGGCAATTTAAAGCTCTGGGCCGAAACTGTAATACTGGAAATCAGCAGCAGGCTGAATCTCATTAGTTTGTTCTTAATTCCTTCCATAATTTTAGTCTTCTACATTTGTTTTTAAAATCCCCACAGTTCTGTTACTTTTAAAAAAATATTTATTAGCAACTTTCTTCACTTCTACAGCCGTAACTTTATTGTAGTTAGCCGGAGCATCAAACATTTTTCGGTAATCTCCAAAAAACACTTCATAAGTACCTATATTGTTAGACTTTCCGTCAATAGTCTCTACTTGTCCATAAAATTCCATTAATTTCTGGTTTTTGATTTTTTGAAGTTCCGTTTCGCTAATACCTTCGTTTTTTATCTTCTCAATCTCTACATAAATGGCTTCCTCTAAATCGGTTGCTTTCACATTTTTATTAGCAACGGCATAAAAATTGAAAAGATTGGGGTCGAAACTATCTCCAAAATCAGTAAATACTTGCGTCGCTAATTGCTTTTGGTCAACTAAAGACGAATAAAGTCTTGAAGAATTCCCTTTTGAAAGTACTGAACTAAGAATATTCAACGCATAATAGTCCTCATTTTTAGATTCGGGTGTGTGATAGCCTATCATAAGGTAAGGGGTTGCTACCTCTTTTTGTACCATAATTCTTCGCTCACCGATTTGTTTTGGTTCCACAATGTGAACTTGAGGCGGTGCTATTTGCGCAGGAATTGGTTCAAGATATTTTTTGGCAAATTCCTTGACTTTTTCTAATTTAATCGCTCCTGACACCACAACTACGCAGTTGTTTGGTGCGTAATATGTTTTAAAATAGCGTTCCAAATCTTTCTGGTTCCAGTTTTTCATATCATCTTCATAACCTATTACAGGCCAATGATACGGATGTTCCTGGAAAGCAGTTGCCTGAAGGGATTGCGATAAAAGTCGCCAAGGGGAGTTTTCAAGACCTGTACGACGTTCGCTTAAAACAACGCCTCTTTCGCTTTCCACCATCGTAGAATCGATACTCAAGCTTGAAATTCTGTCACCCTCGAGATCAAATATAACTTCTGAAGAGGAGGCCGGAAACCAGTTTGTGTATACTGTGACATTTTCCGTGGTATAGGCATTATTTGCCCCTCCATTAAGCTCCATAGTTTGGTCAAAAAGTTTTGGACCATATTTTTTTGCACCATTAAACATCATGTGTTCAAAAAAATGAGAGAGGCCTGTAATACCTTGATATTCATTTCGGCTTCCTACCTTGTAGAACAAATACATATTCGCATTTGGGATAGAAAAGTCTTCCACAACCAGAAACTTCATTCCGTTGCTCAAGGTAAAGGTTTTTACGTCATCTGCCTTCATTTGCGCTTGTCCCAATAAGGGCAGCAAAAGAAAAAGATGGAACATTATTTTTTTCATCTATAAATAAATTAGTTACCGATAAAACTACTACATTTAAATGAATGTTTTAAATTTTATAACAATAAGCTTAAGCTGAAAGCATAAAACTAACAGCATAACTACGGAAACCACCATCTAAAACTGCAAAATTAAGATGTACTAAAGCATTCTTCTCGCCTTTTCCAAATCTTCGGGCGTATCGATTCCGATTCCGACATGGGTTGTTTCGATCATTTTAATTCGTCTTCCAAATTCTAGGTAACGCAATTGCTCCAGCTTTTCGGAAGCTTCCAATGATTTCATCGGTAAACTGTAAAAATCAGATAATGCCTGCTTGCGGAAGGCATAAATTCCTATGTGCTGCATGTAACGAACCCCTACATTTTTCTCTCTAGGAAACGGAATTACGGAACGTGAAAAATACAATGCAAAGCCGTTTTGGTCCGTAACAACTTTCACATTATTAGGGTTTTTTATTTCGTCTTCCTCTTTGATTTCTCGCATCAAAGAAGCTAAGTCTACTTGTTTTGAAGAATCTTTCCTAAAAATCTCTATTAGTTTTGCCAGCGGTTCCTCATTGATAAAAGGTTCGTCCCCTTGCACGTTTACTACGATATCCACTTCGAGATTTTCAATTGCTTCAGCAATGCGGTCACTACCCGATTCATGTTCTTTGATGCTCCGGATTGCTTTGCCTCCATGCGAAACTATCTCGTCATATATCAAATCTGAATCCGTTACTACAAAAACATCATCAAACAACTGAGTGCTCAAGGCGGCTTCGTAAGTTCTTAAAATGACTGTTTTACCTCCCAAATCCTGCATAAGTTTGGCAGGAAATCGTGTTGAAGCGTAACGAGCGGGAATGACGGCTATTATTTTCATTGTTTTCAAATGCTAAATGGCTAAGTTAAGTAGTATTTTTTGGTTTTACTAGCAATTGATTTTACTCCTATTAATTTTGTATGAAACGAATTCTCTATTTCTTATCCAGCGATAAAAAAGCCAGCATAAATATATTGCAGTTTTTAACGTCTTAGATAATAAAAATAAGGAGCTTAGCATAGTATTATTTGATAAAAATGGGTTTTTATTGCTAAATAAGCATTAGATTGCGGACAAAACAACTAAAATTTATTAATTTCATAATTACTTCTAAATCAGTCTAAAGAGATATTGTTTACTTCCTTATTAAATTAAAAAAAATACAAAATAACAAAGGTAAATTTAACTGCTTAACTCCATCCTACTACCGCTAATTTCAGGACTAAAAGTGTTCGTGAAATATAAAAAATCAGTCCCCCGCCCCCAATAATCTATACCTAAACCTATGGCTACTATTAATGCCGTTATTATCGTAGAAGAAAATGACGTTACCCAAAAGATAAAAAAGTTTGAGGAAGAAAATTTTATGATTCTCAAAATAGTTAGCGATACTAATTCTATCGTTAAAGGAATCAAAAGTATAAAAGCACATAAACCAGATCTCGTATTCTTAAGTATCGCATTTAAAAAAGATACTTTTTTTAAAAAGTTTTCGCAGTTAGAGCAGCACCTTCCAAAACTGGTATTTATTTCTGATCACAAAGAAGATGCTTTAATGGAATTCAAACAAAGTGCAATTGACTTCATTTTAAAACCAGTCGAGTGCAACGACCTTATTTTGGCAGTTTATAAAGCAATCAAATACATTAAAATGGAACGCTCCTACCAAAACCAGAAAATTAATACCATAGATATTTTAAACTCTTCAAGTCAGCCAAATGATTTTGTTGCCGTTTCCTCCTTAGATAATATTGAACTCATCCCAATGGAAGAAATTATGTACTGCCAAGCCGACGGAAGATATACTACTTTTTTTCTCATTAACGGTAAAAAGGTTACGTCCAGTAAAAATTTAAAGGAATACAATTCAATCCTCGATTCTAATCTTTTTTTTAGAATCCATCACTCCTATATAGTAAACCTACATCACGTTCTGAAGATCTCAAAAAAAGACGGCTACTACTGCGAATTTCCTAATGGAATCTTTTTGCCTGTGGCAAAAAGACGACAAGAAGACTTTAATAAATTTATTAAAATAAAAGACTAACAAATAAGCAAGCTGTTTTTTCTTTTGTATTAAATATTACCATATGATTGTACCTAAAAACCAAAAAAAATGAAAACCGAACTACTACAAAAATTCAAAAAAGTGATAATCATTGATGATGACCTTTTCGAGCATTATGTGTACTCTCGAGTAATTGTCAATAATAACTTTAGTGAAATAACAGTAGCGTTTTCACTAGCGAGCGATGCGTTGACTTATTTACAGGAGAACCACAATATGAGTGAGCTACCACAGATAATTTTTTTAGATTTATACATGCCTTATCTATCTGGTTTTGAATTTCTGGAAGCCTACAATAAACTACCCGAAGCTGTAAAGGAAAAATCTAAAGTCTTTATTGTTTCAAGCACTATTAGCAATGAGGATATTACTAGAGTTTGCAATGATCCAAATGTAGTTTCCTTCCAGCAAAAACCTATTACCAAGGAGTTCTTGGACGGAATTACAGTTGACTGATAATAAAGTTACCTGTAAGTTAAATTCATTTATTTAAAAAACAAAAAATCCTCACTATTGATCTAAGAACAGCACTGAATTTAGTCAAAATCTAATTTTAAGTTAAATCATTCTCTTAAAATCAATAAATCGTATATTTGTAAGATATTTTATTGATTGTTTATTACTAATATGTTTTACAGTGCCCTGCATTGATTGCAAGTTATTAAATGAAAACAATTAGACTAAATAAGCGTTATAAATTTAATAAATAATCGTTAGAAGTAGCATGGGATTTTATATTCCAAGTGACCTCTGAATTAAAGTTGCTGATTTGACATGGATTGGCACTTATCTAAAAAATATCCTATGTATTTAAAGAGGTTTGAAATTAAGAAAAATATTCAAAAAACGGATGATAAAAATTTGTCCTTCCGCGTTTTTGATCTTGGAACAGCAAGTGTTGTAGATTATTTGAAACCACATAAAAAGGATCATTTTTGTATTATCTTAGTGGAATCTGGAAATATTAAAGTACATATCGAAGACAAAATACATCTGTTAAATTCAGGAAAAATTTCTATTCTATTTCCAGATCAAATACACTTTGTGTCTAATCTGTCTACTGATTTGACAGGCAAAATTATATTATTTGAAGAAGTATTGTTTTGTTCGGATATCTTGAAAAATGAACTCAGTCCTTACAACGTTAATTTATCAGTCCACCTTAATAATACTGCACTCTCTAGCCTTGAATTTGAACAGGTACTTCCTATTATAAAAAACATACAAGATATTTACAATTATCCTAGTCTTGTTAAAAAGGAACAGGGCCGTTTTTATATCAAAATTGTTCTTTTAGGGCTCATAGAATCGATACATGGTCTACATCCTGTTTTACAGCATGATACTCAGGGCGCAAACCAAAACACTTATATCGCCTTTAAAAAGCTTTTGAATCATCAGTATAAAAGCGAGCGTACCGTACAATACTATGCATTAGAACTTGCTATCAGTAGTAAAAAGCTCAATGCACTAAATAAAAAGTATTCTGGAGAAACAGCAATTAATGCTATTCATAACCGAATACTTACAGAAATTAAGAGACAATTGTTGTTTTCTGATCTATCACACAAAGAAATTGCATTTGACCTAGGGTTTAGTTCTCCATCTGCACTTAATAAATTTGTAAAATCAAAACTGAAGGAAACTCCAACCGACCTTCAAAACGAACTGGCGCAAATTTATACCGCATAGTCTTGTTTATATAACATACCTCCTTCCTTGCTGCTGTATCTTTGCACAAGCAATTAACACTATCCAAATAAATAGGAAGTGTTGTTGCGTAAAAAGCTATTACGGGCTCATTATTTCGTTTAATTCGGCATCTGAAGAATTAATACATAAATGTTTCCTGTGGTTGCAGTCTAGCAAAACTAATAAGTGGACACTCAAAAAACAGTCGTCAAATTTACCTGATTTTATTAGAGTAATAATTTGGCCGATTTGATGAGCAAACGATCTTATTTAAAAAAGAAAACAACATGAGCATAAATACTTTGACAAACAAAAATCTACATTTAATTTTAGAGGAAAACCTAAAATTAGCAGATGAGATTGACCCCCAGCAGATAAAGGTTTTGGTTAACGAAATTAAAGCAGCTAAACGAATTTTTGTAATGGCGGCTGGGAGAAGCGGACTTGCATTAAAAATGGTAGCCATGAGGTTTATGCATTTGGGCTATACCGTATTTATAGTAGGAGAAACTAATACACCGGCCATTCTTGAAGGAGATTTACTACTGTTGGCGTCCGGATCAGGTTCAACTTCTTCAGTAGTTTCATCAGCGGTGAAAGCAAAGAAACAAAAAGCTACCGTTATAGCGCTAACTGCAGATGCAGATAGCAAATTAGCAGAAGTGGCAGACCATATCATATTCATAAAAGCAGCAACAAAAACAGACTTTGGGGTTTCGGTCTCAGAGCAGTATGCAGGCAGCCTTTTTGAACAATTTACATTATTTATATTGGAAGGCGTATTTATGTCCCTTTGGCAAGAATCAGAATTGACCAAAGAAGACCTATGGCCCAAACACGCCAATTTAGAATAACGATTTTTTTTATATATTATTAATTTTTTTAAACATTTTAGACATGACAAAATTACAAGTCGCAATTGATTTACTTACTACAGAAGCAGCATTAGAGGTAGCACATAAAGTAGCACCTTACGTAGATATTATAGAATTAGGAACACCACTAATCAAAGCCGAAGGTATTCAAGTGGTAACCGCAATGAAAACAGCTTTTCCTGACAAATTAATTTTTGCAGATATGAAAATTGCTGATACTGGTTCACTAGAGGCTGAAATAGCATTTAAGGCTGGAGCAGATTTAGTAACCGTTATGGGTGCTGTAGATGATGCTACCATAAAAGGTGCCGTAGAAGCAGCCAAAAAATACGGTAGAAAGGTAGTAGTTGATACTATTGGAGTTAAAGACAGAGTACAAAGAGCGAAAGAAGTAACTGCTTTTGGAGTTGCTTTTGTTGAGTTACATGCTGGTCTTGACGAACAAGCTTTAGCAGGATACTCTGTACAAACACTTATTAGTGAAGGTAGACAAGCAAAAGTTCCCTTCTCTGTAGCAGGTGGTGTAAACATCGATACAATAAAAGATGTTGTAGCTGCCGGTGCAGAAGTTGCTGTTGCAGGTGGTGCCATTTATGGTGCTGAAGATCCCGCTGCTGCTGCAAAAGCATTAAAAGAAGCTATAAATAGCGTTACTGTAGCATAATTGACTAATTTTGGCTGGACTTTATATTTGTATAAAGTCCAGCCTTTTTTTTGCAATAATAAATTTAGATAAGAATTATGAATACATTTGATTTTGGTATAATTGGCTTGGGTGTAATGGGGCGCAACCTGCTCTTAAATATGGCTGACCAAAAATATGCTGTAGCTGGCTTAGATTTAGATGCAGATAAAGTTCTTTCTCTGTCAGAGGAAGCGAATCCACAACACCGAATCAAGGCAACTGTAGATGTTAAAGAGTTTGTAGGCCTGATAAAGCAGCCACGTGCAATCATGTTGCTTGTCCCAGCAGGAAAGCCTGTAGACAAAGCTATTGAAAGCCTACTACCCTACTTAGATAAAGGAGATATTCTTATCGACGGTGGAAACACCTATTTTACAGATACCGACCGAAGATTTACAGAATTATCAGCCAAAGGAATCCATTTTTTTGGAATGGGAATCTCCGGAGGCGAAAAAGGAGCACGTTTTGGTCCTAGCCTTATGCCAGGAGGTAATAAAGAAGCCTATGAAACGTTACGTCCTGTTTTTGAATCTATAGCAGCAAAAGTTAATGGAGTACCCTGCGTAGAATACCTAGGGAACGGATCTGCTGGGAACTACGTAAAAATGGCTCATAACGGAATTGAATATGGAATTATGCAGCTTATTTCGGAAGCATATGATCTTATGAAACGCGGTTACGAACTAGATGATACTACAATTCAAAAAGTATTTGAAGACTGGAATGATACCGAACTCGAATCCTACCTGATTGAAATAACAGGACACATTCTAAAGAAAAAAGATACAGATGGAGAGATGCTAATAAATCGGATTTCCGACTGGGCGAAATCCAAAGGAACTGGAAAATGGACTTCTCAAAATGCTATGGACTTAGAAGTTCCCCTTTCAACAGTAGATGCTGCCGTTGCAATGAGGGAAATGTCTAAAAACAAACCAGAAAGGATTGAGGCTTCCTCAAAATTGATTTGGAATGCAGAACAAACTAATACTGACCTTCCTTCAGCAATAGAAACTCTTAAAGGCGCTTTACATTTTTCTATATTAATTACTTATGCCCAAGGTTTAGCCTTGTTAACTAAAGCTTCAACTGAATACAACTATGATCTGAATCTAGAGACCATAGCTAAAATTTGGCGCGGTGGATGTATTATTCGTTCGACAGTATTAGAAGATTTCCGTCAGGCTTATGCCAAAAACGGGGAACTTAAAAACATACTGCTCGATGATAATATCGCAAAGACCTTAAACGAGAATCAATCCAGCATAAGGAATACAGTTCAATTTGCCGTTCAAAAAGGGATACCTATTGCAGGCCTAATGAATTCCTTAGCCTATTTTGATGCTTATCGATCAGAAAAACTTCCGACAAACCTAATACAAGCATTGCGCGACTACTTCGGGGCTCATACCTATGAACGAACGGATACTAACGGTATATTCCACACCGAGTGGAATGACTAAATTTTAAATGGAACATAATGGATAATCCCGATACTATACAGCCTACTATCATTCTTGTTTTTGGGGCTACGGGTGACTTAGCAAAAAGAAAGCTTTTCCCCGCTTTTTATAATCTTTACCTTGATGGTCGTATGCCCGAAAAGTTTGAGATTATTGCACTTGGAAGGGCAAAAAACAGCGATGCACTATACCGAAGCTTGGTGAGCGAGAACCTGACCGAGTTTTCCAGAAATAAAATAACCTCAAAAGAAGAATTTGAGCAATTTGCTTCTCATATTAGCTATTTGCAAAATGATATAGACAAAGAAGAATCATACTTGCTAATGAAACAAAAGTTGGACGCCTTAGATGCGTCTTTTGGTGAACGTGCCAATCGACTTTTTTACCTTTCAATAGCACCCTCTTTCATTGAAACGATTTCTAATAATATTAAGAAATTAGACCTTGCCGCTAATCCGGAACAAGATCGTATTATTATTGAAAAACCTTTTGGTTACGATAAAAATTCTGCTGAGCTTTTAAACAAGCTATTGGCACAAACCTTCGAAGAGGAACAAATCTACAGAATTGACCACTATTTGGGCAAAGAAACAGTACAGAATATCCTCGCTTTCCGCTTTGGAAATTCTATGTTTGAGCCACTCTGGAACCGAAACTTCATTGATTCCGTTCAGATTACGGTTGCCGAAGAAGTGGGTGTTGAAGACCGTGGCGGATTTTATGAAGGTGCCGGAGCATTAAGGGATATGATACAAAACCACCTGATGCAAATTTTAACCATGGTTGCCATGGAGGCTCCCACGTCCTTAGAAGCTGATGAGGTCAGAAATCGTAAAGCCGACGTTTTGAAAGCGATACGACGTATAACTCCTGACGAAGTGGAACACTACACCGTGAGAGGCCAATACGATAAGGGATCTATAAGCGGCGAGCCTGTACCCGGATATCTGAAAGAAAAGGGAGTTGATGTAAACTCTAATACAGAGACCTTTGTAGCGATGAAATTTTATTTGGATAACTGGCGTTGGCAAGGTGTTCCTTTTTATGTTCGAACAGGTAAAAGAATGCAGAAAAAACAATCCTCTATCGTTATACAGTTCAAGCCAGTACCCCATTCTACTTTTTCTTTTGGAAAAGAAGGAATGATGCCAAACCGATTAATTATAAACATTCAGCCCGCAATGGATATTAGGCTGCAGTTTATGACCAAAAAACAAGGCTTGTCACTTTCGTTAAAACCAGCTGAAATGGTTTTTGACTATTTCTCCTGCTCTACTCAAGCAACCGAAGCTTATGAAACCCTTTTATTAGATGCATTGCAGGGAGACCCTACTTTATTCATGCGTTCCGATCAGGTCGAAGAAGCTTGGGATGTGGTTACATCAATTCAGGAAGCTTGGGAAAATGATAAATTTTCAAGTTTACACAAATACGAAGCTGGTAGCTGGGGTCCTGAAGCGGCAAATGAATTATTGGCTCGTCAGGGTCATTCTTGGGCATCAAACACACTAGATGCCGAAGAAGCAAAACTACGAAAAAAGGCAGCAAAAGCGGACAAAGCAGCAAAAGATAAGAAAGCAGAACAAACAACTAAAAGTAGCAGCTGATGGTAAAGATTTTTAATACAAAAGAAGAAATAACAAGCCAAGCCGCCGATCTATTTGTAACTGCTGCTCACAACGCTATACAAAAACGAGGTCAATTTGTGGTTGTACTTACCGGAGGATCATCGCCTGTAGCGCTCTACAAACTTTTAGCGACACCCGCTTATCAGGAAAAAATAGATTGGGAAAAGGTTTTTGTTTTTTGGGGTGACGAGCGCTGGGTTCCTCTTGATGATGCACTTAGCAACGCTAAAATGGCTAACGATACACTGCTAAGTCATGTTAATATACCAAAAAACAATATATTTCCTATGTATAAAGAAGGAGTTTCAGCTGATGCTTATGCAGTGGAATACGAAGAATCTATTAAAAGCATAACGGGCGAGGACGGCCAATTTGACCTTATTTTACTCGGAATGGGCGATGATGGCCATACCGCTTCCCTTTTTCCAGGGCAAGCCGTTTTGCAAGAACAAGATAAATGGGTAGCAGCCTATTATCTCGAGCCTCAAACTATGTTTAGAATCACACTAACAGCAACGATTATTAATAAAGCGAAGCAGATCGTGATAATCACTTTTGGAGAAAATAAAGCGCAGGCATTAAACGAAGTTTTGCACGGAGCTTATAATCCCGAAAAATATCCTACGCAATTAATTAAACCTTTGGATGGAGAATTATTATTCTTGACCGATAAAGCTGCAACAAGTATAGAAAGCTAAATCCTTTTATAGTTAGCTAACTCAAGGAAAAAACACTTTTTTCTATTGAACCTAAGTTTACCATAAAGAAAGATTTACACTTTCAGTATTATCCTATAAATACCCTCTATTTCATATACTGAGGGTATTTTTTTTTGAAGAAATCAATAGCATAAAATTACTATAAAAAAAAATTGCGTTATTGGCTATTTGCTTTAAAAACCATACTTTTTGTCACTACTCGCAGTGAATAAAAATTGAATCAAACAAAATTTAAGCTCCCTTTTTGATTCTCCCAAAATCAAATATAATTTTTCAAAACGATACTTTTATAAAAATATAACTGTATTATAAATTATCCTTATATTTTGTTAAATTAAACTTTTTAATGTTTTTTTGAAGCTTAAAAAAACATTAAAACGGTAGAATTAAAACTTTTATTGATTTTTATTACTTTCTATACAAAGACCAAGCTAAACACTTATTAATGCAGACCTACACTTGTTACTTCATGTTTTACAACTATAAGAAAACCATATACATTCGCAGACTGATTGGCGCTTTTGCCAATACAAAACAAATTATTTAATTGATTAAGAATCCGGACAAGAGCTGTACCTGCTTCTTAATTTTAACCCCAAATCTTTTTTTACGATGAAAAAAATTACATCAATTTTATCTATTATGGCAGTATCTGCTATATTCAGCACAAGTGCTTTGGCACAAGATGCGCCTGCTTCTGCAACTTCAAGCAATACCACTACAACTATTGTAGCTCCAATTGCAATTACTACTACAACGCCATTAAATTTTGGTTCTTTTGCAGCTTTATCTACTGGAGGTACACTTGAATTAAGTCCCTCAGGTGTCAGAACAGCTCTCAATGGAGTTAAATTGACTTCGTCAGCTGATGGATCTCCAACTGCTGCTGCATTTGCAGTAACAGGTGAAGGAGCTTATACTTACACAATTACACTCCCAACTGACCTTACGCTTACTAATTCTAGTACCGAAACGGGTACAAAAACGATGGTTGTCAGTGCTTTTGAAAGCTCAATTGGAACAGCTGGAACTTTAACTAATGGATCAGAAGCCTTCACCGTTGGAGCTCTACTTACTGTTGGATCGGAACAACTTGTTGGTACTTACTTAAATGAAACAGGTTTTACTGTCACTGTTAATTACAACTAAATTGACGAAAAGGGTGCTTAGAAATAAGCGCCCTTTTTAATATAATTTAAGTAGCTTAATTAATTGAAATAAATGAAAAATACCATAAATTAAATATTCCTATGACTAAAAAAAGTATTCTTATTCTAGTCCTAATATTAAATTGTTCTTTTGCATTGCTGGCACAAGGCGATTTAATGGTATTCCCAAAACGCATTATCTTTGATGGAATTCAAAGTAGGGTGCAAACTCTTAATTTATCGAATACTGGCAAGGACACGGCAACCTACAGGCTGTCTTATAATGAGATTAAAATGGATGAAGATGGTAAGTTTAATTCTATTGAAGATCCGGAATACAATCAAAATTTTGCCTCAACCTATCTTCGGTATTATCCCCGCACCATCACTCTGGCGCCCAATGAATCTCAGGTCGTAAAAATACAGCTTATCAAGACGAGCGAATTAAAAGACGGAGAATACCGATCCCATCTTTATTTCCGTGCAGTTCCGAAAATAAAAGTTTTAGATAATAAAACAATCACAAGCGATACGCTGCAACCAAAAAAGATGGACATTCAATTAACACCAATTTTTGGTGTTTCAATTGCAAATATTATTACGATAGGTACTGCAACTACAGCAGTTAGTTTGACTAATTTGACATTGCTTCCTTCACAGATTTTATCCTTAGATATTCACAGGACCGGCAATCAATCGGCTTATGGGGAACTGCATGTTAATCATATATCTCAAGAGGGAATTAGTACTAAAGTTGGGATAATAAAAGGCTATGCCGTTTATGCTCCGGGAAATTTGCGCCACACTAAGATTAAACTTAAAACCGATGTATCTGTTGATTATACAAAAGGAAAATTACAGGTAACTTATACTACTCCAAATCGAGTAGCCACTTACGCCGAGGCTTTCTTGAATTTGTCATCTACGGAGGAATATTCACTAGAAACTAGTGCTGCTGATACCAAATAAGAAGGTTTCCTTCACCATTTTTTTTGCTTTTTAAATTGATCAAGCTTAAAACTTAAGTTCAATCAGAGAGAACGGACATTATAGCTAAGTTTTTTACTTACAAACTATTTAATAAAATGCATCAATTGATTAGGTCAAAATTTCTAACGCCTAGTATAATACTACTTATATTCATAATTGACCTCGCTGTTCCTCTGGGAACTGCAATCTCTATATTATATGTAGTTCCTTTAGGTATTTCCCTTACCCTAAGCAACAGAAAAACAATCACAGCTGCCGCTATATCTACCATTTTGACGATCATGGACACAGCCCTTTATTATAATCCCGAGATGCATCCTAGCATTTTTACTAACATAATCTTGTCTATTATTTTAATCTGGATCTTTTGCTATATCATTATTCGATACAAAGACCTAAGGAAGCAAAAAGATAAAGAAAACGAGAACTACGAATCTTGTATTACTAAAATGCACTTTATCGTTTCCCATCAAATTAGAAGTCCTTTATGTCGAATTCAAGGTCTAACAAATCATATTGATTCTCTTACTATAACAAAGGAAGAGTTAGAAAGTTTAAGCAATCATCTAAAAACCTCTGTTACTGAACTGGACAGCTTCACATTTACTTTGACAGAACATTTAGAAAAAGCACGAGTTCAAAACACGGATAAAACAAAGGAATACTAATTATTATTAGCAGATGCCAAGCAATACCTTATTAAAAATCACTTTTCTTTAGCAAAATAATTGCTTTCTCTCCGCTCTTTATGACTAAATTGTCTCGTATCCTGTACCTATTGCTTATTTCTATGATGCCCTTTTCTGCTGCTGCTCAAGAGGAAGACTGCGATGAAGTTTTAGTGCTGCTTAAGATCAAATACATTGGCGAAAAAGAAATTTTATCCGTAATATGTGGATCAGAAGTCTATTTATCTGTGTCCGAAGTTTTGGATTTTATAAAAATAAAAAACACGCCCAATTCAAATTTTACAAGTATTGAAGGTTTTTTTATTAATCAAAAAAACACCTTCAAATTTGACCAAAGTACCAATACCATTAGCTACAAAGAGGAGGTTTTTAGCCTGAGATCAGGCGATTTCATTCACAGCAGCACAAACTTATTCCTGAAAGCTTCCTATTTCAATCAAATATTTGGTCTCGAAAACAGTTTTAGTTTTAGAAGTTTATCAGTTGGCATGTCTTCAAAACTGGAACTTCCCGCTATCAGAGAAGCCCGTTTACAAGTCCTGCGCGACAATCTTAACAAAATAAAAATGGAATTTGTAGCCGATACGACTGTAATACGAGATAAGCCCCTTCTCCATTTTGGAACAGCCAATTGGGCAGTCAATACAATCCAACGATCTGAAGGAGGCCATTCAGAAAGAATGCTCCTCAATTTAGGAGGCATTGTGGCAGGAGGCGAGTTGACAACTTCTCTAAATTTAATTAGCAACCAACCTATAAAGGCCAGAAACCAATATTATCGCTGGCGTTATGTAAACAATGACAATAAATATATTAAGCAAGTTACACTAGGTAAAATTGGAGCATCTACAAAATCGACTATTTTGTTTCCCGTCACCGGAGCTCAGATTACAAATGCCTCTACTAAAATCCGAAAATCTTTTGGGACCTATATATTGAGTGATCATACCCAAGCCAATTGGACGGTGGAACTTTACATCAACAATGTATTGATCGATTATATGCAGGCAGATGCAAACGGCTTCTTTTCCTTTGACGTACCACTTATGTATGGGCGTTCCGAAGTTTCGCTGCGGTATTATGGGCCTTGGGGCGAAGAGCAGCTATTTAGCAATCAATTCGTGGTCCCCACTGCGTTCCTTCCAAAAAAGGAAGTAGAATACACGATTAGTTCCGGGATTATTGAGGATGGTAAAGGCAGTGTTTTCACCAACGCAAAAGTAAATTATGGACTCTCCAATCATGTAACTTTGGGCGCCGGAGTGGAATATGTTTCCTCATTAGAATCAAATAAAAGCATTCCGTTTTTGAATTCTTCCTTTCGATTGTCGTCCCAATTATTTCTTACAGCAAGCTATTATTCAAAAGTGCTGTTAGATCTTAATTTAAATTATACCACGCCGAGAAACCTCCGGTTTGACTTTGATTATACCAAATACGACAAAAACCAACAAGCTATTCGATTCAATTATACCGAAATTCGAAGAGCCAGCGTTTCCTTGCCCATTCGCAGTTCTTTTTTCTCAGGAACTTCCCGGTTTAACGTTCAGCAAAACCTTATTAATTCTACAAAATTTACAACTTCTGAATTTTTGCTGTCCGGAGGTTCTCATGGTTTTAATTTTAATTTTACAACCAATGCTTTTTTTACCGAAAACAATAAACCAAGAGTGTACAGCAATTTTTCGACTTCGCTGCGACTTCCCAAAAGATTTGTCCTTGTTCCCCAATTGCGCTATGGATACGATGCCGATGCTATGACGACATTGCAAACACAATTGAGAAAACCCATTTTTAAAAAAGGCTTTATTCAGGCTTCTTTCAATTATAATTTTAATAATCAGGATGCAAGTTTTCAAATAGGTTTTACTCAAAATTTCGATAAAATTAATACCGGATTTTCCAGCATTTTTAATAAAAATAGCGCTTCGTTTTCACAGTCCGCAAGCGGAAGCTTAATCTTTGAACCCCAAGCTGATTTTGTAAGTTTTAATAATCAATCGAATGTGGGCAGAGCGAGTGTAAAATTCGTTCCATTTTTAGACATCGATGCAAATGGGAAGAGAGGAGCTAAAGAACCATTGGTAAAAGGAGTTCAAATCATTTTAAGGGCAGGTAATCGTCATCTTGTTAACCCAGATGGAACTACCATCATAACCGGATTAGAACCCTACATCAAAAATTATGTAGAACTCAATACCAGCAAAATTAATTCGATAGCTTGGCGCATAAAAAACAAAACTTTAAGTTGTACGCTAAACCCCAATCAATTAAAAATTATTGAAATTCCAGTTCAAGTTTTGGGAGAAGTTTCAGGAATGGTCTACAGAAAAGAAAATGAACAACTGATAGGCACCGGAGGTTTAAAGGTCGCTATTTATGATCTTCACGATAAATTAATTACCAGTATTCTTTCTGAATCCGATGGTTATTTTAGTTATTTAGGTTTAAAATCGGGCCAATATATAGCAAAAATTGATTCGCTACAATTAGAAAGCTTACAGATGAAGGCGCAGCCTTTCTCCCAAACTTTTGAAGTTGAAAACGGAATCGATGGCGCTTATGTCGATACGTTGGAATTTATACTTAAAAAAAAATAAAACTTATAATTTCTATAATCTTCACGGAGGTCATACTCAAGGAAGCTGACACTAATTTATCATTGTATTTACAGCTCTCTTTTTACCGCAAATTTGCAAATTATTTATTTTAAAATTAAATTGAAAAATTTGCGAATTTGCGGTTATTTTTAAAATCATTCCACAAAATTATCGTCCTTAAATCCTATCAAATATAATTTATTCTTAGCTCGGGTCATCGCAGTATACAGCCAGCGGATGTAATCCCTATCTATACCGTTTGGCAAATACGGTTGTTCTATAAAAACAGTGTTCCACTGCCCGCCTTGTGATTTATGATATGTTATTGCATAAGAGAATTTCACTTGAAGCCCATTAAAATATTCATTGGCTTTCACTTTCTGGAATTGTTTGAATTTAGTTTCCCCTTCGTAATCTTTCAGCACTTCCTGGTACAAACGGTTAGACTCTTCGTAGGTCAAAGATGGAGATTCACTTTTTATAGTATCTAATAATAAGATGGTTTCGATCGGAATCTGGTTTGGATAATCGACCATTCGCATTTTAACTTTGGCAAACTTAAAACCATACAATTCTTTGATATTAAAGATTTCTAGAGTTTCGATACTATCACCATTAGCAATAAATCCAGCTTCATCGGAATCGATGGCGCTTATGTCGATACGTTGGAATTTATACTTGAAAAAAATAAAACTTATAATTTATATAATCTTCACGGAGGTCATACTTAAGGAAGCTAACACTAATTTATCATTGTATTTACAGCTATCTTTTTACCGCAAATTTGCAAATTATTTATTTTAAAATTAAATTGAAAAATTTGCGAATTTGCGGTTATTTTTAAAATCATTCCACAAAATTTTCGTCCTTAAACCCTATTAAATATAATTTATTCTTAGCTCGAGTCATCGCGGTATATAGCCAGCGGATATAATCTATACCGTTTGGCAAATACGGTTGTTCTATAAAAACAGTGTTCCACTGCCCGCCTTGTGATTTATGACATGTTATTGCATAAGAGAATTTCACTTGAAGCCCATTAAAATATTCATTGGCTTTCACTTTCTGGAATTGTTTGAATTTAGTTTCCCCTTCGTAATCTTTCAGCACTTCCTGGTACAAACGGTTAGACTCTTCATAGGTCAAAGATGGCGATTCGCTTTTTATGGTGTCCAATAATAAGATGGTTTCGATCGGAATCTGTTTTGGATAATCGACCATTCGCATTTTAACTTTGGCAAACTTAAAACCATACAATTCCTTGATATTAAAGATTTCTAGAATTTCGATAATATCACCATTAGCAATAAATCCAGCTTCATCGGAATCGATCGCTTATGTCGATACGTTGGAATTTATACTTGAAAAAAAATAAAACTTATAATTTATATAATCTTCACGGAGGTCATACTCAAGAAAGCTGACACTAATTTATCATTGTATATACAGCTATCTTTTTACCGCAAATTTGCAAATTATTTATTTTAAAATTAAATTGAAAAATTTGCGAATTTGCGGTTATTTTTAAAATTTATTCTACGAAATTTTCATCCTTAAATCCTATCAAATATAATTTATTCTTGGCTCGGGTCATCGCGGTATATAGCCAGCGGATGTAATCCCTATCTATGCCGTTTGGCAAATAGGGTTGTTCTATAAAAACAGTGTTCCACTGCCCGCCTTGTGATTTATGACATGTTATTGCATAAGAGAATTTCACTTGAAGCCCATTAAAATATTCATTGGCTTTCACTTTCTGGAATTGTTTGAATTTAGTTTCCCCTTCGTAATCTTTCAGCACTTCCTGGTACAAACGGTTAGACTCTTCATAGGTCAAAGATGGCGATTCGCTTTTTATGGTGTCCAATAATAAGATGGTTTCGATCGGAATCTGTTTTGGATAATCGACCATTCGCATTTTAACTTTGGCAAACTTAAAACCATACAATTCCTTGATATTAAAGATTTCTAGAATTTCGATAATATCACCATTAGCAATAAATCCAGCTTCATCAGAATCTTTTAGCCAGAAATAATTATTCTTTACTACCATCAAGAAATCACCTGTTGATAGTTCGCTTTCCTTATCGAGAATTCTAGTTCTTATTTGCTCATTATATTGATTGGCCCTTTTATTAGAACGCACGATGAAAGCCGTATCTTCAATACTATAATTGCTGTAGGCAGAATTTATCGCATCCTGAATATCGTATCCATCAACTAGGCGGACAATATCCTTAAATTTCTTGACATCAAACTGAAAATCGGTAATGAAGGAATCCTTCAGTAATTCCCTGAGTTCGGTGGCATTGTATAAGATTCCCGAATCTTCTTCCTGACGCATGACTTCGTCGAGTTCTATGTGCTCTACTTCTTTATTGTAATTCAAACCCAGGGTTTGGATATCTAATGCCGGGCTAATGTCTAAATTAACCGGAGGCAACTGGGCGGTGTCTCCCAATAGAATCATCTTGCAATTAGTTCCTGAATAGACATACGAAATCAAATCATCCAGCAAGGAACTGCTTTCATACAATTTAGAATCCGAATTGGTATCCGATATCATCGAAGCTTCATCAACTATAAAAATAGTGTTCTTATGTTTGTTTTGTTGCAAGGTGAAAGATACGCCACCACCCGCAGATTTCTTAGGAAAATAGATTTTTTTATGAATAGTAAAAGCGGGTTTCTCAGAATAGTTGGCAATTACTTTGGCAGCGCGACCTGTTGGCGCGAGCAAAACATATTTTTTATTGATGCTTAAAAGATTGTTTACAATAGTCGAAATAACCGTAGTCTTTCCGGTCCCTGCATATCCTTTGAGCACAAAAACGGCATCATTATCTGGTTCTGTCAAAAAAATCGCAATTTTTTGAAAAAAAATATCCTGATTGTAGGTGGGAACAAAGGGAAAATTATTTCGTAAAAGGCTATAAAACAAGGAGGAATTCATTGAGGAATGGTTACTGTAAAATGAAGTTCAAATATAGGAATCAAAATTGAGGGAACCACATTAAATACCGTTAGAATAAAAAAATAGTGTAAGTTTGTGGTCGCATTAAATCCTTTCTGGATTGTATAGAAAGAATAGGTTTCAAATTAGATTATGTCTACACAAAGTACAAATATTACCGAAAAAAAATATAAAAAACTGTCCATTCAAGTTTCCTTGACCGGACTTTCTTTTTGTTGTTTTGACACACTAAATAATACGGTTACTTCCTTTAATGAAATACAGTTTGGCAGCTTTCATAAAGAGATAAAGATCGAGGATTTGTTTTCGAATGCTTTTAGAGATTATCCAGAGTTGAATGAGGAATATGACGATGTTCTTGTTTTGCACAATAACAATCTGTCCACATTTGTACCTGCTCCGCTTTTTGACGAGAATTTCATAGGAAGTTATTTGCAATACAATACTAAGGTTTTTGAAACTGATTTTTTTGCATTTGATGAAATCAGTAATTATGAAATTAATTCCGTTTACATACCTTATGTAAACATGAATAATTTTTTTATTGACCAGTTTGGTACTTTCGATTATAAACATGCTAACAGTGTGCTTGTGTCTACCCTTTTGGATGCCTCAAAAAACATAGACGACAAAAAAATGACCGTTCATTTTAGCCAAGGCCATTTTGAAATCATTGTCATACAAAATCAAAAAATGTTGCTATTCAACTCTTTTGATTACGAGACGCCAGAAGATTTTATTTATTACGTCTTGTTTACCGCAGAGCAATTGAACTTGAATCCGGAGAATTTTCCTTTGGAATTAATAGGAGATATTGATTCAGAAAGTGAATTTTTCAAAATTGCATACAAATACATCCGTAAAGTTTCACTAATTGACGTGGAAGCCTTGCGATGGAATAATTATTTTTCTGAGGCCGTAAACAGAAAACATTTTATACTTTTCAACTCATGAGAATAATTTCAGGAAAATACAAAGGAAGACGCATCTCTCCTCCCAAAGGATTACCCGTTCGTCCCACAACCGATATGTCTAAAGAAGCATTATTTAATGTCTTAAATAACCATTTTAGTTTTGAAGGACTGAAGGTGTTGGATCTGTTCTCTGGTACAGGAAATATAAGCTACGAATTTGCCTCAAGAGGTAGTTCGCCAATAACTTCTGTGGATGGCGATTTTGGTTGTGTGAAGTTTATCAAGCAAGTGGCTACGGAATATGATTTCAATATTGCAGCAACTAAAAGTGATGTTTTCAAATTTTTAGAAAGAAACAAAGCTTCTTTTGATGTTATATTCGCAGACCCTCCATATGCACTAGACCAAGCTACATTCGAAAAAATTGTTTTACTTATTTTCGAAAAAAACACACTTAATGAAGATGGAATGATGGTTATTGAACATTCTAAATACACTAAACTGGATCACATGATTCACTTTTCTTTCAAAAAAAGTTACGGAGGTTCGATTTTTAGTTTCTTTGAAACCGAAAAGGCAACTACTGAAGAAGTAGATGATGACTTAATGCAAAGTGATAAGGAGGAAGAATGATTATTACTGTTTTAATTTATTTGTAAAAATTCTTATTAAAAAAGAAAGGCTTTTGTAGACTTGTCACGTACTGAAAAGGTAGTTTTCAGACCTCAAACTAAAAAATTAATTTTCTGCAACTATTCCAATCAATTTATCCAAAACCAAATTATAACTCGGTGTTTCCATTTCATATTTTACACCTTCATTGACAACAAACTCGGTCAATGACTCGAGTTCGAATTTGCGACCTGCTAATACATCACGATGCATCGAAGAAGTGGCTTCATGCGGCATTTTCTCTAATTTGACAATTGTTTTCATTATGATATCCTTGGGCAATTCCAATCCTTTTATTGCCGCAATCATGGTGATTTCGTTGAGCAAAGAAAGGTAAAATTTACGGTTCGATTCATTTTCTAAAATCTCTCCGATATTCTGATCCAAGTACGAAGTTGCCGATGCCAAAGCTGAAATAAATATGAATTTTTCCCAAACAGTTTCTTCTATTGCGTCGATAAGCTGACTATCTATACTCGCTTTTTTAAAAATAGCTTGGAGTGCATTCAGTTTATAAATCGAAGCGGTTCTGGACCCAAAAAATAGTTTCTGATAGGGCCCCACTTTTTTTATGACACCTGGAGCTTCAATCATTGAAACAATATAAACGCAACCCTGTAGCACTTTATTGTCAGGAAATAAGTTACTTATTCGTTCTGGAGCGTCGACACCATTGTATAGTGGGAGAATAATAGTGTTTTTGTTAATGCATTTTTTTGTTGATTGCAGACTATCTTCAATGTCATAAGTCTTTGTGGCGCAAATAAGATAGTCCAGTTTCCCAATAACTTCCGGGTCATTTGAAACGATACTCGGAAATACTACAGTCTCATTTTCATCAGCTATAATTTTCAAACCTGATTCTGCTATTGCCTTTTGAGTTTCTCCACGAGCGATAAAGATTATTTCTATTTGCTCCGACTCTTTATATGCTTTTGCTAAAAGTCCACCAAAAAAACCGCCCACACCGCCTAATCCTAAAATCCCTATCCTTGTTTGCATACCTTAAGATTTGTAATAATAATTAAACCATTAAGCAGTATAGAAATTATTGAAATTATTGAAATTTAATTTCATACTGGTTCTCTTCTTATGATTTACAATACTTATATTTCTAAAATATTTCAATAATATAAAAAAAAACAGACCTATAAGCCGGATTCTGTATTCGCCGAGGCGAACCCTTATCATTTATCTAGGCTTACAATTACTCATAAGCTCAAACTATCTACCCTTCAACAACGGACGAGACGCCCTTAAATGCTGATATACTTGATATTTCACCGCATAGAGTTTACCTGGTTTCACTACAGCATTACCTGTACATACTTTCTGTTGCACTTGTCCTAATCTGGTCCTTGCGGACAAAACCGACGGGTGTTACCCGCTATGCTTCTCTATGGTGTCCGGACTTTCCTCCTTCTTGATTGCTCAAAACGGCGATAAGGCGGTCTGTTCCGCGAATTTACGACAATTTATCAATGAAGTTCAATTTTAATAATTTAGTTTAACAACAGTTTTGTAAAAACACATTTAAAAAATAATTACCTTTAAACTATAACCGCTAACCTTTTCTGTATTATGACACAAATGTATCATTACGCGACCGTTTCAAAAGCTTTAGACGAATTAAATGAAAATGGTTTTACCTATGATTTTAATCTTCATCAAGAGGATATAGCAAAAAACCCCAATAAATATGAGATAAAACATGTTTATCGGTACGAAGGGGATACTGATCCTGGAGACGCCGCTGTCGTTTATGGTATACAATCCTCTTCAGGCAAAAAAGGGGTCTTTGTAACCGGTTTTTCTGCAAATTCAATTACTGAAGCTGCCCAAGCCTTAATCCAAATAAGCATGAAAAATAGAATTAAGTAAATCACGGACAAGGCTATCGTTTTTCTTGAATACTAAAAAGAGAAGCTTTTTTCAAACTCCATAACTAACCATAATACATTATGAAAAATATCTATCATTATGCCTCGGTTTCCAAAGCATTGGATGAATTGAATGAACTAGGTTTTACCTACGATTTTAACCTGCACGAGGAAGACATTCCCAAAAACCCTGACAAATATGAAATTGTTCATGTTTATCGGTACGAAGGAAATTCAAACCCCGATGATGAGGCAGTAGTATTTGGAATTAAATCAAGATCAGGCAAGAAAGGTGTGTTTGTAACAGGATTTGCTGCTAACTCCGTTTCAGAAGCAGCTGAAGTACTAATTAAACTGAGTATACAAAACAGAAATAAGTAAAGGAAGACGATTACTATTATCACTTGCTTTTTTAAAATTAGAGGATTCTTTTCCAAAAATTCCATTTCTATAATAGCTGTTTTTAGAACTGATTTTAACCATCGTGTGATGACAATTTTAGAAATAATCATGAGAAGGTTAAAAAAAGAAAACTGTAGTACTTTAATTCTTTTCTACAAATCACTTTCTGTTATCCAAGATTAGGATACCTTAATACTATAGACTATTAGGCCACCTAAAAATTTTCTACTTTGAGTTGCTGGGCTTAAGCCTTCTTAATTAATATCCAAGACATATTTTCTACTATCCCTCATAAAAAAAACTCTAATCTGACGCTTTGATATAAGCATTACACAAAGGCGTGTAGATAATGACGAGTCCAGTTTTATAAGAAACTGCTTCTCAATATATCAGCAGATTTCAGAGTACTGACCCAACAAAAAAATAGAAGTAGAGCCCATTATTACATTGAATTTTCTAACTTTTTAGTAACTGCAGACCAACACAAGTTAGCCGCCTTTTCTGGAAGTGTTAATTTTAGAATTAAACAAACTATCCTTTCCATAATATAACCGCTTTGCCTATATTTGCTTTCGAATAAAAAATCCTATGGAACAATTTGTAGTATCGGCGCGTAAATACCGTCCACAGACATTTAACGATGTAGTGGGCCAAAAAGCCATTACCAATACTTTATTGAATGCCATAGAAAGCAATCATCTTGCTACTGCCCTGTTATTTACGGGTCCCAGAGGAGTTGGAAAAACTACCTGTGCTAGGATTTTAGCTAGAAAAATCAATCAGCCGGGTTATGATGACCCCACAGAAGATTTTGCCTTTAATGTCTTTGAGCTGGATGCAGCATCAAATAACTCTGTTGATGATATCAGGAGTTTGATTGATCAGGTTCGTATTCCCCCTCAAACTGGAAAGTATAAAGTTTATATTATTGATGAAGTACATATGCTATCTTCAGCAGCATTTAATGCTTTCTTAAAAACATTAGAAGAGCCGCCAAAACATGCCATTTTTATTTTGGCTACGACCGAGAAACATAAAATTATTCCAACGATATTATCTCGTTGTCAAATATTTGATTTTAAAAGAATTACGGTAAAAGACGCCAAAGAACATCTTGCAGAGGTAGCCACAAGTCAAGGAATCGTTTACGAAGACGATGCTTTAAATATCATTGCCCAAAAAGCAGATGGTGCCATGCGTGATGCCTTGTCTATTTTTGACAGAGTTGTTTCTTATTGTGGTACTAATCTAACCCGCCAAGCAGTTACTGAAAACTTGAATGTTCTTGACTACGAAACCTATATTACGGTTACCGACTTAATAATTGAAAATAAGATTCCTGAATTATTGGTTTCTTTTAATGAAATACTTTCCAAAGGATTTGATAGTCATCATTTTGTATCGGGATTAGCTTCTCATTTCAGAGATTTATTAGTAAGTAAAACTCCTTCCACCTTATCATTATTGGAAGTTGGAGAACAAGCACAAAAAATGTACGCTTTACAAGCGCAAAAATGCAGTCAGGATCTTTTGCTGAAGGGAATTACAATTGCAAATGATTGTGATCTAAAATTTAAGCTCAGTCAAAACCAACGATTACTCGTTGAACTTTGTCTAATGCAATTAGCCTCTATCACTTTTGATGGAGAAAAAAAAAAGTTGACGCATTTATAATCCCACCCACTCATTTTAGAAAAAACGACTATTCAATAGCTGATAAAACAAAGACTATTGAGCATACTGCGGCTGCCGTTATTCCTGCTATAAAAGCGGATGAAACTCCGGTAGATGAGAAGCCTGAGCATAAACTGGATTCCATTGAACCCGCAAAAACTAATCCTCCTAGCTCAACTGAGACTAAAGTTTCGGCATTGTCCTTATCTAGTGTTCGTGCCAAAAAAGCACTAGAAGAAAGTAATAAAGCCTTTGTAAAGGAAGAAGTTCATCTGCCAACAGAAGCTTTTTCAGAAACAGAAATGTTACTGCATTGGACAAAATACGCTAAAAGACTAGGAGAAAAAGGTTTCAGAATAATGGAATCATTATTACTCATTAACGATCCTGTTTTAAGCGGTGTTGCTATCACACTTGAATTACCTAATGAAGGATCGAAATTAGATTTTGAAAAAGAATTAAAGGGGTTATTGGGCTATTTGCACGGTCATCTTCACAATCATGACATTACAATAGAGGTTATTGTAAACGAAAGTGTCCAAAACAGAAAGAACTTTAATGACCAAGACCGGTATAATAGACTTCATGAAATAAACCCGAATATCGAACTTTTAAGGACGACGTTTGGACTGGATTTAGATGCCTAAAACTGCTGATTTAAAATCCGTTCTATCTTAAAGATCATTTACTTCCTTTGCTTTTTTTCCATTAAGCACTAAAGAAAAAATTCGTTTTTCACCTTGTTTTATCTGCCTATTTAAACATTGTAAGTCCTAGCTTATCATTACAGCAGTTGTGTTTCATGCAGCTCAAACAACTATACCATTTAAAGTCTGTTGTTTAAATATTACCGTAATACATTGCTTTTACAATACCATCGGACAGTCCTATTTTAGGGACATAAATATGTCGGGCACCACTCCATTTCATAGCATTTAGGTAGATTCTAGTCGCAGGAACAATTACATCTGCACGGTCTGGATTGAGTCCTAATTCTGAAATCCTTTGCTCGTAGGTTAATGAATTCAAGAAAGAGTATTGTGAGTTCAAATAAATATAGGACAAGGCTTTTTCTTGCGACTTTCCGGACATTTTAAAGAGTTTATTTATATTTCCACCGGACCCAATTAGTGTAACTTCTTCAAAATCGGCGGTATTTATTTTAATCCATTTTTCGATTTCTTCCCATACCACGTCACAAACCATCTCATTTAATAAACGAACAGTTCCCGCTTTAAATGATTTAGAGTTGACTAGTTTACCATTGGAAAACAATGTAAACTCTGTACTTCCGCCGCCAACATCTACAAACAGATAGGTTTCATCTGTTTTTATCAAATGATGTAAATCCGTTGAAGCGATAATTGCCGCTTCTTTTTTCCCGTCTATAATTTCAATTATGATATCTGCTTTATCCTTTATAATATCAACTACTTCTTTTCCGTTATACGCTTCTCTCATTGCCGAAGTAGCAAAAGCCTTGTAAGACTCTACTCTATGTACTTTCATCAATAGATTGAAAGCTTTCATGGCATCGCACATTCTATCAACATTCTCTTCAGATATTTCACCCACCGTAAAGGCATCTTGCCCCAGACGAATAGGCACGCGCACCAATGAACTCTTGTTAAACTGAGGCTCTTTGCCCTCTTGCTCCACGATATTGACTATCAATAAACGCATGGCATTTGACCCAATATCGATAGCGGCATATTTCTTTATTTTCATCATTCTCTATTCTGATTTTAAATCTACTATTTTGCTTAAGAATAAGTAAAAAATAAATATTTCACACTTTATGATTTTTCGTCTACTAAATCAACTTTTTGTTGATAGTATTTATAGGTTTCTAATTGCGCTCTAAATATAGGCTGGTCATTTCTTTCACGGTATTTATTATCCAATTTATAAGAGTGGTACCGAGCTTTTACATTACCCTTCCATCCTAAATCAAAGTTGTCAATTAATTCGTCTTTTATCCCTTGGTCATAAATAGGACAGGTCACTTCTACCCTACCGTCAAGATTTCGTCTCATAAAGTCTGCTGAGGAAATAAAAACTTCCGTTTGCCCAGCATTTCCAAAGATGTAAATTCTAGAATGCTCTAAATAATTATCAACAATACTAATAGCCTCAATATTTTCACTCATTCCTTTTATACCAGGTATAAGAGCACAAATACCTCTCACCTCCAATTGTATTTTTACACCCGCGTTACTGGCTTCATAAAGTTTATCGATCATTTCAAAATCAGATAAACTATTCATTTTTAATTTTATATGTGTTTTTCGGCCAGCGCGTGCATGAAGAATCTCGCGGTCAATCAGTTTATAAAACCTCATGCGAGTATAATGTGGCGACACAATAAGATGCTTGTAGCGATGTATCCTATAATTAATATCAAAAAACTCAAATATTTTAGCAATATCTTTTAAAATCTGTTGATGGCTGGTAAAAAGGGTGACATCTGTATATATTTTTGCTGTTGCCTCGTTAAAATTACCTGTTGAGATGAAACCGTAACGTTTTATTTTACCTTTTTCAATTCTTTCGATAACACATATTTTACTGTGCACTTTTAAGCCTTTTATCCCGAAGATAAGTTCAATACCTTCTGTTTGCATTTGTTCAGCATAAGAAATATTTGAAGCTTCGTCAAAACGGGCCTGTAATTCTATCTGAACGGTTACTTTTTTACCGTTTTTAGCAGCATTGATAAGTGAGCTAATGATTTGGGAATTTTTTGCTAATCTGTAAAGAGTAATTTTTATAGTTGTCACCTTAGGGTCTAGCGCAGCTTCACGTAGAAATTTAGTAAGATAGGAGAAGGATTGATATGGCGCATTTAATAAATAATCTTTTCGACTTATTTTTTCTAGAATACTACCTTCAAGACTTAAACCTGGAATGGGTAATGGGTCATTTGTTTGATATAAAAGATCGAATCTCCCTAAGTTTGGAAAATTCATGTAGTCTCTTCTATTATGATATCTTCCGCCAGGGATAATACTATCTGTAGAAACAATTTTCATTTTTTCTAAGAAAAAGGCCAGCGTATCTTTTCCTATCATTTGATCGTAAATAAAACGAACGGGCTCCCCTACTAATCTGTCCTTTACACTGATAGAGATTTTTTCAAGCATACTCTTACTCAAGTCGCTATCAATATCTAGCTGGGCGTCACGACTAATTTTTATCATATGTGCCGAAACACTTTCGTAGTCAAAAATATTAAAAATACTTTTTAAATTATGACGAATTACATCATCTATAAGGATAACGTATTGCTTATTAAGGTAGGAAGGTAAAACAACGAATCGATTCATCGTTTTTGGAATTTCGATAATTGCATAACGAACCTCCGAATCTTTTTTCATTACTAACTTGATAGCTAAATAACCTATATTATCTCGTAATAAAGGAAACTCTGATAAATCATTCAGTATAATAGTAACTAATTCCGGACTTAATTGTTGAATAAAGAAATCTTTTAAAAATATTTCTTGCTCTTCAGAAATTTCATCTTCTTTGATAATGAAAATATTTTTAGTTTGAAGTTCGTCTTCAATTTCCTTTAGAATCAATAAGCTTTCTGTTTGATGATTAATTACAATTTCAGTAATGTCTTTGACTAATTGTTGTGCTGAGATGCCTCCAAGAATTTTTTCGCCTGATTTACCAGAGAGACTTAATCTTCTTATTGCTGCAAACCGAACCCTAAAAAACTCATCTAAATTATTTGAAAAAATTCCTAAAAACCGCAGTCTATCTAAAAGTGGTACTGATTCGTCAGCGGCTTCCTGAAGTACTCTTGCATTAAATGCTAACCAACTCTTTTCTCTATCTAAATATTTTATTTCTTGCACTATATGTATTATTTAAAATCTTTTGGAACTATTATTTTTTTGGTTTTAGCCTTCTCAATTTTCTCCCAATAATCCGTATCGAATTGCAAAGATACAAAACCGCAGGTAGGCACATTATTAATTAAAACAGTCCCAAATTTATTAACAAAATTCGTTATTGCTGGATTATGCCCAAAAATAATCAAACTATCAATTTTATTGTCACAGGATTTGATGCATTTTTCCAAATGTTTTTCGTCAAAAGTATAAAGATCTTCTTTATAAACGATGTCTTGGATGGGATATAAAATATTTTGCGCAAAAATTCCCGCAGTGTCCACAGCTCTTTTAGCTATGCTGCTCCAAAGTAGGTACGTTTTAGGGATAAAATCGTGAATATTTAAAGAAACCAGGTGAGCATCCTTAATTCCTCTTTGGTCTAATGGTCTATCAATATCTTGGAGCGGAGCCTCCCAGGAAGACTTAGCATGTCGAATCAATATTAGATTTTTCATAGATAAAATTTTCTAATTAATTTAAATAAGAGTAATGTCGCATAGAAGGTACAATATAATTTAGTGTACTTGCTTTTTTTAATTAAAAACTACATAATTCCATTCGCCTTTTGAAATAATCATTTTATACTTTTTTTGTTTTTATATCACTTTATTAATTAATTAATTTTCGTAAAAAAAATAGATAAACGTTTGTAAACTAAATATTTAACCATAAAAATCTGCTGTTTTATAATAAATTTTTGGCTTAGCAGGAAAAACAATATACTCCTCAAAAAACAATAGGTGAAAACAAAAAAGTCAGCAATAGCTTCATGTCTCGCAGTAAAAAATACATAAAAGCTTTAAAAACAGTGAATTATATTAAATAGTAACGCTACATTATTAATTAATTTGTTAAAATAATTGCTTTAGAATTGCTTTAATAGAGATTAAATTAACAAATATTTAGTTAAATACCGGATTCTAACGATAACTTCTCTGTCTTTTTTAACAAAAAAGTATTAAAAACATGCCGTTTATCGAGTTTTTTGGTTGATAAAGGAAAATGTAATTAATGTTTAGTTAATGTAATTACATTCGTTCATTAATTCACTATTATTTTTTTTAGAATAGTATTATAATGTATCCCCCCAAATCACATTTAAAAATAACATTATGAATAAAATTACTTTTCTTTTACTAACCTTCTTTTTCTTCGTTGGTAATGCTTATTCACAAACCACTTATACCAATTTTAAAGCAGGAGCTGCAGTTATTGACATGGGTATTACGCCTCAAACAGATAATAATGCTTTAAAACCTTATGGCCTAGTATATGAATTAGTAAAAAGTGGAATTCCCATAAATTGGATAATCGACCCTAACAAAAATTTTGGTAGTGAATCAAATAAAGTTGATCAGAAAGACTTTTCAGTTTCGGGTAAAACAACACGTACGGGTACTATTTCAACTGGAAATAAAGACCTAAAAGCAGGACCTTTCTTGATTGCTGCTGAATTCATGGATACAGCGGGACCAATTATTCAATCTTGGGTAACTGCAAATCCTGGACTGACAGTGTATTGGCAGTTAGATGCAATTACTAATGCACCAGTACGAGGAATAATTACTTCATTTCCTAATATTGTAATTTATCCGAAAGATGGAAATTTAAACTCAACAGCTTCAACAGATATTGAAATAGGTTTTTACAATAGAGCAGGAATATTAGGCTCATTTCGAGTTGGAAAGCCTGAAAATCTTACAGTTTGTGACCAGTTTTATGTATTGTCACATCATACAGAGCCCGATAAAAATTGGAGTCAGGCAGATGTAAATATAATACATGACTTTGTTTTAAGAGGTGGAAATGTGTGGATGGGTTGCCATGATGTCAGTATTTCTGAAAGCCTAACAACTACTGGTAAATCAAATTCAAAATTAAATTTTTTATCAACAATAGGCTTGATGCCTTATAAAGATGATGGTTCAACGAGTATCTTCACTCCCACACTTCCTGTACACGAGAAAGGCTTTGATAAGGATAAAGTGCTTTACGATTTATCTTCGGCATCAAATCCTATTATGCAATTTATGGGAAAAATACATAACGCGCTAGATGGTAATTCTGAAAGTGTTTATTTACCTCTTAATAATGGTGCATGGAGGCCAAGCACTACGGTTGGTTTTTATGACCCAACACATCCGGACGTTATTAATAATAAATCTTCTGGAAAAGCAGCTATAATAGCTTATGGTCCAGCTTATGGTAATTCAAACTATGGTTCAGTCTTATATCAAGGCTCACATATAAGCAGCGGTAATAATCCCGAGTGGGTTGGCGAAGCCCGTTTATTTGGAAACTTTCTATTACAATCAGCTTTAGAAAAAGCGCCGCAGATTACTGTGACAAATTTAGCAAATACAGAATCTGCTTGTCCTGCTGCAGTTATTTCTGCTTCCGCTTCAGTTACTGGTGCAACAGGTACTATTACTTATGCTTGGGCGTCTGAAACTTTATCAGGAAACGGCGGTGCACTTTCATTTTCCTCAGCAAATAGTCCTACAACTAATATAACAGTACCTTCTATAATTTCTTCGACTACAATATACAAAGTTACACTAACCGTTAAAAGTACCCCATCCGGCACTTGTGCAAATCCAATTACGGCAAAATATATTTCTACAATCACAGTAAACCCTCCTATTTCAGTGGCGGTAAACAAGGTAGATTTAATATGTAATGGAAGCAGCGACGGCGAAATAAAGATTACGCCTTCAGGAGGAGAACCAACCTACAGTTATGCTTGGTCTGGACCAGCTGCTTTTGCATCTTCAAATAAAGATTTAACAGGTTTAAGAGCGGGTACTTATAATTTAACGATAACTGACCAAAACGATTGTGGTAAGACAATCCAAGTCATACTAACAGAGCCAGCTGTAAGTACTTGCGCTATTCGTAAAGCTAATTGTCCCCCTTCAGATTTAGCTCCAGTATGCAATGATGGTACTGGAGGACAAAAAGCAGTTTCCTGGACTCCGCCAAGTTTTTCATACCAATGTTGTACACGTTTAGAGGCTGATAAATATTCTTATGTCGTGGATTTTAATTTACCTGAAAGTTCATTCAGTTCAAGTTGTTGGACTTTTAATTACACGCAAAGAGTTGGAGGAGGAGATAATTTAAGATTATTTCAATCTCAAGGCAATGTTGGAAGTAAAGAAACCGACTCATTTTTCATCGGTCCACAGCAATACTTTGACAATAGAAACGGAACTGATGTTAATATTGAATTAAAAGACGTTACAAATTCACTTACATGGTCTTTAATAGTACTGAATCCAACTACTAATGCGGTGATTAAAACCTATTCACTACCCAATATTAGTACCAGTGGTAAGAAAACCTTAACCATTCTAAATACAGATGTAGCCAGTGGCTTATATAAATTGAAATTTAATTTTTCAAGCTCTACTATTGGAGGAGGAGATAAAATTGAGGTTGACAGGGTATTTTATAATGCTTATATAGTAGGTACGGCTTGTACAGGGGGAATTAACTTTGCAGTTACTTCTACTCACAAGCCTGGAGATCTTTTTTCTACTGGAACCACTCCAGTTAAATATACAGCAACATATACCCCATTATCTGGAAGCCCAATTGTTGATGAGTGTTTGTTCGATGTTAAGGTGATAGATATCAAAGTTACAGGAGTTACAATAAACCCTACTTGCAATGGAGGTACGGGGAGCGTTGATATTACCGCAACAGGAGGATCTAAATACACATATGCTTGGACAACTGAAAACGGAAGTGGTTTACAACCGACCGACGAAGACCAATCCGGCCTTTCCGCTGGTACATATAATGTAATTGTAACAGATGCTGATAAGTGTGTTTCGCCTGAATTATCAGTAACCATATCTCAACCTGCTTTAGTTAATCCGCCAACTGCAACTGTAACTAATCCAACTTGTGCAGTAGCCACTGGAACGATTACTGTTACTGCTCCTGCCAATGCAACCGGAATTACCTATACTGTTACTGGAACAAATCCTGCTGTAGCAGCTGTAACAAATGCAACTGGAGTTTTTGCAGGTTTAGCCGCTGGTGCCTATAATGTAACAACTACTAATGCAGTAAGCTGTACTTCGTTACCCACTGCCAAAACTATCGCTGCTCAACCAGCAACTCCTGCAGCTCCAACTGCTCCAGTGGATGTAACAGTATGTCAATCTGATGTTGAACAAACTTTAACAGCAACGGCAACCGTACCAGAAGGTGCTACAATCACTTGGTATGATGCACAAACTGGTGGAAACACAACTACAGCAACTTTAATAAGTACTACTGCTGCAACTAAAACAGTATACGCTCAAGCTTCTAACGCAACTTGTTCTTCTTTAACTAGAACTGCGGTTGTATTAACAATAAATGATGCGCCTGCTGCGCCAACTGCAAGCAATCAAACTGTGTGTACAGATGGAACTACAACACAAACTTTAACTGCAACTGCAACTGGTG
>NZ_JBGQOE010000022.1:0-54241 GCF_052113685.1 Flavobacterium sp. W22_SRS_FP1
ATTTTCGTTTTTCCATCGTACAAAATTATAGTTTTTGATTTATAATTGTGTCCGATTATTTAAGGGGTCAATACATTATGGCAATTCCAAAATGAGTGAAATTACCTTCTATATTTACTTTATGGCAAGGACTATTTAACCATGCATTAAAAGCTGCCTGAGGTGAGCTGTAATTATAGCTATGTTCTCTCCAACTTTTTTGGCTCCCAGAACATTGATTATGCTCTCTGAACGGGCAACAAAATCATTATGATTAACAACGTTATTGGCAATCATATATTGATCATGCTGTTCTGATTTATATGAAATATGGTTTATCTATTGTAAAGTATTTAAACCGGCACTAACTCTATAATCATTTATCAACTTCATCGTCTCTAATTCGTATGCTCTATAATTGTAGTTAAACACCTCTTGGGATTTTGCTTCTACCACAGATGCTTCTGAAGCATCAGAAGAACACGAGTTCATTGTGAATATAACTATTAACAACAATATCGCACGTAATACTGTTTTTTCATAATATAGTAGTTTAAGTTTAAAGTAGATTGTGGGGCAAACTCCTTTAGGTTAAAATAATATGTGTTCTAATTCTTTCTAAACATATATACTTTTCCGTTAAAACACACTATTTTATCGACTAACTACGTCATTTTAGTTATAAAATAATATTATTCTTATATTATGGCGATAATCTTTCTATTTTCCAAGAAAAATTATCTTGACTCGTATAACGAATTCTATCATGTAAGCGATTCGGTCTTCCTTGCCAAAACTCAACTTCTTCAGGAACAATTAAATAGCCACCCCAGTGCTTTGGTCTTGGAATAACCATACTGTCAAAGTCTTTTTCTAATTGTTGTAAGCTTTCTTCTAAATAAGCTCTAGAAGGCACCACTTCGCTTTGATTTGAAACTATAGCGCCCAATTTACTCCCCTCAGGTCTAGAGTCAAAATAGACATCTGAAGTGACTTCAGATGTTCTTTGTGCAGTACCTTTTATTATGACCTGTCGTTCCATTGACTGCCAGAAAAAAGAAAGACATACTTTAGGGTTTTCGGCAATAGCCCTGCCCTTCTCTGAATTATAATTGGTATAGAAAATAAATCCTTCCTCAGTAAATCTTTTCAATAAAACAACTCTAGATTTAGGAAATCCATCTAAACCCACTGTGGCGACAGTCATTGCATTAACCTCTTCTGCTCCACCAAATTCTTCCGTTTCATGAAACCATCTATTAAATAAGTTTATTGGATCTTCGGGTATGTTATCCTCTAACAATTCACTCTTTTCATAGGATTTTCTATAATTACTCAGATCATTCATGTTTTTTCTTTTTAAATTATTTTATTTTTTAATTCTCAAAAATCAAAATTTTTTCCATCATCTGCCAATAGCACTTCGGAGAAAATAGTTTGAGCTTCATCTTTAAATACATTTATATTTTCATATCGAGTAGAATAATGTCCCAGAATTAACTGTTTGACGTTTGCCTTCAAAGCAATGGTTGCAGCTTCTTTTGCCGTGGAGTGCAATGTTTTTCTAGCCAAATTTTCTTCGGATTGCAAAAAAGTAGATTCGTGATACAAGATATCAACCTCATTCACTAAGGGAAGTATACTTTCATCATAAGCAGTATCCGAACAAAATGCATAACTCTTTGGCGGTATAGGATCAAATGTTAGTTGGCTGTTTTCAATAAACCTGCCATCTTCCAAGACGATATCTTTTCCATTTTTAATATTTTGATAATAACAACTATCAATTTTAAAATTTTGGACAGCATCTAGATTTAGTTTCCTTTTATCTTTTTTTTCCTCAAACAAAAAACCATTAGTATATATCCTGTGCTTTAAAGGAATCGTTTTTACTGTAACTTTATCATCTTCAAAGATTAATTGGCTTTCATTTGATTCCAATTCGTGGAAATGCAAACCATAATTTGTCCAAGAATTAGACAAACGTAATTGTAGCTTAATAATTTCCTTAAGCCCTTTAGGGCCATAAATATGAAGATCAGTTGCTCGGTTGAGCAAGGTAAAAGTGGATACTAAACCCACCAATCCAAAAAAATGATCCCCATGCAAGTGAGAAATAAAAATATGATTTATTTTAGAAAACCTAATTTTATTTTTGCGAAGCTGCACTTGGGTTCCCTCTCCACAATCGATAAGAAAAAGTCTATTTTTAATTTCTAAAATTTGAGAAGTTGGATTGGTAAATGTTCGCGGAGTTGCTGCGTAGCAACCTAAGATTGTTAGTTTCAAATTTTACTACAATTATTCATTTATTGAGAAGTCTTATTATGAGTATAAATTCCCAGCGCCATTGCTGCAATTATTAAAATATTCGAGGATATTGCTAAATAATTAATTTCCCAGTTTATATAAGAAAGATAAAAATTGAATATCAATAACGATATGGAAGCAATTAAAACTATAATTCTAACAAAATTTGGTCGATTCTTATTACTAAAAAAATCCATTATTACTTTTTTTTGATAAATATAAACCTTTTAAAAACCCAGATCACGCTCAATTTCTTCCATTTCTATAATGTCGTTTGCCTCGAGTGCAGAGGGTACGACAGTAAGTTTATCAGGAATTGCATTGTAATCAATGTCTGAGCCCACTATTACAAAAGATTTTTTTGATTTTTTATGTTCTTCAGATAATGGTAAAAACAGTTTGATATCATTTATAGTCAAACCCCTATGATACGAGAGGTCAATAATTATATTATGCTTTTCGAATGTTTTATATTGATGCGTTACTTTCATCAAAAAAGAAGTAAAATCGCGTTGAGTGTCTTTTATTGTAATCGTGTGTTCTTTTTGATCTACTTTCATCGAGTTATATTTTCAAGATTACTATGTAACTAAGTTAGTGAAGATTTTTGAAATTACTGAATTTTTGAGGCCAAAAGATAGGTTACTGCCATTCTAATTGCAACCCCATTTTCAACTTGATTTAGAATCACGGATTGATGCGAGTCAGCAACTTCAGAGCTTATCTCTACTCCTCTATTTATTGGACCCGGATGCATTATGACAATTTCTTTGCTTAAGGAATCCAATAAAGTTCTATCTAGACCATATTGTTGCGCATATTCCCTCGTTGAAGGAAAAAAATTCACGTCCATTCGTTCATTTTGAACTCGAAGCATATTAGCAACATCGCACCATTCTAATGCTTTTCTCAAGTTTGGTTCAACTGTTACTCCAAGTGATTCAATGTGTTTTGGAATTAGTGTTTTGGGTCCACAAACTTTTACTTGAGCCCCTTGCATCTGCAAGGCGTATATATTAGACAATGCTACTCTCGAGTGTAAAATATCTCCCACAATAACGACTTTTTTACCTGCAACTTCACCAAGCTTTTCCCTAATCGAATAACTGTCCAGCAAGGCCTGAGTAGGATGTTCGTGTGCACCGTCTCCTGCATTTATTATGCTCGCCTTTACGTTTTTCGACAAAAAATAAGCAGCACCAGGATTGGCGTGGCGCATTACAACCATATCAACTTTCATAGAAAGTATGTTGTTTACGGTATCAATAAGAGTTTCTCCTTTTTTTACAGAAGATTGAGCCGCTGAGAAACTGATGACATCAGCTGACAATCTTTTTTGGGCTAATTCAAAAGAAAGTTTGGTCCGAGTACTATTTTCAAAGAATATATTGGCAATAGTAATATCTCGTAAGGAAGGCACTTTCTTAATAGGACGATTGATGACTTCTTTAAAATGATCGGCTGTTTCAAAAATAAGGTCGATATCACTATTGTTAATATATTTTATCCCTAATAGATGATTTACGCTTAATTCTTTCATTCTTTTACAATTATTATTGTTTTATCCGCTTGCTTTTTTGAACGTTAACTGGTTAGTTGGTAATTAAATAAACTACATCTTCAACGTCATTTTCTTTCCAGTTCACCTTTACTTTCTCATTGTTTATGGCATCCACTTGACGCCCACGATAATCCGGTTGTATAGGCAGGTTACGGCTAAAACGTCTGTCTATTAGCACAAGTAACTCTATTTCTGATGGTCGTCCAAAAGATTGGATTGCGGTCAATGCTGATCTTATACTTCTGCCCGTAAACAAGACATCATCTATAAAAATAACTTTCTTGTTTTCGACGATAAAATTAATTTTGGTCTTATTTGCCTCCAAAGGTTTATCAGTTCTTCGAAAATCATCTCTAAAGAAAGTAATGTCTAAATAACCTAGTTTAATTTCAGGAGTACTATATTCTCTCTCTAATAAACCTTTTAGCCTTTCAGCAAGAAAAGTTCCTCTTGGCTGAATCCCCACTAAAATGGTATCTTTAAAATCGAGGTGTTTCTCAATTAGCTGACAAGCCAAACGGTGTAAAATGATATTGACTTCTTTGGAATTGAGCAAAACTTTTTGAGTCATAGTAAAGTATTGTATTTTGTCCAGCAAATATACAAATTCAAATTTATGATTTATTATTTAAAACCCTAGAATATGGATTTCATTTGGCATTTGTCATAGATAACCAAGTAGCTTTATGCCAAAGATATTCTAATGGTCCATATCTATGTGTTTTTAACCACCACTTACAAAATGATAATTGAATTATAAACAGGCAAAAACCTATCATTAAACAGAAAGTGGCTCCAGTATATTCAAACAATCCTAAACCATACCGATAATAGATAAAAGCACCTATCATTGATTGCATTATATAATTTGTCAAACTCATTTTTCCAAAAGGAATTAATTTGATTAAGAATTTATTCATAGACTCTTTTTGATATACTAACATAAATGTCGCAACAAGTACTAGCATAAAAGCAACATTCGACCACGAAGCAAATATGATCACTAGTCTATTTGATAAAGTTGGTCTTATAATTATATCCGCCATATAGGTCTTTAAAAAATAAAGTGGAATAAATAAAGTAACCGAATAACGTAAAACTTTCTTCCAAAATTGAATTGATCTTTCTGTTGTTATAAAAAGTTTTTCTCTTCCAAGTAGCATTCCAAACATAAATAATGCTGGAGCCTGAAAAAATCGTCCATTTTCCCATGACCATAACAAAGAAGCTACTTTTCCTAAGGTCAAATTACCAACAACATAATCCGAAAACGAACCGTTTTTCATATAAAAACCAATACTTTGGTAATAGCTCTCAGATAAATTAGGAGCAGAAACATAATCTGGATTTACAACATAATAGATACAACGAGCCCACTCCAAAGGTTGCAATATCAAAATAACTGCCGTAATAAAAACAGATTTGGTACTCCAATTGGTAGCCGGAATTAACAATAGTCCTAAAAAGGCATATAAAGTTAGAATATCACCTTGATAAAAGGCCGTGTTTACAATTCCAAAAATTAATAAAAGTAGCATACGCCAGAAAAATCGTCCTCTAAAATCTTTCCCTTTCTTTGCTTGATTATCATTCTGTATATAGTAGCTAAAACCAAATAACAAAGCAAAAATAGCATACGACTTTCCACCAAAGAGGAAAAACATAGTATCCCAAACTATTTTATCCGTTGCTTTTAACCATTCAGGGAAAAATTCTGGAAAATTATAATATTCAAAATGTTCCACATTGTGCAATAGCATAATAGACATAATAGCAAATCCCCGTAATGCATCAACTATTTCTATACGTGAAGATTTAAAATTGGAGGTAATACTAGTCATCAAATAAATTTTTAAATTATAAAAATCAAAAATATATTTTTTTACTACCAAAAACATAATTTTTTATTAAATATTATATGATTTTATGATAAGCAATTAAATTACTACCCTATTTTATGAAAATTTACATGAATTAAATAACTGATTCTTTTGGTCGCTTAATATTCTATTATTAGTTTTTAAATTTATTTTTCAGGACGGGATAGATAAGAAATAAAAAAAGCTCCTACAATTGAATTGCAGGAGCTCGATAATAAATCATTCGTATTTCTTCTATTTCGAATACATTTTCACTCTTAATTCCTTAACTTTTTCGTCATCTAAGTATTCGTCAAAGGTCATATAACTGTCTATTGCTCCATTAGGCGTTAGCTCTACTACTCGATTTCCCACAGTTTGTGCAAATTCATGATCATGAGTTGTAAAAATTACTGATCCTTTGAAGTTGTTCAATGAATTGTTAAATGCGGTAATAGACTCTAAATCCAAGTGGTTTGTTGGTTCATCAATCATTAAAACATTGGCTCTTTCCATCATCATTCTGGATAACATACAACGTACTTTCTCTCCCCCTGACAATACTCGACAAGTTTTCAAAGCCTCTTCTCCAGAGAAAATCATTTTACCTAGAAAACTACGAATATTTACCTCATCACGTTCCTCTTCTGTTTTTACCCATTGGCGCAACCAGTCAACTAATGACAAATCACTCTCGAAAAAAGAATGGTTTTCTACTGGCAAATAGGCCTGGTTTGTTGTCACTCCCCAACTAAAAGTTCCGGTATCAGCTTTTCTGTTTCCATTTAATATTTCATAAAAAGCAGTTGTAGCGCGGGAATCTTTAGAGAATAAAACTATTTTATCTCCTTTTGCCATGTTCAAATCAACGTTTTTAAACAGTACTTCTCCATCAATTGAAGCGCTCAAACCCTGAACGTTTAATATTTGATCTCCGGCTTCACGCTCTTGATCAAATATAATCGCGGGATAACGACGACTCGAAGGTTTGATTTCAGATATATTTAATTTACTAATCATTTTTTTACGAGAAGTGGCTTGTTTTGACTTGGCCACATTCGCGCTAAAACGACGTATAAATTCTTCTAATTCTTGTTTCTTTTCTTCTGCTTTTTTATTTTGCTGTGCCCGTTGCTTTGCAGCTAATTGGCTAGATTCATACCAGAAAGTGTAATTTCCTGAATAATGGTTTATTTTACTAAAATCAATATCAGAAATATGCGTACAAACGGAGTCTAAAAAGTGACGGTCATGCGATACAACGATAACTGTATTCTCATAATTCGCCAAGAAAGTTTCCAGCCAAGCAATAGTTTCAAAGTCTAAGTCGTTGGTCGGTTCATCCATAATAAGTAAATCAGGGTTCCCAAAAAGTGCCTGTGCCAGAAGGACACGAACTTTTATTTTCCCCTCAAGATCTCCCATTAACGTATAATGGTGTTCTTCTGTAATTCCAAGATTTGATAACATGGAAGCGGCATCAGAATCAGCATTCCAACCGCTCATTTCCTCAAACTGAACTTGCAACTCCCCTATTCTATCAGCATTTTTGTCATTATAGTCTAAATAGAGTTCATCCATTTCTTTTTTGATAGAATATAAAGTTTTGTTCCCCATTATTACGGTTTCCAATACGGTATGCTCGTCAAACACATTGTGGTTTTGATTTAAAACCGACATACGTTTCCCCGGCTCTAAATGAATGTGTCCTGATGTAGGATCCATTTCACCTGAAATTATTTTAAGAAATGTTGATTTTCCAGCTCCGTTGGCCCCGATAACTCCATAAATATTACCATGTGTGAAGGTTGTATTTACTTCATCAAACAAAATTCGTTTGCCAAATTGAACTGATAAATTATTAACTGTTAACATAAATATTTAGTGTAAAATTTTTTGCAAAAGTACAAAAAATAACTCGTTTTTCTGTCTACAAATGCACATTTTAACGAATTGGATTCTACTTAAAGCTATTTTTAACATCTTAGAAATAGTCCTAATAAAAGCTTATCATAATCATAACAAAGAAGAAAATTAGCCTAATGCATTTTCGAAAATTTCTTCAAGCTGTTATATACTGCCAGTTCCACATCGGCATTCTTTTTAGAGTTACATTTTTCCAATAAATCATTCAACAATGCAGGTTCAATCAATTTTTTTGACTCAATCATAAGCAAAAGTTGCTCCGATATTTCACTTAGACTTTTAGACAAAGGCAAGATGGGCTGAACCAAAGGTGCATTGGAACTTAAGTTAATTAAACTCTTATACATGTCAATCCATTTTCTAAAAAAGTCAGTCACCGCAACTTGATTTACCTTACTATGATGATCGAAATAAGCAATAACGGCCTTGTCAAAATCGTAAGCATCAGACGCGTCTGCTGTACAAGCATCTGCAAATAAGCTTAGCGGCGAATGCATCCGATATTTTTTTCCACCACCATTGCGAGAATAATTCTTTAAGGGTTCACAAACATTGGATAAATCATTTATCGGAACTGTCGACTGATTGTTACTGATATTTCTTAAAATCACTTCTTTGTTTCTGATATGGGTAATCCCAAGTTCTTCCAGTCTGAAGGAAACAGTCTTTAACCGTTTATGCAAACTATTCAAATCGGTGATCTCGCCGCTAGACCATAATCGTTCTGCTATTGCCGCTGTTCTGGGCCATATTCTTGAATCAATATTTAATGGAGTAACAAGTTCGCTCCACATCTCTGCTTCTCCTCCTAGAATTCTAGCTTTTTCTTCAGTAGTGAGCTTGCTGTTTTTGGGAATTGGATCATTCGTATAATGTTGCTCTACGCCCAGCATTAAATCAATATAAAAGCCATTTGACAAAACTGTTTTGTACCCGTTTTTTGCTGCGGTAATCAAAGAACCTCCAGAAGCCTCACCTTCATTTGTTCCTCGCCATGCTTGTATTATGGCGTCTTTTGACATGTCTTTAGTCATTATTTCTTCCCATCCCATCACATTTTTACCGTGCCTTTTCAACATTGGGACTAACTGCATATTAAAATAAGTTTGCAAATCATGATTATTTGCTAAATTGTGTGTTTTTTTAAACTCTTGTATTTTGGGGTTTACATTCCATTCTTTGCCATTGTTTTCATCACCTCCAATATGAAAATAGTCACTAGGAAATAAAGGACATACCTCATCAAAAATAGCACTTATCAGTTTATATGTTTCTGGATTTGATGGGTCTAATGTGGCATTAAAAATTCCTGATCCTCGTTGAACCGAATAAGACCCAACTCCATTATCTATTTTACTTCCAATTTCTGGATATACCGAAAGTAAAGCCGACGCATGACCTGGTATATCTATCTCTGGAATGACAAGTATACCTCTGTTCGCTGCATACTTTACGACACCTTTAATTTCCTCTTGCGTATAATAATTACCATCAGAGGCCAATTCAATCAATTTTGGAAGATTTTTCATTTCAATCCTCCAACCTTGATCATCTGCTAAATGCCAATGAAAAACATTCATTTTCATGGCTGCCATTGCATCTAAGTTTCTCATAATTACGTCAACTGGTTGAAAATGTCTTGCTGCGTCAATCATTAAGCCTCTCCAAGTAAACCTTGGAGAGTCCTCTATGTTTACTGATGGAAAGTAAAATGAATTACTATCGTTTTGCAGCAATTGCAATATCGTTTCTAGACCATGCATAGCGCCTAGATCGGTTTCTGCATTAATTACTATTTTAGTAGAGTCAATAGAAAGCTCGTAACTTTCATTTTCGTTAATTCCAATTATCCCAGATCGAATACAATTGATTTGCAGTTGCGCTTCAGGAACTTCATTTACTTTAGTCAAAAAGGCTTGCTCAAAAAACATACCTGTTCTTCCGTCTAATCGTCTTAAGAACCTTGTTGCTGCTAAAAAAAGTCTAGCATTAGGATTTCCCGTTATATTCACTTTAAAATTTTTGCTAATAGCAAAGTTTCCAGCGGTTAATTCGATGTTTTTGGGCCAAGGCATCAAGTCAAGTTGTTCTTTTTTGGTTTGAGCATTCGAAATAAAAACAGATAGTAATAAAAAAAAAATATATTTCATAGGATCAAAAAATTAGCAGCAAATTAATTAATAGTCAAAACGCTTAAAAGCTTCAATAGCTTCATATTCTGGAAGGCCTAAGGCGTCGTACAGTTTGGCAGTATCATTATTACGATCTTCCGCTCTTACCCAAAATTCTCTCGAATCGTTCCCTTGGAACATTACCTTGTCCTTTTGTGATTGATGGTACAGTATAGCATTTCTCTTTAACAAAACTTCGTCAGGGCTTAGTGGAACAGCCATATCAATTTCGTGTATTTCCCATTCGTGCCAAGCACCTCTGTATAGCCATAACCAACATTCATTCATATAAACCTCAAGTTTTAATGAGGCCATAGCTGCAAAAACAGCATTTAAACAAACTTCATGCGTTCCATGCGGATCAGCAAGATCGCCGGCTGCAAAAACCTGATGCGGTTTAATTTTTGCAATAATATTTTTTACCAAGGCTGTATCTTCGGTACCCAAAGGTTTTTTCTTTATGTTTCCTGTTTCATAAAACGGCATATCTAGAAAATGAATGTTTTCATCTTTTAATCCAATGTATCTGGTCGCAGCGTATGATTCACGTCTTCTTATAAATGCTTTCAGTTTTCTGACTTCAATCGAATCAACTTCATTTTCCTGTTTGTTGTTTAAAAAATCTATAACCTCCTTAAAATTTATATTCTTAGCACCTAAAAAATCTTGACACACTTCGGCAAATTTTAAGGCCTCGTCATCTGCAACGGCAATATTCCCCGAGGTCTGATAGACTACATGAACATCATGACCTTGTTTTATTAATTTAGAAAATGTACCCCCCATGGAAATTACATCATCATCGGGATGGGGACTAAAAAGGATGACTCGCTTTTTAGCCGGGCTCGCACGCTCAGGCCTGTAGGTATCATCCGTATTTGGTTTTCCTCCTGGCCACCCAGTAATGGTGTGTTGTAAAACATTGAACATGTTTATATTCAAATCATAAGCAGACCCTTCCGCGGCCAAAAGGTCAGACATTCCATTATTGTTGTAATCCCTGTCTGTTAATTTTAAAATGGATTGTTTTGTTTCCTGGCAGAGCCAAACGATCGCCTTGCTTTTTAATTCGGTCGTCCAAATACAATCACGAACTAACCAAGGTGTTTTAAATCGTGTCAATTCTGAGGCGGCAGACTGGTCCAAAACGAAAGTGACGTTTGCATGATTCTGCAAAAAAGTAGCAGGAATTTCTGAACTTACATCTCCTTGAATCGTTCTTTTAACAATATCCGCCTTATTTTGACCCCAAGCCATCAAAACAATTCGCTTAGATTTTAAAATTGTAGATACTCCCATGGTAATTGCCCTCTTAGGGACATTATTCACACCTTTGAAATCAGAAGAAGCGTCAATTTTTGTAATATGATCCAAGGTTATAATTCTGGTACCAGAATTAATATGAGATCCCGGCTCATTAAAACCTACATGACCAGTTCGACCTATTCCTAATAATTGAAAGTCAAGTCCTCCTGCATCTTTAATACGCTTTTCATAATCAAGACAATATTGAGTAAGCTCTGAAATGGGCGCCATCCCATCAGGAATATTTATGTTTTCGCTCTTAATATCAATATGATCAAAAAGATGCTGATGCATAAAATAATGATAACTATTGTTATTCTCTTTGGTCATGGGATAATATTCATCCAAATTAAAAGTAATAACATTGCTAAAACTAAGCCCTTCTTCTTTGTGCATTCGAACTAACTCTTCATAGACTTCTATAGGAGATGAACCTGTTGCCAATCCAAGCACACAAGACTTGTTTTTCAGTTGTTTGGACTTAATCAATAGCCCAATTTCTTGGGCGATGATTACGGAGGCTTGTCTCGATTTGTGAAAAATTACATTGTGAATTTTTTCAAACCTAGTCTCCTCAAACTGACCTGGCATACTATAACTTAAGTCCATAGTGCTAATTGAAGTGCTTTTCATTTTTCTATCTTTTTAGACTAATCTCTAAAGATATGCTTTTTTTCAAAAAATGGTACGACATTACAAATCGCTTTTGCAGTTTTTAGTCAATAATAATATTTCTCATCTACGAAAATTAATTTAACCCAGAACACTACTGGAGTAAAAAAATAACTCTAAATACAATTAAATTCTGCACTTAGTCTAAAACGGCCAAATTGTTAAATAAAATTCAGCATTATTTCATAAAAAGTGAATATTCTATAAATTTAATGTAATTTATCCTAAATTGTTTTTTTTTAGTTTGGTTAACAAATATATTTACGCTCTTGATAACTAAAAATTAATTAACCCTAAATCCTAATTCTTGAAGAACTATGAGTATAGAACAAACAAAGTCCAATAATTCCGCCCTTTACACGCTGATTACCGTGTTTTTCTTCTGGGGATTCATTGGAGCGTCAAATGGTATTTTTATCCCCTTTTGTAAAGCTAAGTTTGGCTTAGACCAATTTCAGAGTCAACTTATTGATTTTGCTTTTTATGGTGCCTATTATATTGGTGCAATTTTACTTTTTATTTTTAGCAGCATAGCGAAAAAGGATATTTTAAATGCTTGGGGATTCAAAAAAGGGATTATTTATGGTTTATTAGTGAGTACTTTTGGAGCAATACTAATGATATTAGCTGTAACAGAAGGAAGTTACTTATTTATTCTTGGTGCCTTATTCATCGTAGCATTGGGTTTTTCTTTACAACAGACCTCTGCACAACCTTTTGCCGCATCTCTTGGAGAAGCCCATACAGCATCAAGCAGACTAAATCTTGCTGGTGGAATCAATTCATTAGGAACGACAATAGGTCCGATAGTTGTTTCGATTGCCTTATTTGGTGTGATTGCTGGAGTTAATATTGAGGAATTTGCACAAAAAGAAAACTCTTTGGATTCTATGAGAATTCTATATGTTTTTGTTGGAGGTCTATTTTTATTGGCTGCAGCATTATTCTTTTTTTCAAAAAAATTACCTGACGGAAAAAGCGATTCTTCTTTTGAGTCCGCGAGTAAAGCGATGAAAACTTTAATTGCCATTACGGTAATTTTAATTGCTGTATTTGCATATATCTTTTCTCGTTATGAGGATCCAGAATTTATCACTCGTTTTATAGAGAACAACGAAAAGGATTACTTAGGCCTTGGCTTAACTGTTTCTACTTTATTAATCGTTGTCCTTGGACTATTATTTGCCAATACTAGGGCACAAAAAAATGCCGATGGATGGGGTGCAATGAAATACCCACAATTAGTATTAGGGATGTTAGCCTTATTCACTTATGTGGGTGTCGAGGTAACAATTGGTAGCAATCTTGGTGAATTATTAAAAACAGCAGACTTCGGTTCTATTACAGGTCCCGCTTTAGCTCCATACATGTCAATGTATTGGGGAAGTTTAATGATTGGTCGTTGGGCAGGAGCAATTTCTGTTTTTAATCCTTCAAATCAACTTAAAAAAATATTGCTAATTGTTGTTCCTTATGTTGCTTTTGGGGTAGTTTTATCCGCAAATGCAATTTCGGGACAAGATGTTACACCATTATATGCTTATGCTTTTGTAATTGTATTTCAAATTGCAGGTTTCTTTTTAGGTAAAGATCAACCATCAAGAACATTGATGATTTTTGGTTTAATGGGTATGATAGCAATGATAATCGGATTATCAACTACTGGAACAATTGCAATTTTTGCATTTATGAGCGGTGGTTTGTTTCTTAGTATAATGTGGCCATCGATTTTCTCACTAGCTATCGCAGGTTTAGGTAAGTATACTTCGCAAGGTTCTGCATTTTTAGTAATGATGATTTTGGGTGGTGGAATCATTCCCCCATTACAAGGAAAACTTGCGGATATTATTGGTATTCATACTTCTTATTTTATCCCAGTTTTATGTTTTGCATTTATTGCATTCTACGGTTGGAAAGTAATCGAAATACTAAAAAAACAAGGTATTGGACATGAGATTGAAGTTGGTGGCGCACATTAATTTCATCTTTTAGAAAAAATAAATTTTATATAAAAGAGTTTCAATTTTTAATTCAAAATAGGAAAACCATCAAAATAATTTTGATGGTTTCTTTTTGGCATAAATATTGAATTTGTATAAGCTGAACGACTTTTGTTTAAACTTCGAACTATGAAAAAATCACTACTCTTATTCTTTTTTCTACTACTCATTATATCATGTGGTGTTAAAAAAACGCAAAACTTATTAAGCGAAGGAGATTATGATGCTGCGATAAATCGTGCTGTTGAAGGATTGCGCTCTAATAAAAGCTCAAAAGGAAAACAAGAATATGTTTATTTGCTTGAAGAGGCTTTCGCAAAAGCAAAAGAACGAGACTTACGTAATTTAGACCTACTTGCCAAGGATAAAAACCCTAGAAATTTTGAAGCCATTTACAATACCTATATTCACCTCAATAACCGTCAAGATAAAATACGCCCCATACTTCCATTACCCTTATTGAATAAAGGAAGAAACGCCTATTTCTCTTTTGATAATTATAACTCCCAAATTGTCACTAGCAAAAACAGCTTATCAAAATACTTATACGATAACTCAAAAGCATTGATGCTTACCGATGACAAGCAAACCTTCCGAAGAGTATATGATGATTTAAATTACCTGAATCAAATCAATCCAAATTATAAAGATGTTATAAAACTAATGGAAGAAGTGCAATTCAAGGGAACAGATTTCGTGAGCGTATCCTTAAACAACGAAACTAACATGATGCTTCCCATCCGTTTGCAAAACGATCTGTTGGACTTTGACGCATTTAAAATGAACGATAAATGGACCGCATATCACAATCAACTGCAAAAAGGAATTGATTATGATTTCCAATTAATTGTAAATTTCAGAAGGATTGATGTTTCACCGGAACAGCTTAAAGAGAAAGAAATCATTATAGAACGAAAAATTAAAGACGGGTTAAAAACCCTTATCGATAAAAATGGAAAAGTAGTCAAGGACAGTTTAGGAAACCCTAAAAAAATCGATGATTTCAAAACAATTCGCGTAAGAATTTACGAATTTAACCAATTTAAAAGCTGCCAAATAACGGCACAAGTCGATTATGTTAATGCTAAAAATAATCAATTGCTAGAATCATTTGCATTGTCAAGCGAATCTGTTTTTGAGAATACTTATGCAACATATAAGGGCGACAAACGAGCTTCTGATGATTCTTACTACTCCTATTTTGATAAAAGAGGCCTCCCATTTCCGACTAATGAACAAATGGTTTATAATACGGCTGAAGATTTGAAAGACAAATTAAAAGATATTATTAATAGAAATAAATTTAGAGACTAAAATTCAACATAACAAATATCATACACGCTCCTAGAAACCCCGTTTTTTTTAAGTAGCGTTTGCTCATTCAAAATCACAATTAATTAAGATTTTGTTAGAAAACAAAAAACTAGTATTCTGTATTAAAAATATATGTACTTTTGTGCGAATGAATAATACAAGTTTACATATAACTTCCATCTCACGGACAAACAAAACTACTACTTCTCCCGAAGTACGGATGCTACTAGTATAGTACCCAAAAAGAGTTTACTTTATTATATTCATTTCTCATTTTTACCATTTTGAAAATTCAACTGTTAAGCATTGGATTAACTTATCCTAAAAAAAACAAAAATCCCTATTCGATAACTTTTATATCTAATTGTTATTTAATTGTTTATTTGTTATTTTTTGCAGATAAATCCAATAACTTTTGGTTTTCGAATATAATTTCTAACTCATTTTATAACCAAAAAATTCATCTTCTGAAATGAATATCTCAATTATTATAGCTCAAGAAGAACATTTTAAGTATGCACAAATTATTTGTGATACCATAGAATCGTCTGCCTTAATGAGAGGAACCGGAATAGCAAAACGCACACCGGAATACATCCAAAAAAAGATGGAAAAGAAGGATGCCGTTATTGCGTTAGACAACGGTGTCTTTGCTGGTTTTTGTTACATCGAAAGTTGGCAAGACAGCAATTATGTTGCACATTCAGGATTAATCGTGCATCCCGATTACAGAAATTTAGGTTTAGCCAAAAAAATAAAATCAAAAGTTTTTGACTATTCTCTAGAAAAATATCCAAACGCTAAAGTATTTGGAATTACAACGGGGCTAGCAGTAATGAAAATAAATTCAGATTTAGGATACAAGCCTGTACCCTTCTCTGAACTAACAAACGATCCCAGTTTTTGGAAAGGATGCCAAACCTGCACCAATTACGAAATTCTAAAAAGCAAAGACAATAAGTTGTGTTTGTGCACCGGGATGCTTTATGATCCTAAGGAAAAACGAAAAGATCCGCCTAAACATCCTTTTAATGTCCGGATTTGGAATCGATTAAAAAAAATAAAACAAGCACTTTTCTTAGAAAATAAATAAATAAAAATTAACAATTCCCTTTGCCACTAATGGCTCTCCCTGCTTCGAAGGGGCTGGGGAAGGAAAAAACAAACAAAATGAAAAAAGTTGTATTAGCTTATAGTGGAGGTTTAGACACCTCATATTGTCTTAAGTATTTAAAAAATGAAAAGGGGTATGAAGTTCACACCGTATTGATTAATACAGGAGGATTTGATGAGGAAGAATTAGCTGCAATCGAAGAAAGAGCCTATGAGTTAGGAAGTGCAAAACACGCTAACCTTACTATCGTTGATAAATATTACGATAAAGCTATTAAATATTTGATTTACGGAAATGTGCTAAAGAACAACACTTACCCTTTATCAGTTAGTGCAGAAAGAGTTTTTCAAGCTATTGAAGCCATAAAATATGCAAAATCTGTTGGTGCAGAAGCTATCGCTCACGGAAGTACAGGTGCTGGAAATGACCAAATACGTTTTGATTTAATTTTTCACACCATAGCACCGGAAATTGAGATTATAACTCCTATTAGGGATTTAAAATTATCAAGACAAGAAGAAGTGGAGTATTTGTCAAAAAATGGAGTACATTATTCTTGGGAGAAAGCACAATATTCTATCAACAAAGGACTTTGGGGAACAAGTGTAGGAGGTAAAGAAACCTTAACTTCGAGCCAACCACTACCTAATGAAGCTTATCCTTCGCAATTACAAAAAGAAGGCGAAGAGAAAGTAACTTTACATTTCGATAAAGGACAAATAGTGGGTATCAATGGTAAAATGGATGCACCAACTAAAAATATTGTTATCCTTGAAAAACTGGCAAATGCATACGCAATTGGTAGAGATACTCACGTAGGTGATACAATTATAGGTATTAAAGGAAGAGTTGGTTTTGAAGCCGCTGCTCCCTTAATTATCATCAAAGCCCATCATTTACTGGAGAAACACACACTTGGAAAATGGCAACAATACTGGAAAGAACAACTAGGAAACTGGTACGGAATGTTATTCCATGAAGGACAGTTTTTGGATCCGGTAATGAGAAACATCGAAGCTTTTCTTGAAGATACCCAAAAAACAGTTAATGGAACTGTAACAGTATCTCTTAAACCTTATCATTTTACATTAGACGGAATAGAATCTGAAAATGATTTGATGAATACGGGCTTTGGTCAATATGGCGAAATGAATAACGCTTGGACATCTGATGATGCTAAAGGTTTCATCAAGATTCTAGGAAATGCACAAAATATATTTTCATCTGTAAACGACATAAGCTATGATTAATGTTGGAATAATAGGAGGTTCAGGATACACGGCGGGAGAGCTAATCAGAATTTTAATGTTTCACCCAAATACAGAGCTTGATTTCGTTTACAGTACGACTAATGCAGGAAAGCCGCTTTCTGTAGCGCACCATGATTTATTGGGTGATATCGAAATGAACTTTACTGACACAATAAATCCAGATGTAAATGTAGTTTTCTTATGTTTGGGACATGGAAAATCAATCTCGTTTTTAGAAAATAATAAATTTGCGAGTCATACTAAAATCATCGATTTAGGAAATGATTTTCGATTGACCAAAGATAATTTATTTGAAGGTAAGTCTTTTGTATATGGTTTACCTGAAATAAATAAAACCAGCATAAAAAACGCAAAACACATTGCAAATCCCGGTTGTTTTGCAACCGCTATTCAATTAGCTTTGTTACCGCTTGCAGCAAATGAGTTGTTGAATAACGACGTACATATTAATGCGACTACTGGAAGCACTGGTGCAGGGGTCTCCCCTTCTGAAACGACACATTTCAGTTGGAGATCAAATAATATGTCACATTATAAAGCTTTTGAACACCAACATTTAGGAGAAATTAACCAAAGTGTTAATCAATTGCAATCTAATTTTACAAATGAATTAATTTTCGTGCCCAATAGAGGTGATTTTGCCAGAGGAATTTTTGCAACATTATACACAACTGTCGAAGAGAGTTTAGATGATTTAGTAGCTAAATACCAGGCATTTTACAAAGACCAACCTTTTGTAACAGTTACCACTACTAACATTAATATGAAACAAGTAGTACAAACTAACAAATGTATAATTAGTCTAATGAAAAAAGGAAATCGGTTTTTGATCACTTCGGTTATTGATAATCTAGTTAAAGGGGCTTCAGGTCAAGCGGTTCAAAATATGAATTTAATGTTTGGATTAGATGAAACCACAGGATTACATTTGAAACCAAGCGGATTTTAGAAAAAAATTAGAATATAGAATATAGAGAATAGAATAAAGACCCAATAAAACCCCATTGTAAGAACTATTATACAATTACATCTTTGCTCTCTGTTCTGTTTTCTTCTCTCTTTAAAAAACAAAAAAAATGAACTTATTTGACGTTTACCCATTATACCCTATTACGCCTGTAAAAGCATTAGATTGTATCATTACAGACGACAAAGGAATTGAATATTTAGATTTATACTCTGGTCACGGAGTGATTTCTATTGGTCATACTCAACCGTATTATGTGGCCAAAGTAAAAGCACAATTGGATAATTTGAGTTTTTACTCAAATGCAATTCAGAATCCACTTCAAGTAGAACTAGCTGATAAGCTAGGGAAACTTTCGGGTTATACTGACTACAGTTTGTTTTTGTGCAGTTCTGGGGCTGAGGCCAATGAAAACGCTCTAAAAATGGCTTCTTTTCATACCAATAAATCCAGAGTAGTTTCATTTAATAATGCTTTTCATGGACGTACTTCTGCAGCAGTGGCAACGACAGATAATAAAAAAATTATTGCGCCTATTAATGCGCAGCAAATAGTTACGTTTTTGCCATTGAACGAAATTGATTTGGTTGAAGCCGAATTAAAAAAAGGAGATGTTGCCTGTGTAATAATTGAGCCAATACAAGGCGTAGGGGGTTTAGATCAAGGAACTACCGCGTTTTTTCAGGCCTTAGAAAAGGTATGTAAAGCGAATGAGGTAGTTTTAATTTTGGATGAAGTTCAATCTGGTTTTGGAAGAAGCGGGAAGTTTTTTGCGCATCAATATCATGACATCAAACCAGATATTATTTGTATGGCAAAAGGTATGGGTAACGGTTTCCCAATTGGTGGTATTTTAATTGCCCCTCATTTTGAAGCGAGTTATGGTTTGTTAGGAACTACTTTTGGCGGAAGCCATCTGGCCTGTGCCGCTAGTATTGCCGTTTTAGACGTTATTGAAAGTCAAAATTTAATGGAAAATGCTAAAAAAGTAGAAAGCTATTTCATGGAAGCTATTAAAGTTATTCCTGAAATCATAAAAGTGAAAGGAAGGGGATTGATGCTTGGTGTCGAATTTGATTTTGACGTAAGTGCATTAAGAAAGAAAATGATCATTGAAAAGCACATATTTACTGGCGGATCCAGTAACAAAAATTTATTGAGAATTCTACCTCCTTTGACAATTACAACTGAAGCTATCGATACTTTTATCATTGCACTAAGAGAATCACTGGCTGAATTGAAATAACTGTCAAACATAAAATTAAAATAATGAAAACAGTTTTATCCATAGAACAAAGGAATGCCGTATTAAGTCAAATGGCAGTGCTTATCGAAGAAGAAAGAACTAATCTTAAAGTAATTAATCAACAAGATCTAGCTAATTATTCTGGGGAAGATTTAGCTATGGAAAAAAGATTGCTCGTAGATGACGCCAAGATCGACGGAATGATTCTTTCCCTACAACAATTGGCTTCTCAAGAAGATCCTATTGGTCAAGTTCGTTTTAATTTTACACATGAAAACGGTTTGAAAATCAGTAATAAAACCGCTGCTTTTGGAACTATTCTTATCATATATGAATCCCGTCCTGATGTAACTGTTGAGGCTGGTGGAATTGCGTTCAAATCAGGAAATAAAATTCTCTTGAAAGGTGGTAAAGAATCGTTGCTTTCGAATCAAAAGATTGTTAGCCTTTGGCATCAAGCCTTAACAAATACGTACGTTCCAACTTCTTGGGTCGAATATTTAAATTATGACAGAACAGAAACTCAAGCTTTTCTTGAAAAACCAACACAAAAAGTAGATTTAATCGTGCCTCGTGGCGGTGAAAACTTAATCAATTTTGTAAAAAAACACGCTACTTGCCCAGTAATTGTAAGCGGTCGCGGAAACAATTTTGTGTATGTAAATGGGGAAGCTGATTTAGAGAAAGCAATTGCAATTATTAAAAACGGAAAAACCTCAAACATATCAGTTTGTAATGCTTTAGATAAAGTATTAATTGATACGAATCTTCCTAATTGGGAAATATTTGCAAAGCAATTAGTTACTGAATTACAGCTATTTCATGTTAACGTTTTGGGCGATGCTTCGATTTCAAATGCAACACAAGTTGCTTGCATCGAAAATGATTTAATTTGGTATGAAGAGTTTTTAGATCACAAGATTGTTATTGGTACAACCAATTCAGATCAAGAAGCAATCGATAAAATAAACAAATATTGCGGGGGGCACTCCGCTTCCATAATTACAAAAAATGAAGTTACTGCTCAAGAATTCATGGAAAATGTAGATACTGCGGCAGTATATCATAATGCTTCTACACGCTTCACTGACGGTGGTCAGCTAGGTCTAGGCGGAGAATTAGCCATAAGCACTGATAAACTGCATCAAAGAGGCCCTATTGGTTTACAGCATCTCGTTACAAATAAATGGTATATTTACGGAGATGGGCAGATCCGGTAAAAATTGAAGGATTGAATAATTAAAAAACAGCATTGTGACCTTTGCGTTTTTATAGACAAAAAAACTTTGTGCCCTTTGCGGTTAAATAATAAAAAATGGCAAAAAAAAGAATATTATTAAAAATAGGAACCAATACCCTAACCAAAGAAACCAATCATATTTCTAGAGGAAAGATCGAGGATATTGGTATGCAAATTGCTGCTTTAAACGACCAATATGAATTTGTAATTGTAAGTTCTGGAGCGATTGCCGCAGCAAAACAGTTTGTAAAACTAGAAAGTAAAGGAAAAGAGATTTTTGTAAAACAAGCATTGGCATCTATTGGACAACCTCATTTAATGCGGATCTTTCATGAGAATTTTAGCGATTTAGGATTATTAACTTCACAATGTTTATTGTCCTACTCTGATTTTGAAAAAGAACAGTCTAAAGTCAACATTGTCAATACCATAAATGTACTAATCGAAAATAATTACATTCCGATTATTAATGAAAATGATACCGTTGCAACAGATGAAATTCAGTTTGGAGACAATGATAAATTAGCGGCATTAACGGCTGTTTTATTAAAAGTTGACATTTTAATAATTGCGACAAACACGAATGGGATTTATACAAAAACATCTATTCATGACGAAATTCCAGAAACCATTTCATTGGTAACTGACTTGCAATTAATGCAACAAGAAGTGGGCGATTCTAAATCATCTCAGGGAACTGGCGGAATGCAATCTAAAATTGAAGCGGCTGCAATCGCAAAGGCTGCTAATATTGAAACATGGGTTGTAAACGGTTTAGAAGATAATTTTATTTTGAATGCAATAGAGAATACTATTCCCTACACAAAGATTGTTTAAAATGTTTATTTGTTTAATCGGTTATTCGATTAAACAAATAAACGATTAACCTATAAAAAAATGAACTACATATCTGTAAAAAACATCGACTCATTATCAGAATGGGTACAAGCAGCAATAAAAATTAAAAAAAAGCCGCTAAAAAATAAAAAACTAGGTAAAAACAAGACCTTAGGTATGTTGTTTTTCAACCCCAGTTTAAGGACTCGTTTGAGTACTCAAAAAGCAGCTTTAAACTTAGGGATGAATGTCATGGTAATGAATTTTACCAATGAAGGATGGACTCTGGAATTTGAAGATGGAGCTATTATGAATCAAGGTGCTTCGGAACATATCAAAGAAGCTGCCGAAGTAGTCTCACAATATTGTGACATTATTGCCGTAAGAGCTTTTGCTGGTTTAGTCGACAAGGAAAAAGACAATGCCGAGACCGTTTTGGCGGGTTTCCTGAGGTTTGCGACAGTGCCAGTTGTCAATATGGAAGGTTGCACGGGACATCCATTACAAGCGCTGGCCGATGCCATTACAATGGAAGAAAACAAAACAAAGTACAAACCCAAAGTAGTTTTATCTTGGGCACCACATCCTAAAGCTTTACCTCAAGCTGTAGCCAATTCCTTTGTGGAAATGATGCAGTTACAAGATGCAGATTTTGTAATTACACATCCCGAAGGCTACGAATTGAATCCTGAAATTACAAAGAATTCAACAATCGAATACAACCAAAATAAGGCTTTTGAAAATGCCGATTTTATTTATACAAAAAACTGGAGTAGTTATAGTGATTATGGAAAAATCACTAATTCAGATCCGAACTGGACCGTTACTGCCGAGAAAATGAAATTGACAAATAATGCCAAATTTATGCATTGCTTGCCTGTTAGGCGAAATGTAATCGTCTCTGATGAAGTGTTGGATAGTAAAAACTCCCTTGTCATCAAGCAAGCCAATAATAGGACTTATGCAGCGCAATTGGTCTTGCAAAAAATATTAGAAAATGAACAATAAGAAACCCATAACGGTAGTTAAAATTGGCGGAAATATTATTGATGACTCAATAGAACTAAAACAATTTTTATCTGATTTTTCAAAGATTGAAGGCCATAAAGTATTGGTTCATGGCGGTGGCAAATCTGCTACTAAAATGGCAAAAAGCATTGATCTCGTCCCTGAAATGATTGATGGTAGGCGCATAACTGACGCCGCTATGCTCGAAGTAGTTGTAATGATATATGCGGGCCAAATCAATAAAGATATCGTAGCACAATTGCAAGCCAATGATTGCAATGCGATGGGTTTTTCTGGAGCCGATGGAAATTTAATCCAATCTGAAAAAAGAAATCATCCAACCATTAATTATGGCTTTGTAGGGGATGTGCAAAAAGTAAATACAGCCTTGCTGGAAACTTTAATTTCAAGCGGTATTGTTCCCGTATTTTGTGCTATAACGCATGATAAAAAAGGACAATTACTAAATACCAATGCAGATACGATTGCAAGCGAATTAGCCATTGCCTTATCAGCAATTTTTGAAGTAACCTTAAACTATTGCTTTGAAAAACCAGGGGTGTTATATGATGCTGAGGATGATTCATCAGTAATCAAAATAATGAATCAAGAATTATACGCTAAACTAAAAGCCGAGAAAGCCATCCATTCTGGCATGATTCCTAAATTAGATAACTGTTTCAACAGCTTGTCTAAGGGAGTTCAAAAAATACAAATTGGGCATCACAACATGCTGCAAAATACAGACACTATTCATACTAGTATTGAATTATAAAAAGTTAGCCACTTCCATAAATAAAGGATTAAGGCAAAACATAGTAAAACATGAAAAATAGAGAAACACTTACTCAAGAAGCAATTGTATTATTAAAAAACCTGATAGAAACCCAATCTTTTTCTAGCGAAGAAGAACAAACCGCAGCTTTAATCGAAAAATGGTTCAATAACAACGAAATTCCTTTCGAGAGAGAAAACAATAATGTGTGGGCTTACAACGCTAATTTTGACAAAAGCAAACCTACCCTTTTACTGAATTCCCATCACGATACTGTAAGACCAAACCAAGCCTATACAAAAGATCCCTTGAAAGCTATTGTAGAAGATGGCAAGCTTTACGGCCTGGGAAGCAATGATGCAGGAGGCTGTCTCGTTTCTCTTTTAGCTACTTTTGTTTATTTTTATGCTCATCAAAACCTACCTTATAATATCGTCATTGTGGCTTCTGCCGAGGAAGAAAGCAGCGGTAAAAAAGGATTGAATAGTGTACTGAAAAGTCTACCAGAACTAGAATGTGCAATTGTGGGTGAACCTACCTTAATGCAATTGGCCATAGCCGAAAAAGGATTATTAGTACTTGATGTCAAAGTAAAAGGGACACCAAGTCACGCAGCACATCAAAACGCAGACAACGCAATTTACAAAACAATTCCAGTGATGGAATGGTTCAAAAACTATAGTTACGAGAAAATATCTGAGCAATTAGGTCCTGTAAAAATGACCGTAACTCAGATTAATGCTGGAAAACAACACAATGTCGTGCCATCAGAATGTGATTTGGTAGTTGACATTCGCGTAAACGACTGTTACACGAATCAGGAAATTTTACAGACGGTCAAAGAAAATGTGGATGCTGAAGTAACGCCGCGTTCCATGAACTTAAGCGCCTCCTCTATTCCAGTATCGCACGGATTAGTTCAAGCGGGCATTGCCTTAGGAAGAACAACTTATGGTTCCCCTACTCTATCAGATCAATCCGTTTTGAGCTGCAAATCGCTTAAAATGGGACCTGGAGACACTTTACGGTCACACTCTGCTGACGAATTTATATATTTGGACGAAATCGAAGAAGGAATCCACTTGTACATCAAAATACTTGGAGACTTTTTAAAGCAATAAAATAATTAGGAGCTAATCCTGCTATACGCTATATCTCTTGTGGCGAAACCCGCCACAAGAGGATGCCGCTACTATCAGGGCTAAAAATAAAAAATTATGAAACTTTGGGAAAAAGGAATACCAACCGATAAACAAATAGAACAATTCACTGTTGGAAACGACAGAGACCTAGATTTGGTTTTGGCAAAATATGATGCTTTAGGCTCTATCGCTCACGCAAAAATGCTTCGACAAATAGGACTTCTTACAGATTCAGAAACCACTTCATTGGTTTTAGCCTTAGAGGAAATCATCACTGATGTCGAAAAAGGAAACTTCGTTATCGAAGATAGTTTTGAAGACGTGCATTCTAAAATAGAATATCTGCTAACCATAAAACTAGGTGATGCAGGAAAAAAAATACATACTGCCCGATCTCGTAACGACCAAGTTCTAGTAGACGTTAATTTGTATTTAAAGGACGTTGTCAAAGAGCTAAAAGAGCAAGTAAAAGCCCTTTTTGACCTGATGATGGAATCGGCAGAGAAACACCAAAACGTATTGTTGCCAGGTTACACACATTTACAAATTGCGATGCCTTCGTCTTTCGGAATGTGGTTTTCAGCTTACGCCGAAACCTTGATTGATGATATTACCATGTTAAATGCCGCCTTGAAAGTCGTGGATCAAAACCCATTAGGTTCAGCTGCAGGCTACGGAAGTTCGTTCCCAATCGACAGAACGTTTACCACAAAAGAATTGGGTTTCGAAACCTTAAAATACAATTCGGTAGCGGCACAAATGAGCCGTGGAAAATCGGAAAAAACAGTGGCTTTTGCTATGAGTAGCGTTGCAGCTACCTTGGCTAAATTTTCTATGGATGTGTGTTTATACATGAGTCAGAATTTTGACTTTATCGGTTTACCAGCGCATCTTACAACGGGTTCCAGCATTATGCCACACAAGAAAAACCCAGATGTTTTTGAACTGATTCGTGGTAAATGCAACAAAATCCAAGCCTTGCCTTACGAAATTACTTTAATCACAAATAACCTTCCTAGCGGCTACCACAGAGATTTGCAATTGCTAAAAGAAGGGTTATTTCCAGCCATTCAAAATCTCCAGGCCTGTTTGGATATTGCTATTTTCTCTATCAAAGACATCAAAGTAAAAGACAATATCCTAGCGGATCCAAAATACAATTATTTGTTTACTGTTGATACTTTAAACGAAATGGTAGTTGCAGGAATCCCTTTTAGAGATGCATATAAAGCGGTTGCTGAACAATTAGAAAACGGCACCTTCGAATCACCAAAAGAAACCAAACACACCCATGAGGGAAGTATCAATAATTTGTGTTTAGAAGAAATTAAGACAAAAATGAATCTAACTTATTAAACTATCAATATTTTTTTTTAAAATATGACTCATACCTAATAAAAATGGATGTTTTTAACTAATTTAACAAAATAAACCTACTTTATAAAACAACAATATATATTTGATAAGGCTACTAATAGTAAAATAGATCGTATGAGAAGATTTGAAGAAAATGCGACAAATAGACTCTTTGAGAAAAATTTAATTGACAAAGAGCAAATAGACCAAATTACAAGCTATCGCGATTTAAATATTTTCTCATTGTATACGGAGCTCAAACTTTTCTTGTATATGTCCGTTTTATTATTTACTTCAGGTATAGGTATTTTAATTTATGAAAACATTGATAGCATTGGCCATATCGCTATTCTCTCCTTATTGTTTATTGTAGCAGCAATTTGTTTTTATTTCAGTTTTAAAAATACTGTTGGATTTAAGAAACAAGAAACTAATTTTGAAAACCCACTATTTGACTACTTAATTCTTACTGCTGTACTATTGATTTGTATTTTCATAGGTTATCTTCAATTTCAATACACCGCATTTGGCACCCACTACGACTTAGCCACATTAATCCCCACAGCAATTGGATTATTTTGTGCGTATTATTTTGATAATAAAAGTATCTTATCAATTGCGATAACGGGCCTAGCCGCATATATTGGTTTATCTGTAAGTCCACAATCATTGCTTCATAATGATTTTTACGAAACAACTACATTAAGTTATTCAGCAATTGGTTTAGGAGTTATATTAATTCTTTGGTCCATCTATAGTACTAAAATAGCTTTAAAAACCCATTTCAATTTAATATATCTTACTTTCGCCCTACACCTAATCAGTATTTCATGTATCAATAACTTGTTCAATGCTTATTGGGGAATATTTGGATTACTGTTACTAGCCTCATCTTATTATTTTTATAAATCAAGTTATAAAGTTAAATCTGTTTCTTTATTCGTCTTTACTATTATATATGCTTACGTAGGAATCAATATTTTTCTTTTTGAACTTATTGATTTAGCACTTATCTCTGATTTTCTTCTTCCAGTATTATACATAGCTCCTTTTTATTTCATTGGTTCTATAATTTTATTTATTCGACTTATTAAAAAATTCAATAAAAATAACACTAATGATAGTATACGATAAAACAGAATTAGAAAACGTCACTCTGGAGGAAGAAGCACTTTCTTTAAAGGCAGCTGGCTTTATAAATAAAGACCAATACAATCTGATTTCTAATGAATTAACAGTTCCTAAAAGCCAAAAAAACATATTTATTCGAGCTGGTTTTTTCTTACTTGGCTCCTTTTTATATTCTTCTATTTGCGGATTTTTGGCTTTAATTAGTTACCAAGCGATTGATGATAATTATGTCATTATAATTTATTTATATGCCATTTTAGGTTTTGCGGGAACAGAACTTTTGGCCAAACAAAAATATTATGGGTATGGCCTTGACGATGCTTTTTTACTTGGTACGCAATTAACATTAGCTATAGCCGTAGGAATTTCAACAGATGGAAATGGACTAATAATTGCCTCAACAATTATGATTACTTCCTTGCTGAGCTACCTTCGGTACGTCCATTTATTAATGGCATTGCTATTTTGTTTGGCCGCCACTACTACCTTGATTTATACCTTGTTTGAGTTTGGCGCCATAGGAAAAACCATTTTACCGTTTGTTATGATGTTATTTTCGGCAGGCATTTATTTTTACAGTAAAACAACACTAAAAAATTTAAAAGACCCTTTTTATCATAGGGGCGTTTTGTTGGCCAATTGCTTTGGGCTTATTCTGTTTTACCTATCGGGAAATTATCTTGTGGTGCGAGAACTTTCGGTTGCATTACTTGGTACAGGGGTTGCTCCAAATAGCGATATTCCATTTGCGTTTTTCTTCTATGCCTTCACCTTTATTGTACCGTCAGTTTATTTAGTGTATTCCTTATTAAGAATGGACCGTCTAATGCTTTGGATAGGCTCAATGGCACTAATATTTTCCATTTATAGCATTCGTTTTTACTATGCAGTATTATCTATTGAAGGTTTCTTGACCATCGCAGGATTAGTACTGTTTGCTTTTACTTATTTTGCAATAAAAAAATTAAAAAACAATACAACGGGAATTACATTCAAACCAGATCGTTTTACAAATGCCAATGCTTTTATTAATGCCGAAGCACTAATCGTTTCGCAGCTCGGTTTACAGCCAGAAACAGTTCAGGAATCCAATTTGGAATTTGGAGGCGGTGATTTTAGTGGCGGAGGCTCTGGGGGAGAATTTTAAAAAAACACCGCAAATCCGCCAACTGATAATTTGCGAATTTGCGGTAAACTATTTTATTTCTGAAATGGAAACCTATACTTTAGTTTTCAAAACTCCAGCATCTATATCACTATGAGTGGCGCTATAGATTGCTTTCCCCTCCTTAATCAGGATTAATTGAGGCGATTGATGTTGTACCCCAAAACGATTCATTATTTCGTTAGAAACATCTCGATAGGCTATTAAATCTAAAAAATAAGGTGTAACTTTATCTGAGAAGTCAAATTCATTTTCAAATTGTTTCAAAGCCATTCTACTCACACTGCAACGTGTACTGTGTTTAAAAATGGCTACTGGCTTTTCATTTGAAAGAGTTATGATTTCATTTAGCTGCTCGACAGCAGTTAATTCATTCCAGTTCATTTTACTTGCTGCATTATCTTGGTTCTCTGAACCACTAAAGATATTTTTAAAAAAACTCATGTTTTGTCTGTAATTAAGTCATTTTTAATAGTTTATATGATAATAATCATGTTTTATATGCCTTTTTGTCTGTACTATTGTATTGGAATACAACTTGATTATCGAATAGCAAAGTTACCTAAATAACTCTTAAAACTATAAAATCATGAACATAAATAAATTTACTATAAAATCACAGGAGGCCATTCAGCTATCCCAACAATTAGCTCAGGGTTTTGGGCAACAGCAAATAGAAAACGAACACGTTTTCAAAGCTATTTTTGATGTGGACGAAAATGTAGCTCCTTTTATTTTAAAGAAACTGAATGTTAATGTGCCTTTATTTCTACAGATTCTGGATAGTACTATTCAAAGTTTCCCGAAGGTTACTGGTGGCGAAATCATGCTTTCTAGAACAGCAAACTCCGCCTTGAATGAAGCGGAAATTATTGCGGGTAAAATGAATGATGAGTTTGTTTCTATCGAGCATTTAATATTAGCCATTTTTGCTTCTAAAAGTAAAGTAGCACAAATACTAAAAGACCAAGGAGTTACTGAGAAAGGGTTGAAAGCCGCTATTGATGAGTTGAGAAAGGGAGAAAGAGTTACTTCTGCCTCTGCTGAGGAGACCTACAATTCACTCAATAAATATGCAAAAAATCTAAATGAATTAGCCAAAAACGGAAAATTAGACCCCGTAATTGGTCGTGATGAAGAAATTAGAAGAGTTTTGCAAATATTAACTCGTAGAACAAAAAACAATCCGATGCTAGTGGGTGAACCCGGAGTGGGGAAAACTGCTATTGCAGAAGGTCTAGCACATCGAATTGTAGATGGTGACGTACCAGACAATTTAAAAAACAAAATTGTATTTTCCCTTGATATGGGAGCGCTAATAGCTGGTGCAAAATACAAAGGGGAATTTGAAGAACGTCTAAAAGCCGTCGTAAAAGAAGTGACTTCCGCAGAGGGGGACATTGTGCTGTTTATTGACGAAATCCACACTCTCGTTGGCGCTGGTGGTGGCGAAGGAGCTATGGACGCTGCTAATATACTGAAACCAGCTTTGGCTCGTGGAGAATTAAGAGCCATTGGTGCAACAACCTTAGATGAATATCAAAAATATTTCGAAAAAGACAAAGCCCTCGAACGCCGTTTCCAAAAAATAATAATCGAAGAACCTGATACCGAAAGTGCCATTTCCATCTTGCGTGGTATCAAGGACAAATACGAAACACACCATAAAGTACAAATAAAAGATGAAGCTATTATAGCTGCTGTCGAACTCTCCCAACGCTATATTACCAATCGTTTTCTTCCAGATAAAGCGATTGATTTGATGGACGAGGCAGCTTCAAAAATCCGCATGGAAATCAATTCAAAACCAGAAGAACTAGATGTTTTGGATCGAAAAGTGATGCAATTAGAGATTGAAATCGAAGCCATCAAAAGAGAAAAAGACGAGAGCAAGCTGAAAATTTTAGGAATGGATTTAGCCAACCTCAAAGAAGACCGAAATAAAATTTATGCCAAATGGAAATCCGAGAAAGATGTTGTTGATAGCATTCAAGCTATCAAAACAGAAATTGAAGACTTTAAATATGAAGCAGAGCGTGCAGAACGTGAAGGGGATTATGGTAAAGTAGCCGAAATTCGTTACGGAAAAATCAAGGAAGCCCAAGAACGATTAGACGTTTTACACAAAGAATTAGTCGAAAATCAATCTGGTGGAAGCTCCCTAATTAAAGAAGAAGTGACTCGGGAAGATATTGCAGAAGTAGTAGCTAAATGGACCGGAATTCCTGTAATGAAAATGCTACAAGGAGAACGCGAAAAACTACTGCATCTAGAAGAAGAACTACACCATCGGGTGGTAGGTCAGGAAGAAGCTATCGAAGCCGTAAGTGATGCAGTTCGTAGAAGTCGTGCTGGCTTGCAGGACATGAGAAAACCAGTAGGAACCTTTCTTTTCCTTGGAACTACAGGAGTAGGAAAAACGGAATTGGCGAAAGCCTTAGCCGAATATCTCTTTGACGATGAAAATGCCATGACCCGTATTGACATGAGCGAATACCAAGAGCGCCATAGCGTTAGCAGATTAGTGGGAGCACCTCCCGGATATGTAGGTTATGAAGAAGGTGGACAATTGACCGAAGCCGTGCGTAGAAAACCATATTCTGTGATATTATTGGATGAGATTGAAAAAGCGCATCCAGATACATTCAATATTTTATTGCAAGTATTAGACGAGGGAAGATTAACAGATAATAAAGGACGCTTGGCCGACTTCAAAAACACCATTATCATAATGACTTCAAATATGGGAAGCCAAATCATACAGGAAAAATTTGAAAATCTAAAAGGAAGCATGGAAGCGGCCACAGAAGCTGCCAAAGTAGAAGTGCTTGGTTTATTGAAACAAACCGTCCGTCCAGAATTCATAAACCGTATCGATGAAATTGTGATGTTTACTCCATTAAGTAGTGAAAACATAACTAAAATTGTTAGCTTGCAATTAAAAAGTATTACTAAAATGTTAGCCCTACAAGGCATCACTATGGACGCCACTCCAGAAGCTATTGCCTATCTAGCCGAAAAAGGATTTGATCCCCAATTTGGCGCCAGACCGGTAAAAAGAGTGATACAACGAGACGTTCTCAACCAATTATCCAAAAAAATTCTGGCAGGTAAAATTGCCACAGAAAGTTATATTCTCTTGGATGCCTTTGATGGAGAATTAGTCTTTAGAAATCAAACCGAATTAGTAGAATAATTATTTATTTTTTTGTAGTACTAAAGCACTTACCGCAAGGTTGGTGCTTTTTTGTTCCTTTTTAAGGAACGCAACATATAATCTTTTCCTGTACTTTTTTTTTCCATATCCCTTTTATTTTGCCACAAACTCTTTGCAAAAAAAATACGAACAGCCGTAATAATTACTAAAAACAATTTTCAGTTCGAAAAAAGGGAACCGTAAACTATATAAGTACTGCCGCAAAATCCTTGCTCAAACAGAAAATTATAATTATCTGAAGCCCGCTATCCCACGCTAAAATCTATGATGTATAGAATCCCTTTAAAACACAAGTTATGACAAGGGATTGACTGCGGGAGACACATAGAACTTGCAGTTTAATATTATCACCCCAATAGTGAGAATAAAGTTCTTTATAGAATTTAGCTCCAAAAAAAAAAATTGAAATAATATTAAAGTAAAAAAGCCCCGAACTATCAGGGCTTTATTTAATATAGTAAGTAATTAGAAATTACTTAGGCATTACAACGCTGTTTATTACATGAATTACACCATTACTGGCCATAACATCTGTAGCAGCGATTTCACTATAATTACCATTTGTGTCTTTCAACCAAATTTTACCATCTTTTTGCATAACAGTCAGTACTTGACCATTTAGTGCTTTTAATTCTACCATTCCATTACCTTTCTTTAGAGCTGCTACGACGTCAGTGGCAGTAAGTTTTCCAGATATTACGTGGTATGTTAAGATATTAGCTAATGCTTTTTGGTTTTTTACTTCTAAAAGAGAATTTAACGTTTTAGAATCAATTTTAGCGAAAGCATCATTTGTTGGAGCAAAAACGGTAAATGGTCCATCAGCTTGCAAAGCGCCAACTAAGTCGGCAGCTTTTAAAGCGGCTACTAAAGTTGAAAAATCTTCATTTCCAACCGCAACATCTACTATTGTTTCTTGCGCAGTAGCTTGTTTCGATAAAAATAAGGTCATTGTAACGGTTAAAATAAGAACTAATTTTTTCATAATTTATGTTTTTAATTGTTTTGATATTCCTACAAATATACGATTAAAATTTCATTTTGTCTAACTTAATTGTATTTTTATTAAACAATAGTTGCCGGTTTAATATTTACATGTTTAATTTTTTTATGGAAAATTATTATTTGTTTGCCTTTCAAATCTTTCAATATTCCTCCTAAACGATAAAGCATCAAATACAAAGTTTCTTTTGTCCAGAATTCCTGCCAAAAGCAGATACTTCTCCTATGGCACTTCAAAGCACCCGTTACTATAATAATTACTTCACTATTTTGATGTTTCAAAAGGTTAGCCACTAGAACAGACAACTGCCTAGCTAATCTCACGATAGGACAATGACCACTTTCCTATTGAACCTCAGTAATAAAATATTGACTTTGGTGTTTACTAACATGCAATACCTTTTAAACAAATAAGCACAAGATAAATAAAAAATATTTTCACTAGTATAGTAAGACAATTAGTTTTCTTTTGCCAAATGATAATGTGTAAATCAAGCGGAATTAGTTCTATTTTTATAATTTTATAAAACTTAGAAACATTTTGATACATATTATAATTTCACAATAGCATATCAGAAAGGACATGTGCACGTGTATGCTTTATTTAAGCCTTTAACTTATTTTTTATACCTTTAGCTTAATAATTTAGTTACAGTTTTCAATGGAAAAGAAGTTTATTATAGTTTTAGTAATTCGACAAAAATATTAACTAAAACGTATTTTGGTTCGATTACTATTGAGGATATCGAGTCTTCGTGGGAATATGCTTTTCAAAATGAATTAATCCCCAAAGAAAAAAAAGGATTTATTCTAGATTACCGAAATTCAAATTTTAAAATAAATATTAGAGAGTATATGGCGATCTCAGATTTTTATAAAAAACATATTGATGTCTTTAAAAACTATAAAATAGCTGTAGTAACTGAAGGTCCTAGTGATGTTATGATTCCGCTATTAGTTAAGGCTCAAGATCAAGGTTATAAATCTAAAGCATTTAGTACAGTAGAAGCTGCTATAAAATGGGTATTAAGTTAAAATTACTTAAACACAAATGCGCTAAAAAATGTAGCTGCCATATTTTTAAAGCTTGTTACTCCAACATAATCTTTATGTTCAGGTAGATAATAATGCACTACCCTACACCCAATCTGGATATTCCCAAACAACAGACCATTTTAAAAAAGATTTTAGCGCTTAAAAAGATTTTAATCAAAAGAAAAATAGTGGTAATTAAAACATCGATACCTGTAGCAAAATTGTCTTTATGTACATTCGTAAAATGAAGAAACAAATTGTCAATCATTAAGGAGTAAAGTACAAATCAAAATTAAATAAAGACACAGAAAAGAATGTTCAATTCGATTTTTATAGTATTTTTAGCTATAATATTGTTAATCTTATCAGAATACGGTCTTTTAGAAAAACACATGGGTTTTTCATTCCTTCTGGTTTTAATTGTCTACCAACTAGGACAATATTCCGAAAGAACATTTAAATAATGAATAATTATCAGAACAAGGACTTTAGTTTTTTAAAGAAAATGGATTAAATCCGAAAACACGAACAAAGCCATTGGGTTGTTCTTAGGATATTCAAACAAAAATAACTTTGATAAAAATCAAATAATAAAATTATGGAAAAACAAGAATTTAAATCTTTTGTTGTAGAGGAAAAAGAAGGGAAGTTTACAGGAACAGTTAAGACAAGAAACATCGAGGATCTGCCACAAGCTGATTTATTAATTAAAGTTTCCTATTCCTCTTTAAATTATAAAGATGCTCTTTCCACTACTGGAAACAAAGGAGTTACAAAAAATTATCCCCACACACCAGGAATTGATGCAGTAGGTGTAGTTGTGAAAGCTGAAAATTCATCTTTCAGTATTAATGACAAAGTAATTGTTACCAGTTATGATTTAGGTATGAATACCGATGGAGGTTTTAGTGAATATATTCGCGTTCCTTCGGAATGGGCTGTTAAATTGCCTGAAAACCTTACGATGAAAGAAGCGATGATATATGGTACGGCTGGGTTAACGGCTGGAATTTCAGTGTTACGCCTGACCGAATTAGTAAAACCAGAAGATGGAAAAATTATTATTTCTGGAGCTACGGGAGGGGTTGGGTCATTAAGTGTTGCTATTCTAGCCAAATTAGGTTATTTCGTAGTTGCGATTACAGGTAAAGAGTCCGAACGAGATTACTTGACTAATTTAGGTGCAAAAGAAATTATTCTCCGTAGCGATTTCGAAAATTTAGACAAACGACCAATATTAAAACCACTATTTGCTGGAGGTATAGATACCGTTGGTGGTGTAATTTTAGAAAACATAATCAAATCCACAGCACCAATGGGAGCGGTAACTTGTTGTGGTAATGTTGCATCACCAAAGATAGACCTGACCGTATTCCCCTTTATTTTAAGAGGCATTAGCCTAATAGGTATTGACTCTCAGAATTACCCACTGAAATACAGAGAGTTGGTTTGGAAAAAACTTGCCCAAGACTGGAAACCTTCACAATTATCAGATACCTGTGTCGATATCACGCTTGATGAACTAGAGAGCAAAATAAATTTAATGCTTCAAGGAAAACTAAAAGGTCGTACCGTTTTAAAATTAAGTAAGTAAAACAAGTTAAAGAAGAAGAACCTGCGGCAACAAGCATATTTAACTCTTTACGAACTCGATGGACTTTTTATTTATTTTCGTATTTTCGTGAGCTCAAAATACTCTGCTTTTATCTCTGTAGCTACTTCAAGAGTCAAAATGTTAAGAGCTATACAGGGTGATAAAGTAACCAATTTGATATAAAAACATGAAAGTAAAAAATAGCATCGAAGAAGATATAACTGAAATATTTCGTCTATATAAAATTGCAACAGACTTTCAGAAAACTAGGTTTACTGGGCATTGGCCTGAATTTGAGCGAAATTTGGTTGAAACCGAAATTGCAGAGAGTAGACAATGGAAAATAGTAATAGATAATAAAATTGTTTGTGTTTGGGCGACAACATTCAACGACCCACAAATTTGGGAAGAAAAAAATAATGACCCATCAATATACATTCACAGAATTGCGACAAACCCCGACTTTAGGGGACTCAACCTAGTTGGACAAATAGTAGAATGGGCAAAAAAATATGCATTCGATAATAATAAAAAATTTATTCGGATGGACACTGTTGGGGACAATCCAGGACTTATTAGTTACTATTCAAAGTGTGGTTTTGATTTTTTGGGATTATTAAAACTTCAGAATACTGACGGATTACCCGCGCATTATAAAAATGCTACTGTAAGTTTGTTTCAAATTAAATTAAAAGAAAATTGAAGCACAACTGAAGTATCCAATAGCATTTTTTACTGATCATTACCATTGATTTAGATATTTAAACCAATTAAAATGACAAAAAAGCACTTAATTTGATCCCGCATAAATTAAACTGTAGCGACACATTAGAAAACTAATAAAAGCGAATCGATTGAAAAAATTTGAAAGAGAACGATTAATACTTCAACCCACAACTATAGCTGATGCTGAGTTTATTAGAACTCTATATAACAGCCCTAAGTGGATAAAATTTATTGGTGATCGTAAAATAAATACTGTCAAGGACGCCGAAAATTATATCCAAACCAAGTTAACGCCACAAATCCAAAGTTTGGGTTTTGGTAACTATACGATAATTAGAAAGTCAGATGGTGAAAAGATTGGCTCTTGTGGTCTTTACGATAGACAGGGAGTAGAAGGAATTGATATTGGATTTGCTTTGCTTCCAAATTTCGAAAAAAAAGGATATGCCTTTGAAAGTGTTAGCTACTTAAAAGAAATCGGTTTCAATAATTTTAAACTAAAACAGATCAGCGGAATAACTTCTAAAAAAAACAAAGCATCGCAGGATTTGTTGATGAAAATTGGGCTCACATTTGAGAAAAACATAATACTTCCAAATGAGACCGAAGAGATACTTTTATACACTCTTATTAAAGTTAAGTAAACTAATCAAAACTTACGAAGAAAAATGATTGAAAACCTAACTATCAGAGAATACAAATCAAACGACAAAAACGAAGTATTAGCAATATTAAAACGCAACGTTCCTAAGTATTTCGCCGAAAGCGAAATTGAGGACCTCAAGGAGTACCTTAAACACAAAATAGAAAAATACTTCGTTACTACAATTGGCGATGTGATAATTGGTGCCGGTGGAATTAACTTTGATGACAACAGTAAAACCGCAAAAATTAGTTGGGATTTTGTAGACATAAAATTTAAAGGAAGAGGAATTGGACAATCGCTGTTAAAATATAGAATTGACTTTATACAATCAAATTATGTTAGCGCAACCATAAAGGTTAGAACTTCTCAATTAGCCTACAAATTCTATGAGAAAAACGGATTTACCCTGAAGGAAATTGAAAAAGATTATTGGGCAAAGGGGTTTGACTTATACAGCATGACCTACGAATAAAAAAATTACACTTTTAATTTTGCAACAGCAGTGTTGATAGATTACAAGAATAACTTTATTTTCAATAACTTGCAATACATACTATTTACCTTAGTGCAACAGAGCTAAGTAAACCCTCACTCAAACAACTATTTATAATGCAAACGATATTAGGGGCAAATGGAGTAATTGGCGAAGCACTAGCGAAAGAATTACGGAAAAACTATACCCAAAAAATAAAATTGGTGGGACGGAATCCACAAAAAACTCATCCAGATGACTTGGTTTTTAAAGCAAATTTGCTCGATTCGGAAAGTGTAGGTAAAGCTCTTGAAAACACGGAAATTGCATACTTAACGGTGGGACTTGCTTATGATTCTGAAATATGGCTAAGGGATTGGGTAAGGATAATGGAAAACGTGATTGCAGGCTGTAAGCAAAACGCTTGTAAATTAGTCTATTTTGACAATACTTATGCCTATGCGCAAGACAGCACGATCCAAACAGAAGAAACAGCTTTACTATCGAAAGGAAAAAAAGGAAGGGAAAAAAAACTAGCTGCCGAACTTTTATTAAAAGCTATGGCCAATAATGAAATTGAAGCAGTAATTTGCAGAGCTCCCGAGTTTTACGGACCTGGAAAAACAAAAGGACTGACAAATACAATTGTATTTGATAATTTAAGAAAAGCCAAGAAGCCCAAAGTATTCTTAAAAGACAATGTCTTGCGCACACTTATCTTTACTCCTGATGCCAGTAAGGCTACGGCATTAATTGGCAACACGACAGGCGCATACGGCCAAACATGGCACCTGCCCTGTGACGACAATAGATTAACCTACAAGGAATTCATCGCCGAAATCGGCAATCAATTAGGACGGCCTATAAAATATGACATCTTAGGTTGGTGTGTCTTAAAAATAGCATCCTTCTTTGACAAGAACCTGAAAGAAACTCAAGAACTACTTCCCCGTTACGCTATCGATAACATTTTTGAATCCTCAAAGTTCAAAAATAAATTTCCCGATTTTAATGTAACCAGGTATCAAGAAGGAATCAGAATCATCTTAGAGGATTATAAAATCACGTAAACTGAAAAGTCTAGCAATATGATTACATGAACCATTTGGCACTGCATTAACAGCTATTTATTGAAACCGCTTTACCTCTGCCCTACTAAATACAAAACCATTCAAAACAATTAAAAAAACAAATTATGAACTATTTTTTCGGAATTATTATCTTGACAATTTTAGCAAACAGCCAGATGATTTTTGATTTTAATAAAAAGTCTGATATAAAAGCTTGGAAAATTATTAATGATGGGGTTATGGGAGGAATGTCATCAGGTTCTTTTAAATTAAGTCCTGATGGACACGGTGTGTTTGAAGGTAAAGTCTCCTTGGAAAATAATGGTGGTTTCTCCATGGTGCGTTATACATTTGAAAAGATGAAAGTAAACAAAGACAACAAGATTATTATTAAACTTAAAGGAGACGGCAAAAACTATGAGGTCCGAATAAAAGACAACTCTAGTAATTATTATTCCTACATCCGCTCTATTACAACCTCTGGTGAGTGGCAAGAAATAGAAATACCGTTGAAAGATATGTATCCGTCTTATAGGGGAAGAAAACTCGATTTACCTAATTTCTCTAAAAATCATATTGAAGAAATAGTTTTTTTAATAGGAAATAAAAAGCCCGAAAATTTTAAGCTGCTACTCGACAAAATAGAGCTAAATTGATTCAAAAGTTACATTCTCGTTCTGTTAGTTCTTTCTTGGGAAGCGAACAAAGTTGTTCTCCAGAATTTCACAACTTGTGAATTTAAAAGCAGCGTTAGCCTTAAAAATAAAACATATAATTATGCAGCATAAAAGACTTTTTATTATTGTGCTCATTGTAATAATTCTATTGACAATACCAATAATAGCAATGCAACTCACTGATGAGGTTAATTGGACTCTTCAAGACTTCATTGTCGCAGCCGCTCTTTTACTTGGTACAGGACTGCTGTGTGAGTTCACACTAAAAAAAGTAAAGCAACCCAAGTACCGCATCGCAATCTGTCTAGCGTTTCTTCTCCTACTACTTTTGATTTGGGCAGAACTTGCAGTCGGCATTTTCAGAACACCTTTAAGCGGACATTAGGTCGATAAAAAAATCCCTAGTCAACCTTACAACTTCTACTAAAAAAATGAATTCAATTTTATTAAAAAAAATGGCATCCATCAGAATGCCATTATAAGAATCTTACAGTTTGCTAAAAATCAATGGATCAAAATCAGATTTGACGATCACATTTTTTGGACTCAAGTCCTCATTAATTCTATTGAAAGAAAGCAATATATTTCCTGCTTTTTGATAATTGTTCCAAGGTTTAAGAAACTTTGGTTCTGTATCATTATAATTTTTATAATAGGCCCATTGTTTGATCAAGTGGTCTTCTTTGTCAACATAAACCCAATATTTATTATCTGGAGTTACACCTACTGAATTAAAAGTAAGTTGTAATATATCTGCCGCTTTTCCACCAGCTAATTTTCCTGTGCTTACATAACTACGATTTACCCCGGGATCTTTTAATTTCCATGGCATTACCAACCAATACGAATCATTAATCCACCAATTCTTAGCTTTAACAATTAGTTCATTGGTTTTTTTCACATCTTCAACCAAAATCCCATTTTCATATGCTTTCCCTTTTAGGGTATTGATATTTAGTAAAATAGTTTGGTTTGCGTCTTGACTTTCTACTCGAACATCACCGGTCCATTTATCCCAAAACAGTTTTCTACCCACGAATTCCCATTGAATAAAATGGGTGTTATTGTAATTTTCGATGCCGCCCATAGCTACAAGCATTTCTTTCACGATCGCGTTTGCTTTTTGGGATTCTGACTGTGCTATAGATGAATTGCTGTTGAAAATTATTAAAAGCAGAATTAGAGCTAATTTAGATATGCTATTCATAACTATTTTTTTTATTGTTTTTAAAAGACAAATATAGCTACTTTTCATTTCTTATTCAATTATTATTCCATTTCCAAATTCAGAATTTTCTCATTTTTTCTTTCTGCGTTTACTACTAAACCTTTCAAAATCAGAACTACTGTATTTATCGAATTACTGCACAAATGCCCAGCATTAACTAAGAGTAAAACTTAAAATTCAGCCCATTTAGTATATCATCACTCTTTTATAAAAGCTTAATGAAATCCAATTAAACAGGCTTGTAAAAAATCCAAAGTAGTAACTTTTGAATTAGCATTCAGCTAATTTATTCCGATCTCTAAATAGTCTTTCGTAGTATTTTACTAACAGTGCATAGGAATCTTCTTTAATTTTTATAAATTTGAATCAGCTATCACAGACGCTAAAAGCAAATTTAAATAAACAGCCCCATAATGAAATCTTTCAGTAAACAATTGTCCTTCCGTTGGTCAGATCTTGACCCTAATTTTCATGTTCGTCATAGCGCTTATTACGACTTTGGTGCGCAGCACCGTATCGAGATTTTGGAGAGCCTAGGCTTGACCATAAAAGCATTGCAAATGAATTCTTTAGGCCCTATATTGTTTAGAGAAGAATGTGTTTTTCGAAAAGAAATTAAACTTTCAGACGCTATCTTCATGCACACCAAAGTTTCCAAACTAAAAGCTGACGGTTCGCGTTGGTCTATTGTGCACGCATTTTTGAACGAAGCTGATGTATTGCACGCCACAATAACTGTTGATGGCGCCTGGATGAATACGCAACTACGCAAGCTTTCCGATCCCGTTCCTGCTATTGCTCTACAAGCTTTCGCTAGTATACCTAAAAGTGAGGATTTTATCCAATTGTAACATTTCTACTTGTCACAAAAAAGAATCTAAGCAAACGAAAAAATAAGTGATTTTAGAATAACGACTCATTAAAAAGTTTTATTTTAGACAAAAAAAATGAAGATTCTAAAATCACTTTTTCTAGTAGGCCTTTTGTTTGCAATTAGTAGTTTTGTAACAAAGGAGGAAACACTTAAGAAAACAAAAGAACAATCTAGAGAATTCTACCAACTCAAAACTTATGTTTTAAGTACAGAGCAGCAAGTTCAATCCACTGATAAATTTTTAAAAGAAGCCTACCTACCAGCACTAAAAAAACTAGGAATTAAAAGTATTGGGGTTTTCAAACCAAAACTAAATACTGCTGATACATTAACCAAGATTATAGTTGTAATACCTTTTAAATCAATAAATCAGTTTCTCGAGCTTGATGATACATTAGCCAAAGACAAAAACTATTTACAAGCTGGATTCGAATACTTAAATGCCAATTATAAACAACCGCCGTATCTGCGTATCGAGTCCGTTCTTTTGAAGGCATTTACAGATCATCCTTTTTTGACTATTCCCTTATTTGATAATCCAAGAACTGATAGAGTTTATGAATTAAGAAGTTACGAATCAGCGACAGAGGCAATTCATATAAATAAAGTAGATATGTTTAATGCCGGTGGCGAAATTAAACTCTTTAACCGCCTTGGTTTTAATGCAGTCTTTTATGGCCAAGTGATTTCGGGTGCCAAGATGCCCAATTTGATGTACATGACTACTTTTTCAAATCAAGAAAGTCGAGATGACCATTGGAAGGCCTTTACATCGTCACCAGAATGGAAAGAGTTGATAGCGATGGAAAAATATAAAAACAACATTTCCCACATGGACATTACTTTTTTATATCCAACTGACTACTCGGATTTTTAGTGAATCTATAATAATTAATAACAAAAAAGCACAACTATAAACGTTGTGTTTTTTTTTGTTATGCCAAGAAATAGCGTACGATAACATTATAAAAATGAAATCAAGATTTGTAATTAAACATTATTTATTACCTAGAATTAAAACCGTAAATTTGAGTAAATAGAAACAGTATTATTAAGTTACTTTAAGAATTAAATTGAGAGTTATTTTAATACGACAAGAAACCAATAACAACCATATTAACTCTTAATAAACAAAATTTAATTTAAATTGCAATTCAATTTTTACAAAATCAATCAAATGGAACGGCTGATGATTTACTGTACGAAAAATTAGAAAATCAACTAAAATAAAAGTGGAAAATGACAAGAAAAATTCAATTGTAAACTATTTGTTTTTTGAATTTTAAATCAGGAACTACTAAAATTGCGATACACAAAAAACAGTTTTTTTTTATGACAGCCTATTTTATACTTATCTTTAAGTATATATTTTGTTATGGAAACATTCAATCATATTCTAAAACTATTAGCAGGCATCGGCTTATTTCTTTTTGCCATGTTTTTACTGGAGGAGTCTATAAAAAACCTTTCAGGTAGAAGCTTCAAGCTCTTTCTACAACGCATTACTAAAAACAAGATTGGTGCCGCTACAGGGGGTGCAATAGTAACTGGAGTTCTTCAGAGCAGTTCCATGGTTTCATTTATGGTCTTGGCCTTTGTAGGTGCTGGAGTTTTTACCATGAGAAATGCGATGGCTATAGTTTTAGGGGCAAACCTAGGTACCACGCTTGATAGCTGGCTAGTTGCCACACTAGGTTTTAACGTAGATATAGAAATTGTGGCTTATCCAGCAGTTTGTATCGCTGGGCTGCTGCTTATTTTACTGGGGAATCGAAAAGCTGTTAAGTACCTGTCTTTTTTTCTTTTCGGGTTTGGCTTACTATTTATTGGACTTTCCTTTATGAAAACGGCTATGGAAGCTCAAGTCAAAATTTTTGATTTTTCTCAATATGCTTCAATGCCATTGGCAGTTTTTCTACTCATAGGGTTTCTTATTACTTTAGTTGTTCAATCCAGTTCTGTTACCATGGCAATAACCCTGAGTGCCCTTCATGTTGGTGCCATCAACCTTCCCATAGCCGCAGCTATTGTACTGGGATCACAAACCGGTACAACAATCAAAATAATATTGGCTGCTGTAGGAGGAAATGCGGATAAAAAACGCATCGTACTTGGTAACGTACTCTTTAACGTATTTGTAACTGTCTTTGCCTTTTTGCTACTGAAACCTATTTTGTTTTTTATAACCGATGTTATAAACATCAAAAATATCCTTATTTGTTTAGTCGCTTTTTCTACTGTGATTAACTTAATGTCCATTTCTATTTTCTTGCCGTTACTGGATTCCTTTACTGATTTTTTAGAACGATTCTTCAAAGAATCCGATGGTTCGACCACTGCATTCATTGGTCACGCCTCCTTTGCTGAACCTGTAACTGCTTTAGATTTATTGAGACGGGAAACTAACTATTTCATCCATAATTCTATGATTTTTAATCTAGAATTATTCAAAATTGACACCCATCTCTTTCGCAACAACCCTGATTTTAAAAAGATAAATGAAAAAAATAGATTCCATTTTAAAACCAAAGAAGGAAAATATGACTTCCTTAAGCAGTTGCAGGGCGAATTACAAGCTTTTTATTTAGAATTAAGACCCAAGTTAAGAACAGAACAGCATGCTGAAATAAACCAATTAATCTCAGCTGTGCGAAGTTCCATGCATGCTGTAAAAAGTGTTAAGGACATAGGAAATAATATTGCTGACCTTAGGCATTCTTCTAAGGAAATCAAGTATAATTTTTTCATTTACCATAAAAAAGAAACAGAAACCTTGTACTTAAAACTAAATGGCTTTATGATTCAGGAAAAAACAGCCTCTTTTGAAAATCTTCAAGCTGTATTTGATTCCATTCAGAACAACTACACTTCTGCACTTAATAATTTTTATACTGAAGCTCAAAATACTCCCATTGAAGACATGGATATGACCACTGTCATCAATTTTAACAGAGAACTATTTACTTCTAATAAAGCGATGTTGATGGCAATTAAAGACTTCTTATTAGACGAAAAAAAAGCCCAACATTTTAATGAAATTCCGATATATAAAACCTAAAAATACCACTGTTTATAATACTAATCATAATTGTTGTCCTATCTTAAAATCGGTATTTACTAGTAGTAAAATCAAATAATTATAGAATATAAACAGCTAATTTTATAAAATAGTTCCAATTTAAATATTCATCTTTGTTTTTAATGTAATTTGGAATTTGATTCTTCCTTAAAAAAACAACACATTTGCAAAAGGTATTAAAAAAAGCTTTAAAAATTTTCCAGTGGACACTAGGTATAACAATTACATTCTTCATTCTGTTGTTACTACTTATTCAAATACCTTATGTTCAAAATTTAGCCAAAGAAAAAACCGTTAAGTACCTTGAAGACAAAATCCAAACGAAAGTTAGTGTTGATACACTTGAAATTGACTTTCCTAAAACAATTATTCTTAAGGGAGTTTACTTTAAAGATCAAAAACAAGACACTCTTTTAGCAGCTAAAAAATTAGCTATAGAAATTAGTTTCTTAGAGCTAATGAACAATACATTAGAAATAAACGCTATCGATTTTCAAGCGGTTACATTGAATTTAAGTCGGAATTCGGCTGCCGTTTTTAATTTTGACTATATCGTCAAAGCTTTTTCTTCTCCCATCGACACAAGCAAAACGCCGATGGTCATTTCTCTAGATAAAATAAATTTAGACCAAACCAAAGTGACGTTTGCAGATGCGATTTCAAAAACACATTTGAGCTTGAATTTGAATCATGTCGATACCCGTATAAAAACTTTTGATTTAGAAAAAATGGACTTTGAAGTTCCTAAAGTGACAATCAAAGGACTAGAGCTTAATTTAAAACAAGGTATCTCAAAAAATCTAGCCGAACCAGATAACACTCCCGCTACAATCTATAATTTTCAATTGGGTGAAATTGATCTTTCCAAAGCTAATATTGATTATCAGGACGAAAAAACCAAATTGACCACTTCCCTATCTCTAAAAAAATTAGACATAAAATTTGACAAAACAGATCTTTACAACAGATTTATTTTAATTGACAATATTGCTTTGTCTCGTGGAAATGGAAAACTAGAATTTGGAAAATTGCAGAAGATTAAAAACGAATTGATTCCAAGTGAGCCTAATAACTGGGAAATAAAGATCCGGGAATCCAACATAAAAAGAGTCGATTTTGCTTACGATGATCAAAATGAAAATAGAATACAAAACGGTATCGATTATAATCATATAAAACTATCATTGACAAGATTTAATGCCGAAAATTTACGTTATAGTCCTGTTGGTCTTTCTGTAAAAATTAATTCCTTACAATTGAAAGAGCAAAGCGGATTAGACATTCAATCCTTAAAAACCGAATTTTTCTTTGGTAAAAACAATGCGTTTCTAAAAAATTTATATCTAAAAACACCTCAAACGGTAATCAAAGACGAACTGCTTTTTGGTTACACTTCTATTGAAACCCTGAGCAAAGATTATGGGCAATTGAGCATCAATGCTTCCTTGCAACAAAGTGAAATAGGGTTTAAGGACATTTTACTTTTTATGCCACAATTATCGAATAAAAAGCCCTTTACCAGTAATCCAAATGCAATACTGAAGATAAACAGTAAAATATATGGTACCCTAAATGACTTAACAATTCCGAAATTTGAGGTCAGTGGAATGGATCGGACCAAAATTGTCTCTAGCGGAACTATAAAAGGATTGCCAGATATCAACAAGGCCTATTTTGATCTGAATATCAAAAATTTTGAATCCACTGCAAGTGTTATTTCCAAATTTGCACCTAAAGAAACCATTCCAAACTCAATCCAAATCCCCGACTCGTTTAAAGTAAATGGAAACTTCAAGGGGACGATACATAATTTTTCCACTGATTTAGTGATGAACAGTAGTCTTGGTCAAGCCAAAATAAATGCGAAATTTGATCAAAGCAGAAAAAACAACGAAAAATACGATGCTAAAGCGGAAGTGGAAAATTTTGATTTAGGAAAATTGATTAAAAATAAGGCTATTGGTAAAATCAGCTTAAAAGCCACTATCAAAGGGACGGGCTTAGATCTAAAAACAGCGAACAGTTCGATAAACGGAACCATTTTTAAAATCAATTACAACAAATATTCCTATCAAGATCTAGAGCTTGCGGGAACAATCAAAAAAGGTCTCTTTACTGCGGTCACTAAAAGTACAGATCCAAATTTAACTTTTGATTTAATTAGCAGCGGAAGCTTTAAAGATAAGTATCCCGCCGGAAAAGTAAAATTAAATATTGATATAGCCGACTTAGATAAATTGAATTTGCACGCCGGACCATTGAAAATAAGAGCCGCGGTTGATGCTGATATTCAATCTGCGGATTTGGACTATCTAAACGCTAAATTCAACATCACTAATCTGACTATTGCTGATGCCAAAGAACAGTTTGTGATGGATTCCATAAATTTAATTGCTACTTCAGATGCTGATAAAAATACGCTGTTATTAAAATCACAAGTTTTGAATGCAGAATTAAACGGAAAATACAAGCTCACAGAAATAGCAACGGCATTATCAAATACGTTATCAAATTATTACGAGACGAATTCGTCTTCTAAAAAAAGCGCCACTAAAAAACAGCAATTGGAATTCAAAATAAGAATAACGGATAACCCTATTTTATTAAAATTAATTCCAGAAGTAAAAAGTATTGAACCCATTTCTATTGCTGGAAGCTACAATTCCGTTAACGATTCTATCAGCTTTCATGCTGCAATTCCAAAAGTAGTTTATGGCGAAAATACCTTTACTAATGCGTTACTAGATGTAGATACACAGAAGAATGCTTTGGTGTATAATGTATCAGTTGACGACATCCAGAATAAATTGATTCAATTGCCCTTTACAACTATTTCAGGAAAAATTCAAGACAACATTGCTGATTACAGCTTACTTGTCAAAGACATAAAGGATAAAGAACGGTACCAGATCGCGGGAACACTAAAAGGATCAATAGGGAATAATGAGATCAGTATTGACCCAAAAAAGCTATTGCTTAATTATGAATCTTGGAAAATCGCTTCCAATAATTTACTGCGTTTTGGGAATAAAGGAATCTATGCCGATAATTTCGAATTAAGTAAGCAAGACAGTAAGATCTCAGTCCAGTCAGAATCAGAAAGTCCGAATGCTCCAATCGCGGTCGACTTCAAAAACTTCAAAATTGAGACTATCAGTAGTATGTTTGAAAAAAGCGATTTACAATTAAGCGGAAATAGTAATGGAACAGTCTTAGTTAAAAACGCAAACCAATCCCCTATTTTTACTTCTAATTTAACCATCGATACTTTTACTTTCAAAAAAGATACCATTGGAACAATTAACATCAAAGTGGATAATATAGTAGCCAATACCTACACTACTAAAATAGCCATTACGGAGCAGGACAATCAGCTGAATTTAGACGGAACCTATAAAGCTGAAAATGGGGCTCTTGATATGAATCTTGCTATTGCGAAACTGCATCTCAAAAGTATTCAGGGATTCACCATGGATGAGTTAAAGGAGAGCAGCGGTTTTTTTAGCGGTACATTTAAAATATCAGGAAATACAGATCAGCCAAAAGTTTCTGGTGACTTACAGTTCAATGAGGTCGGGTTTAAAGTGACTCGTCTCAACTCCGTCTTTAAGTCAATCAACGATAAAATTTATTTTACGAATGATGCCATTAGCTTTGATCGTTTTGTTATCAATGATGAAAAGGACAACGATTTAGTCATTAACGGAAACATCGATAGTCACAATTTTAATAATTTCGGTTTTGACTTGGCACTCGATGCCGTTAACTTTAAAGCACTCAATTCTAATGAATTGGACAATGATTTGTATTATGGGGAAATCTATTTGGACAACCATTTAAAAATTGGCGGAGATCTCAATAACCCTACAGTCAATGGTAGTATTAAGGTAAATAAAGACACTAAATTAACTATCGTCCTGCCGCAATCTGACCCTTCCATAGCTGATCGCGAAGGAATCGTAGAATTTATTGACCAAGACAATCCTTCGATTGTAGAAAAGGTAACTGTCGACGAATCGTTGAGCATGACAGAGATAAGCGGAATCAATGCCTCTGTCAATATTGAAGTGGACAAAGAAGCGGAGTTATCAATTGTCATTGACAAAGCCAACGGAGACTTTTTAAAATTGAAAGGAGAAGCTCAACTAACTGGCGGTATTGACCCTTCTGGCAAAACCACACTAACGGGAAGATACGAGTTAAAAGAAGGTAGTTATGAAATGAATTTCAATATGATTAAGCGAAAGTTTGATATTAAAAGCGGAAGCTATATCCTTTGGACAGGCGAGCCAACGACTGCCGACATTAATATTACTGCCGTTTATAAAAATGAGGCGGCCCCACTTGATTTGGTTGGTGATCAATTGGGAAGCGTAACGGCTTCTGTTAGGAATACCTACAAGCAAAAAATTCCATTTGAAACTGAATTGAAAATGGAGGGAGAACTGATGAAACCAAGCATTTCTTTTGACATTATTTTACCTGATGGAAATAATAGTGTTTCCATGGAAATCATCAATACCACCCAAGCAAAATTGGCACAATTACGCCAACAACCAGATGAGTTGAACAAACAAGTTTTTGCCTTACTGTTGCTGAATCGTTTTATAGGAGAAAATCCGTTTGCCAGTGAGTCAGCTGGCAGTTCCGTTTCTTCGATTGCCAGAGAAAGCGCCAGTAAAATTCTTTCGCAACAGCTAAACAATTTGGCTGCTGATTTAATTAGCGGTGTGGAACTCAATTTTGATTTGCAATCTTCTCAGGATTACACCACGGGACAATTGGAAAACAAAACAGACTTAAATGTGGGCATTTCTAAGAAATTATTGAATGATCGCTTAAAGGTAACCGTCGGAAGCAGCTTTGGATTAGAAGGACCAGAACAAAAAAATCAAGAGGCAAGTAGCATAGCTGGTGATGTGTCTGTGGAATACCAACTTTCGAAAGACGGAAGATATAAAGTACGAGCCTATCGATTAAATAAATACCAAGTGGCACTGCAGGGACAAGTTATTGAAACCGGAATTGCATTTGTAATCACATTGGACTATAATAAATTCAAAGAATTATTTCAAAGCAACAAAACAACAAAAGAAAAAGACAAATTGAAATAATGGTTCTCCCAAATAAAAACCTAATGAAGAATTATCACATACTCTACTTATTTTTTACGCTTTTATTTGTGGCATCCTGCAGCGGTACAAGAAACTTACCCGAAGGAAAACTACTGTATATTGGTGCGAAAGTACAAATAGAAGGAGATGAAGTACCAAAAAAAGAACGTAAGTTTTTAAAAACAGCATTGGAAGAAATGGTCAGACCCAAACCAAATTCCTCCTTCTTTGGTTTCCGACCAAAATTAGTTATTTATAATCTGGCTGGTACGCCAAAAAAAGAAAAAGGATTTCGGCATTGGTTAAAGACCAAATTAGGTGAAGCACCCGTTTATTACAGTAAGGTCGATTTAGAATACAACAAGAGTGTTTTGCAAAACTTCTCAGAAAATAATGGATATTTCAACACTAAAACCACTGCTGACTCCACTCGAAGTGGGAAAAAAGCTAAGGCTAGCTATACTGTTTCTCCTTTTCAACAATACAAAATACGGGAAGTACAATTTCCTAGTGATTCTACAGTGCTCTCTATTGCGGTTGCTAAAACGAGCGTTAATAGTTTATTGCAAAAAGACCAAGGATACAACCTCGATGCGATAAAGGAAGAAAGAATTCGCATTGATGCCAGACTTAAAGAAGAGGGATTCTATTATTTTAATGCTGATTATCTAAAAGTGCAGGTTGACAGCACGGTTGCAGACCACCAAGTTGATCTGATCGTAAAACTAAAAAGTGAAACTCCAAAAATAGCTAAAATGCAATATCGAATAAAAGATATCATTGTATATCCTAATTATTCTATTGGTTCTGACAGTCTAATCGCAAATCCTGAAGCTCGCAGTACTTACAAGGATTTTACAATCATCGATCCTGAAAATTTGTTTAAACCCAGAATTTTTGACCGTGCTTTATATTTCAAAAAAGGAGACTTTTATAACCGTAGTAATCACAACTTATCTTTAAATAGATTAGTTAATTTAGGGACTTTCAAGTTTGTAAAAAACGAATTTAAAGTGGCTGACAGCACGGAAAATTTTCTAGATGCTTATTACTATCTTACTCCTTTACCAAAGAAATCAATCCGTGTTGAAGTTTTGGCCAAAACCAATTCGGCTAACTATACTGGTACAGAACTCAATCTAAATTGGAGTAATCGCAACCTTTTTAAGGGCGCCGAATTGCTTACTATATCTGCCTTTGGAGGTGCCGAGGTACAGGTATCTGGGCTTAATAATGGTTTTAATGTCTATCGTGTGGGTACAGAGGCGAATTTAATCTGGCCTAGAATCATCACACCTTTTAAATATGAGTCTTCTAGCGCTTTTGTTCCTAAAACTAAGGCGACCTTGGGATATGAATTCCAAAACAGGACAAAACTATATTCCTTGCAAACATTCAAAGGTTCTTTTGGCTATTTGTGGAAGGAAAACTTGCATAAGAAACACCAACTGAATATTACTGAAATTACCTATGCCAGTCCGCAAAACGTAACCTCTTTGTACCAGCAGCAAATTCTTGCTAATCCGTCACTTGAAAAAGTGGTACAGAAGCAATTGATTTTTGGCCCCTCCTACTCCTACACCTTCACGAATACGATGGAAAAAAATAGAAAAAACACCTTCTATTATAAAGGAAGTATTGACCTTTCGGGTAATTTGTACGGTCTGGTGACTGGGGCAAATAGTAGTCAATCAGATCCAGTAAAAGTATTTGGCGTTCCGTTTAGTCAATTTGTAAAAGTAGAGCATGAATTTAGGCATTATTTAAAATTAAGTGAGGAGTCCATGCTGGCGAGCAGAATAATTGCTGGTGCCGGATTTGCTTACGGAAACTCGAATGAAATGCCATTTATCAAACAGTTTTTTAACGGAGGAACAAATAGTATCAGAGCATTTCGTGCCCGTTCCATAGGTCCGGGAAGTTATGACGGTACAACGGCCGCAACTGCCTTTTTACCGGATCAATCTGGAGATTTGAAAATAGAATTCAGCACTGAATATAGGGCTACCATTTATGACCTAGTCAAAGGGGCTTTGTTTCTGGACGCTGGAAATATATGGCTACTAAAAGAAAATCCCAATAAACCGGGCGCAAAATTTTCCAAGAATTTTATGAGCGAAATAGCGGTGGGCGTTGGAGCTGGACTGCGCTTTGACTTTTCATTTTTAGTACTTAGAACAGATCTCGCCTTCCCTATCAGGAAACCTTACTTGCCAGAAGGACAACGCTGGGTTGCAGATAAAATTAGTCTAGGCAACAGTGCGTGGCGCAACGAGAATTTGGTCTTTAATTTAGCCATTGGTTATCCATTTTAATCATTTTGAGATAAATACCTGTTTATTTTTATCTAAAAAAGAAAAAAACAAGAGCAGCCTCAATTATCAAATAATCATTTAATGTTAATTATACGTGATTAAAATTTAATATTTATAATTTTTAGCGACTGTTCATTGCTAAATTCAATTATATTTGTCTAAAAAACAAACTTACTATGGAAGAATGCATTTCGGTTTTTGACATGCTTAAAATAGGTGTCGGTCCTTCTAGTTCGCATACTCTTGGCCCTTGGCGCGCAGGAGAACGCTTCTTAGAAGAATTGAGAAGTGAAAAGTTAATTCACAAAGTAACCAGAATAAAAACAGATTTATACGGTTCCCTTTCTTTAACAGGAACAGGCCATGCTACTGATTTAGCCGTTATGCTGGGTTTAAGTGGTCAGGATCCTGAGTATATTCCCGTAGAAAATATAGATGGAATTATAAAAACCATCCGAGAAAAAAGCGAACTCCATTTAGGGAATGAATTTGCAATATCATTTGACATTGCAAAAGATATCGTTTTCAATAAAGAATTTCTTCCCTTTCATTCTAATGGAATGGCTTTTACAGCCTTTTCAGACCAGGAAGAAATTTTTTCTGCTACTTACTACTCCATTGGCGGTGGATTTGTGGTCAAAGAAGAACGGCTGAATGCCAAAAAGAAAATAGAAATAAAACGAACATTTCCGTTCCCAACAGATAAAGCAGTCGATCTTTTAAAATATTGTACCGCTGAAAACAAGAAGATCTCTGAAATTGTATACGAAAACGAGAAATCCATGCGTACCCCAGAAGTCATTGACCAGGAGTTAATGCGCATTTGGAACACCATGCTAGAATGTATGTATATAGGTTGCCATACTGAGGGCATACTTCCCGGCGGTTTAAAGGTGCGACGCAGGGCTTTTGACATGCATCAAAATTTGATAGGATTATCTAATTATAGTAACCCACAGACTTGGCTAGAAGAAATCAGATTGACGGAAGTAAAGTTTCGCCAAATCCTGAAATGGGTCAGTTGTTTTGCCCTAGCAGTCAACGAGGTTAATGCCGCTTTAGGTCGCATCGTTACGGCTCCAACCAATGGAAGCGCCGGAGTAATTCCGTCCGTTTTAATGTATTATTTAGTGATTGAAAACCACGAGGCAGGCGAAAAAGAAATCAAACAATTCCTGCTCGTTGCCGGCGAAATAGGAAGTATCTTCAAGAAAGGCTCTACTATCTCAGCGGCAATGGGTGGTTGTCAGGCCGAGATAGGCGTTTCCTCTTCAATGGCAGCAGCAGCGCTTTGTGAATTGATGGGCGGAACTCCAGAACAGGTGCTAATGGCTGCCGAAATCGCCATGGAACACCATCTTGGATTGACCTGTGATCCTATTGGTGGATTGGTACAAATCCCTTGTATTGAAAGAAACACTATGGGCGCGATCAAAGCGATTAATGCGGCCGAATTAGCCTTAGAAACCGATCCGAAAAATGCCAAAGTCCCTCTGGACAAAGTAGTTAACACCATGTGGGAAACCGCGAAAGACATGAACAACAAATACAAAGAAACCTCAGAAGGTGGCCTTGCAGTAGCCGTAAACATATCTGATTGTTAAAATCAATTTATTTTTCAAGCCACACTCTTGTAATCAATTATTTTTGCGTGGTTTTGGTTATATAAACACATTATTCCCTCAATTTCGAACTGGAATTGAGGAGCTTTCTATAAATAGTATCCTCTTCCTTCTTTTTTCCGATTTTACAGTTAAGTTCTTTAGTGATATATCATTTGAAGAAATTGGACGAAAGAGTATGGCCTTGTTTCTTTTGGCAACTCTATGCAAGATGATTGCTGATTCTTCTTCACGTATCATCTATTCCCGATTAAATTCATAATCTAGGACTTCCTAGCAGGTCAAACTATAATAGGCGCATTCGCATCGCAACTCATTAGAAATTTAGCCATAAAAAAGAAGAAAAACTTGCGATATCATAGCTTTGCCAATGGTGTGTAATTTGAGGTATGTTTTTGTATATTAGACGTCGGTACTCAATCGAAAATTGCAGCGACCTTAATCGAGAAAGTATCGGGCGATCTTAACATACATTAAAAATAAGCCCGCATTAAAATAGATAACAAACAAATTAATTAAAACATTCTAATATGAAAGGATTAATGATGGATTATCCGCTAACAACAAATACTATCCTTGAGTACGGAAACGGTGTGTATAATCAAAAAGAAATAATAAGCCATTTACCCGATGGAAATAGACATGAGTATAGTTTCGGAGACATGTATAAACGCTGTAAAAAGTTGGCCAATGCCTTAACACAGAAATTAGGAATCACTACTGGCGATATGGTGGGCACTTTTGCTTGGAATCATGGTCCGCACATAGAGTTATACTACGGCATATCAGGTATTGGTGCAATTTGTCACACCATAAATATTAGATTGTCTAGCAATCAAATAGAGTATATCATCAATAATTCTGAAGATAAAGTGATTTTTGTTGATGCGACACTAGTCCCTCTTTTAGAAAAAATTGCCCCGCTACTCGAAACTGTAGAACATTACGTTTTGATAAATGCAGCTTCAGATTTTACAACTACTTTGCCAAACGCATTGCATTATGAAGATTTACTAAAGGATCAATCAGAAGATTTTGAGTGGCCCACAATAAATGAAAATGATGCCTGCGGTTTGTGTTATACTAGTGGAACAACAGGCTTGCCAAAAGGAGTTTTGTATTCTCATCGGTCAACCTATTTGCATGCTGTATTGACCCCTTAAATAATCGGACACAATTATAAATCAAAAACTATAATTTTGTACGATGGAAAAACGAAAA
>NZ_JBGQOE010000023.1:0-54140 GCF_052113685.1 Flavobacterium sp. W22_SRS_FP1
GCAAAGATATTTACTTATTTTGTATGTTTGTAAAACTTAAAATGTTAAAGTCCGATTATTAGGGGGTTAGACCACAAGCAAGCTTTGGAAATAAGAGGAGTTTTATTTGGCTGGACTGGTTATATGCAGAAAAAAATTCAAGAAAAGGCAATTTTGTCACTTAAGAAATATAAAGAATCCCAAATATAATGATCGAGACTTTAAAAATAATTTTTAATCGAGATTTAAATAGATTAAAATCCGAAATAGAACTTTACAACAATGAAAATGATGTTTGGAAAATTCAAGAAGAAATAACTAACTCTGCAGGGAACCTCTGTTTGCATCTGGTGGGAAACCTTAACACTTATATTGGAAACGTGTTTTTAAAAACAGATTATGTAAGAAACAGAGAGCTCGAGTTTTCATTAAAGGACATCCCTAAATCAGATCTGATACAAAAAATTGAAGAAACCATAACTGTGGTTAATGATTCGTTAGATATGATATCGGAAGAAGAACTTAAAACAGATTTTCCCCTTTTAGTTTTAGAAGAAAATATGTCTACCGAGTTTATGCTCATTCACTTTACTACCCACTTGGCCTATCATCTTGGACAAATAAATTATCACAGACGTTTATTAAATCAATAGCGTTTACTTTGCGCAAAGCTAAAACACTGAATTAAAGCTACTTTAAACTTTAGCTTTTTCTTCTGACATTTATTCAAATACTAATTACCATCGAGTATTTTTTTTCGTTCTTCATACTCTGCTGTTGATACTTCGCCATTGGCATATCTTCTTTTCAAAATATCCAAAGGCGATTCCTTTTCCGGATGTTTATTTTTATTGGCGTTGTCGAAAAAACGATATAAAAAAATAAAAAAGAACACCATTATAGGCAACCATATAACCCACATCATTCCCATATTCCAATAATTATCGTGATACATCATTATTTCCTTTGTTAGACTTTACTACTTTATTTTAGAATATTATACCAAAAAACGCTACTATGCCAGCTGAATTTATAACTATTGTGAATAGCAATTACTTTTGTATCGCATTTATAATAGCGCATACTTTTATTAAAACAGTATCTTTTTCCAGCATACTTAGTAGTTGCTGGATCATGATTTTCCAGTTATCAATCTGAGTCGTTTCTTCATGTTGACTCATCTATTATTTGGGCCTAATCACAGCTAATCTCTATACTAGTTCTTTCCGTTGATTATGGCTTATGGATATCGTCTGTCCAGTCTGCTAGCCTCTGCTCTGTAACAAGCCATCAAAATAGCTTTCATGATAAGATTAAATTATAAGTTCTTTTTAATTTTTCGTACTTTTAATAGTTATTAATTACAAGATAAGAAATAAAATTGAATTAAAAATTTGAAAATCAATAATTTAAAATTATTGATTCCTTAACCTTTTACTGCCGAAAGAGGTTAAAGTCGTACTAAAAAATCTAATTAATTTAAAAGCAAACCGTTCTTATCTCGCATTAATTAATAATAAAAAAGGAATTACTTTCTTATTTGACTATTTGTCCCAAATGACTATCTTGCGCAGCATATTTTAAAAAAACATTGAGTAAAATCCAAAAAAAATAATGAAAAAAGTATTAGATAAAAAATTAAACGAATTGCAAGCAACAGCAATTTGTGGGAATGACATTAGTTCCTCATGTCTATACGTATCAGCACTTACAATTATGTATGCAGGACAATATGCATGGATTTCATTACTGTTGGTAGCTGTTGTATTATTTTTATTCAGAAAAATATACGGAGAAGTTGTTGGCGCGATTCCCCTTAACGGTGGTGCTTACAATGTACTATTAAATACCTCTTCGAAAAGGCTGGCTTCCCTTGCAGCGACTTTAACTGTACTCTCCTATATGGCCACTGCGGTTATATCTGCTTCTGAAGGAATGCACTACTTACATGGAATAGCACCAGGGATTAATATAACGATAGCGACAATTATTGTATTACTAACGTTTACTGGACTAGCCATCTTAGGTATCGGAGAGTCGGCGATTGTTGCAGTAGTAATCTTTATTATTCATCTGTCAACGTTAACCTTATTAGTTCTGGCCTCTTCTTGGTTTATTATGAATAACGGACTGGACACTTTTAATATCAACTGGAGTCTTCCTGTATCGACGGGCGGAATAGTAAATGCACTCTTCTTAGGTTTTTCTGCTGCAATGCTAGGAATTTCAGGTTTTGAAAGTTCGGCAAACTTTGTAGAAGAACAAGAGCAAGGTGTTTTCCCGAAAACACTTCGTAATATGTGGGCTATAGTAAGTTTTTTTAATCCTGTAATTGCCTTACTACTAATTTGTATTATTCCTCTTGCCCATGTGGGAGAACATCAAGAATCATTATTAGCTTATTTAGGACACACCACCGGTGGTTCTTGGTTAGGCTATCTTATTTCAGTCGACGCTGTTTTGGTATTATGTGGTGCCGTTTTAACATCGTTTGTAGGGGTTTCCGGTTTATTAAACCGTATGACATTAGACAGAATATTGCCTAATTACTTCCTAAAGCAAAACAAACGTGGGTCTAACTACAGAATAATTATTAGCTTTTTAATACTATGCGTATCTGTCTTATTTGTTACAGCAGGTAATCTTATTGCATTAGCAGGAGTATATACCTTCTCATTTTTAGCAGTAATGGGACTATTTGGGGTTGGAAATCTCTTATTAAAGTTTAAGCGTAAAAAACTACCCAGACCCGAGAAAGCCAGAGGAATATCTGTTGTCTTAGCAGTATCGTTAATAATTGCTGCATTTATAGGTAATGTGCAATTAAATGTGAGCTCCTTTTACACTTTTATAAAATATCTGATCCCTTCGTTGCTATTTATATCAATAATGCTTAACCGATCATTTCTAATAAAAGTTTTAATAGACGCTTTGGAATACTTTTACAAACCATTAAGAAGAATGGTAATATTTAGCAATCGTTATTTGATGAAAATGAATAAAAAAATCAGTTCCCAAGAGCTTGTTTTTTTTACCAAAGGAGATGACGTTGCTATTTTAAATAAAGTTATGCAGTATGTTCAAAATAATGAAACAACAAAAAAATTAAAGATTGTTAACATAAAGAGCGAAGGAGAAAATAATGATCTACTTATCATAGATCTTAAGGTACTAGACAGAGCCTATCCAGAGATTGACATTGAATTCATCGAATTGGAAGGCGTTTTTGGACCTACAATAATCAATGAATTATCAGAAAAATGGAATATTCCAAAAAATTTCATGTTCATTGGATCGCCCGGAGATCGATTTTCTTATCGCGTTGCCGAATTAGGCGGTGTTCGTTTAATTATGTAACTTTATTAGCCCACATAGTTGGCCAATATGCTTAGAACTGGGAAAAATAAAAATAGATGAGAAAAATTATCGACTATACCCTTTTTCAGGATGGTGCTTTTAATATTAAGGTAATTAGCCTTTTAAAGCTATTCGTTTTTTTAATTGTGGTGACCCTTTTATTAAAAATCATCCGGAAAGCGATTTATAGAGTTGATAAAATCGATATTGCCAAAAAATACTCAATCTATAGCTTGATTAGGTATCTAATCATAGTAATTTCAATCATTTCCGGTTTGCAGCTGTTTGGCTTTAATTTATCCGTTCTAGTAGCAGGTTCTGCGGCATTATTAGTAGGTATTGGTCTTGGACTGCAAAACCTTTTCAGCGATTTTGTATCTGGAATTATACTTTTAGTCGATTCTTCAGTAAAAGTAAATGACGTTATAGAACTAAATGGATTAGTTTGTACCGTTCAAGAAATCAATTTACGAACCACCACCGTTCTAACTAGGGACGACAAATATATTATTTTACCCAATTCTGATTTAACAAGAAATCAGTTAATCAACTGGACGCATAATGATCTTGCTTCGCGTTTTGAAGTCACTGTTGGTGTTGATTATTCTTCAGATATTCATCAGGTTATACGAATTTTGAAAGAAGCTGTTGACAGTCATAATAATGTTTTAAAGGAACCGAACCCATTTGTCCGTTTTACAGATTTCGGAGATTCCTCTCTAAATTTCTCCGTAATCTTCTGGTCTGAAGAATTATTTCGAATTGAGACCACGAAGAGTGACCTGCGAATAAAAATATTTGAATTGTTCAAAGAAAACAATATTACCATACCATTTCCACAAAGAGTTGTTCATATCAATAATTAGAAAAAATGGAAGAAGAAATCCAAAAATATCTATATAATCCAACAGTTGGTAGACTTGTAACCTTCATTATTGGCGTTGCGATAATTTGGGTTTTAATAAAGCTTATTAAAAAAAATCTCTTTTCTAAAATTAAAGACAATGACAGCCGGTATAAGGCCACAAAAATAAGCAGCTTCGTTGGCTATTTAGCAACAATTATTATTTTAATCGTTGTTTTTAGCGAAAAACTAGGAGGTTTAACCGTAGCCTTAGGGGTCGCAGGCGCTGGTATTGCATTTGCTCTGCAAGAAGTTATCGCTTCGTTTGCTGGTTGGCTCGCTATCATGTTTGGTGGTTTCTACAATTCGGGAGATCGCGTTCAACTGGGCGGCATTAAAGGTGACGTTATGGACATTGGCGTTTTAAGGACGACCATAATGGAAACGGGACAATGGGTTGACGGCGATTTATACAACGGAAGGATTGTATTAATAGCCAATAGCTACGTTTTTAAAGAACCCGTATTTAATTACTCCGGCGAATTCCCCTTTTTGTGGGACGAAATCAAAATTCCAATCCAATATGGAAGCAATTACGAGATGGCTCAAAAAATAATATTAAGCGCTGGTCTTGAGATTGCCGGTGACCTTACTGTAAACTCAAAAGAAAAATGGAAATCACTTCAAAAAAAGTACCGACTAGAAGATGCGCAAACAGAACCAATGATTTCTATGGTTGCCAATGATAATTGGGCAGAATATACGCTACGATATGTTGTAGACTATAAAAAAAGAAGGAATACCAAAACTATATTATTCTCTAAAATACTGACAGAAATCGAAACTACGAATGGAAAAGTAAAAATGGCTTCGGCTACATTCCAGTTAGTGCAGGCGCCCGACTTCAACGTTAATATAAAAACATAGCTACAATTTATTTTATCTTTTCTATACTAATACAGCACTTTTGCCATTGGGTGCGCTACTTACTAGTTAATGAATTTTTATGGGAATCAATGTAAACCTAATGCATGCTCTGCTGTTTGGTACTTTACTATCCCCTGCTCCGATTGCCATTTTAAGTATCCTGAAAAACAGCTTGAGTTGCTACATGATTTGAAACAAAAATCGATAGAGAATTTTTATTTAATTATGGTTTTGACAATGTACTATTCATCACAGTTTTTAAACTAGCAAATTCCGCTGTCGTATTAAATATAAATAGTGTTCTCTTATCATTACTAGGAAAAGCTACAAACTAGCTTTCTTAGTCCCCCCTATTGGTTGTACTTGGATACAAACTGATTGCCAGATATTACAGCAGAATAAGTTGATGAATTTCGGGAGTAAATTGATGAAGTATAACACGCGCTTCTCTTTCTTTTAACCAGCTTAGAGTTCCAGCTGATGCAAACTCAGCAATCAAACACTTTTTGTAACTACGATCATTTTGATACAAACGCTGATTAAGAGATATGTTTCGATTTATGTACCGTCTATAGCGGTAAAATTAAAAGAAAATATAAGTCAAAAACAATACTTATTTAACTTGGGGTAGTTTACGAGACAGCAAATCATGGCTCTTGCCCGTTCGATTGATCCAAAATTTAATAAGGTCATTGAATTAATAATTACTTATGCTATAGTTTATCTTCCTTTTTTAGTACAAGGAATGAAAATCGTCTAGTTCACTAAGAAGAGACAATAAATCATCCTTTTTTTATACTTCTAAAACAAGTACAATTTAAAAACATTTTTATGTAAAAAAGCACAACCTTTTTCGATTTCTAGTTTTTTTTGTTTATCTTTCAAATGCCTAAAATACCACATATTTAGACCTAACGATTTTTATAAGTTATTACGGATTACACTTATTTGTTCTCCTCAATTTAATCTATTAGAAATGGATCGTAAGAATTTAAATTCAAGAAATACTGATTGTTACAAACTACAACAAGATTATAATTCATTAAAACAACAGTTTGACGCAATAACTGATAAGAATCAATTTAATGAAAATAAAATTAATCATATCAATAAAAAACTGACAGAATCCTTAGAAAACATGTCAGATGCCTTTGTTGCTGTTAATAACGACTGGGAATATACTTTCGTAAACCAAAAAGCTGCTCAGATGATTGGAAAAAAGCCCGAAGAAATCATTGGTAAAACAGTCTGGGTTAGCTTCCCAGAAGCTATTGGAACACCGTACCACAAAGCATGGTACAAAGCTATGAAAACCAAAAAGCAGATCAATTTTGAAGATTATTATGCCCCGTTACAGATTTGGATTGAAAATCGTATTATACCGAGTAAAGAAGGATTAGTTGTTTTTTTTCAGGATATTACGCAGAGGAAATTAGATGAGCAAAAGACAGAAGACCTTAATACCAAACTAAAAACAAGAAACAGAGAACTTTATCAGAGTATTATTCAAATACAAAAAATTAATACGGAACTTATTTATGCAAAAGAAAAAGCAGAAGAGAGCGACTATTTAAAATCTACATTTCTAGCAAACATGAGTCATGAAATCCGTACCCCTATGAACGGTATTTTGGGCTTTACAGAGCTCCTAAAGGAGCCCAGATTGACGGGTGTAGAACAACAGGAATATATAAAAGTAATTGAAAAGAGCGGCAACAGAATGCTTAATATCATAAATGATATTGTTAGTATTTCAAAATTAGAGTCGGGGCAAGTGAATTTGTCCTTGAAAAAAACGTCAATTAAAGATCAAATTCAAGTACAATATGATTTTTTTAAATTGGAAGCTGAGCAAAAAAATATCGAACTTATAATAAACAATTCCTTAAACGGTAATGATTGTTTTATCAGAACCGATGAAGAAAAAATCAATGCCATACTCTCGCATTTACTTAAAAACGCGATCAAATTCACTGATAATGGATCAATAGAAATAGGTTGTTTTAAGAATGATACCACGGTTACTTTTTATGTGAAAGATTCAGGAATAGGTATTAATTCTACTAAACTAGACCTCATTTTTGAAAGGTTCAGACAAGAGGATGACTCTTTAAACAGAAATTACGACGGTGCTGGTTTAGGCCTATATATTGCTAAATCTTATGTTAATCTATTGGGAGGCAAAATATGGGCTGCAAATAACACCGATAGTGGGGCCATTTTCTATTTTGAAGTTCCTTGTATAAAATCTCATGAAATTGAAAACGACCTACAAATTCCGATATCGATAAGCGCTAACGAAACACAAAAATTAAAAATACTTGTGGCAGAAGATGATAGTATTTCGCTAAAGTTTATTTCTAAAATTCTAAAAATATTTGGAGAAAACTTATTAATAGCGAGAAATGGAATTGAAGCAGTGAATTTATGCAAAAAAAATCCTGATATCGATATCATTCTAATGGATATTCAAATGCCAGTAATGAATGGTTATGAAGCCATAAAAAAAATAAGGGAATTTAATGAAGAGGTAATCATAATTACACAAAGTGCGTTTGTATTTACGGACGAAGCTGAAAAAGCAATTGAAGTTGGAGGTAATGGATACATTTCGAAACCAATTAATAAAAACCAACTAATAGATCATATCAATAAAGAAATTCTTGCTTCAAGATATAAATCTCAAACTAAGATTCCTTCATAATATCGGTTAAAGCGAACTTCCAGCGTGCCGCTGTGTTATACCAAAGCTGCCCTTCAGACACTTCAAGAGGACATTCAAAATTATTGGTATAAAGTCCTCCTGTACCAAGTCCTTGCGGCATCAAATTGTGCTGTAAAAAAGTCCACTGTGCAATAGCATTCAATCCAATATTACTCTCTAAAGCAGAGGTAATCCACCATTTTATTTGGTGCTTTTCAGCTAATGAAATCCACTCCTGCGTTCCTCGAAAACCACCTATGAAACTAGGTTTCAAAATAATGTATTGCGGCTTAATTTTCTGCAATAATTTGTCTTTTTCAGCAAATGTAAACACCCCAATCAGCTCCTCATCTAAAGCAATAGGCAAAGGAGTCGTTTTACACAGCTCTGCCATCCTGTCAGTATTGTTTTTTTCTATAGGTTGCTCTATACTATGTATTTTAAATTCAGACAGTTGTGATATTTTACTTAAAGCTTCATTTAATTTAAACGCACCGTTAGCATCTACTCTAATTTCAATTTGCTTTGGACCGAAATGTTCCCGAATATAACTTAATAACTGCAATTCTTTATTGAAATCTATTGCTCCAATTTTTAGTTTTATGCAGTGGAAACCCTGGCTGAGTTTCTCTTCGATTTGTTCCTTCATAAAAGCCTCTTCCCCCATCCACACGAGTCCATTAATTTGGATGGATTTTACCCCTTCAGTAAACTGCGACGGAAACAACAAAAAGGGCGTATCGGCAGCTAAAGATTGAAACGCCATTTCGACTCCAAACTGTATTGAAGGGAACTCAATTAACGCCTCCCAAAGTTGGTCTTTCCCTAGATGGATATTCTCACAGGTCCATTGCAACTTAGCTTCATAATCAGGTCTATCATCTACACTCAAACCCCTAAGGATCCCGCACTCGCCTACTCCTTTTTTATCGTACTGTTCAAGTACAAGAAACCAAGTTTCCTTGTCAGTCATTACACCCCGAGAGGTTCCAGAAGGTCGTTTGAATTCGAGTATGTATTTGTGGTAAGTTGCTTTCAAAGTTTATAGTTAGTAGTGAATAGCTAGTATTATTCGTTAAATATTTAAGTATTTATTTCAATCATGTTTTTCGTCTCATCAAATAAGACGTTCCTATCAACAAAACTCCAAAAAAACACAATACATAAAACATATAGGTTGGCCATTCGTTAAATAAATACATTTTGATGTTTAAAATAATTCCAACAAGAAGAATAAAAAACCCAAAATACCGCGTAATCGCAATTGTTGCTTTCATATTTTTTTTTTTGATTTCTATTTCGAACAAACTGCTTCTGTAGCTGTCACTTATTTATTAATCAGCTTTAAGACCTTTTCGAAATCGCTCGACGGTAAGCCTACTTTTTCAAAAAGGGCAAAGTCTTGTTTTGTTTTTTGATTCCAACTCAAATTGCTAGTTAGGTTTTGAGATCTGTATTCTTTGTAAATAGTTTTCGCATTTCCATATTCATTATTAAATAAATAGGCATGCGCCAAGTTCAGTTTAACCAACAACTCCGTTCCATCGAGCTTCTCTCCTTCTTTCAAGAATTTGATTGCCTTCCCATATTGTTTGGTTAAAATATAATTCAACCCAATTCCGTTATAATCTAAAGCTGTTGCTTTTCCTTCGCTTATGATACTTCTATACTGCGTGATTGAATTGCCATAATCGCCCTTTTTAGCAAAATTCTCTGCTCGCGTACGCAAATCATCATAAATGCCCTTAGAAACTCCTATTTCATTTACACAGCTGTTCCCAAAGTCTTTATATGCTTTGGTTTGTTCCATGAGAAGTAAACTTTGGAATTCTTCGAACTTAAATTGCTTTTGGATCTTCTCTTCGAGGCAAATGCAGAAGTCGTCTGAATTTACTAATTTATTAGCCAAAGCTGAAGTTTTACATTGGTTGATGATAAATTTTCGGTTTTCCAAGGTCCATCCTCTGCTGAGTTTTGCATCTATCCAAGGCACCACTTCGAGGATAATTTTTTGCTTCATCACCCAATTACTGCTTTCGAAACCAAACCACAAATTCCTTGTGCCAGATTGCAAGCAAACAGAAGTTCCTATTGAAAGTCGTTTGGCATCTTTACTGACAGCCGTGCCTTGAGATAAACAAGCTTTGTTCATTGCAGCTGTTTTTTGATAATCTAAGGCCATTTCATTCGACGAAAAAACGGCATACTTGCACTTGTCCTCTCCCGAAATTTTTGACAATAAAAAAACCGCGCCTGCCGTACCCTGACTAATTCCAGTAGGGTCTGGAATAGACTTAAGCAATGAAACTAAACTTCCCGCCAGCTGCTGATTGTCGTCTAGTAAAGTGATTCTATAAATTAACTCGGTAGTACCTATAGGAAAATCATCGGTCTTGATCACGATTCTATTTCGTGCTGAAACAATTATTTCTTTGGTTGTGGACCTATCTTTATCCCAATAGCCGTCTTTTTGTGCAAAACCCGACTGATAAATAATGCTAACGAATAGCAACAAAACTAATTTCTTCACCTGCATTTTCTTAATTATCGATGAGCCCTAGCCCAGATGGAAGTGAAAATCCTTTTAGGTTTTTTAGAACCTGAATTTGTTTCAGGTTCTAAAAAGCAAAAGATTGCAACGAACAGCTGGAAGTTGCTCCAAAATTACAATTCGATACTATCACCAATTTCCAATAACATCAAATCTTTACCTTTATCAAAAAACTTTTGGATCGCTTCTTTATGCTCGATTTTTATATAACCAAAAGTATCATAATGATAGCCCAATATTTTATCGCAATCTACAAAGTCGGAAGCAAGGATTGCATCTTCGACATCCATAGTAAAATTATCGCCAATAGGAAGAATGACCAAATCAAGTTTAGTACGCATTGCAATCAACTTCATATCCATCGTAAGCGCTGTGTCTCCTGCGATGTATATGTTTTTACGTTCCCCTTCAATGACAAAACCACCCGGATTTCCTCCGTATGTGCCATCAGGAAATGAACTAGAGTGAATTGCATTTACATATTTCACTTTCCCAAAGTCAAAATTCCAGCTTCCCCCATGATTCATGGGATGTGCTTCAAATCCTTTTCCAGAGTAGTAACCTGCAACCTCGGCATTTGATACAATAACTGCATTAGTGCGTTTAGCTATAGCTTCCACATCCAAAACGTGATCCCCATGCGCGTGGGTCAATAAAATATAATCGGCTTTCAAACTGTCAATATCAATATGCTTTGCTAGCGGATTGCCCGAAATAAAAGGATCTACTAAAATATGTTTATCTCCCACTTTTATTCCGAGAGCCGCGTGTCCGTAAAATGTTATTTTCATTTTTATTAATTTAATGATTAAAGGCCGTTTGTTTTTAACCTTTGGATATATTATGAATTATTTACTATTAAATCCGAAAAGAAAAAAATCAAACACAGCGCCAGCAATACAGAGAGGGCAAATGTGCTGAGCGCCAATTTTTTTAATTCGGGATCTAATGCTTTATGATCCTCATTCTTATAAACATTAATTAAATGTTTGGTTAAAGGAATAAAGGCTAATAAAAACAAGTATTGATCAAACGCAAAACTATTTAATAATGCAAAAACCAGTACTAAAGCCATCGCAAAAGTAACTAGAAAGTAATGATATAGCTTTGCTTTTTTACCTCCAATCTGCACAACTAATGTATTCTTACCTACTTTCCTGTCGGATTCCTCATCGCGCATATTATTTAAGTTCAAAACACCCACGCTTAAAAGACCAATTGCCGTTGCTGGTAAAAAGAGTTCGATATCCAATTGTTTTGAATATAAAAAATTTACTCCTAAAGTACTCACCAAGCCAAAAAATATAAATACAAATACATCTCCAAAACCTCGGTATCCATAAGCTTTACTCCCTACAGTGTAGCGTATAGCGGATGCAATTGCTAAAATCCCTAATACAAGATAAAATAATGAATAGGACAAGTTTGTGTCTCCAAATGCAAAATAGATTAACAAAATAGCCGAAAGTAAGGTAAGCACAGAAGTCATTATTATGGCTCGTTTCATGGCCTCGGGGGTAATTGCCCCACTTTGAATGGCACGTTTTGGACCAACTCGGTCTTCGTTATCAGTACCTTTGATCCCATCGCCATAATCATTTGCGAAGTTTGATAAAATTTGCAGCCCAAGCGTAGTAAGTATAGCAAAAGCAAACAGTCTCCAGTTAAAAACTTCTGTTGGTGTCAATATGGTATCCGTTGGGTTAGCCAAGGCATACATACTACCCACGATAATACCGGAAACCGACAAGGGTAATGTTCTTAATCGTGCGGCTTCTATCCAATGCTTCATTTTAGTTTATTTTTGTATTATTAATTGTTATTTTTTATCCAAAGCCTACATCCAATTACTATTTGAGGTCTCCAATTCATAGAGCCAAAGGTTGACGTAACGCTTAATTTCAGAATAATTCCCTAATTGAAAAGCAACATTTCCACCAGCTGTATGTATTGTTATTGATCCAATATCAGCTCTTTTATGCCAAAAAAATTGTGAAGTTGTGATCGCTTGAATTTTTCCCAGTTCAATGATTTTATTATCGACATCCCAAGCGCCACTTTGTTTGATGATGAAATTGTCATTTATAAACAATCGATTATTCCTAAATCCAAAATAAACAACGCTCCCAACAAAAAACACATATAAAGGCAGCACATATGCAAAATCCAAAAATCGAGGCTCGATATACTTCACAAATGCTAAAAAACCACTTAAAGGTAATACTATTGATAGGAATATCATGAAAACTAATTTACGAAAATTTGGCTTGAGCATTATTCCTTTTTTGGGAGTTTTTAGGAACAGTAAATTCAGTATTTCAACACTCTCTTTTTCGTTGCAACCTGGAATTTCAATAACCGACTTCCGCCCTTCTTTTTCACCGCTAGTAGCCTGCTTGATTTTAAGCTCTAGTATATTCATTTTCTTTTGGAAAAAATTCCTAGTAATTGTGACTATTTGCACCTTTTCCGGCTTAATAATCGTACTTTTTGTACTCAACAAACCAAATGAAAGCAACAATGATCCGTTTTGCCTAGCAATTTTATACCCAAAATACCTGAAAATAACACGAACCAAATTGATTATCAATATACTGCAAAACAGCAGCAAAACGATGATAGCTACCGATGGAATCACTGCACTTTTATCTAAATAGGCATCTATTTTTTTTTCGTCAAAATCTGAACTGGCCAGGAAATTTTTACTGTTTTCATAAATAGTAGCAAAGAAAGCCAGAATCAAACCCAAGCTCCGTACATAGTTTGACGTGATTCCTACTTTTAACAAGCTCAAAAAGCTAATTGTCATAAAGGGACGCTCTCCAGCCGTATCTGTTTTAGGTCCTAGCTCTGATGTTTCACAGTCGACCTCAATTTTTTCATTTTCTATTAAACGAGCCTTCAATGCCAAAGCCACTGGGTGCGAAATCGCTTTTATTTTTCCTTCTTTTTTATTACTTCCCGCAGTATCCACATCCAGTTCATAAACACTGATAATCCTTTGTAACAAAGATTGATTGATGTTCACCTGCTGAATTTTACTAAGCTGAATAATGGTTTTTGTTTTATTCAAAATCCCTTCATTGATAATAAACTCTTCATTTTTATTATCTAAATAGAAAGTGAAGTTCAGGTACTTCAGGTAAGCGACAATTCCAATGGCAACCAATAAAACACTTATTCCAATAAAAAGATAGGCTTTATTGAGCTCATCAAATTTAAAGATATATACTACCAAAATAGGCCAGAGGCCCCTTCCCCATTGTTGCAAAGTATCCACAAACATCAACAATACGCCTATGGAAGACTGACGTTGTGGTTGTTTAAATCCCTCCTCCATTACAGTTGTTTTTGGATTTTCCCCATCAATAACTGTTTGATGTTCTCAGCCTGTTCTATTTCTATTCCTGGAATCTGAATGTCACTTGAACTACCACCGGCAGTAAAAACCTCTATATTAGCCAGACCAAAAAAACGCGAAATAAACCCTTCATGTAAAGCCACATGTTGCACTCTATTATAAGGGATTACAACCGTATTTGTAGCTATAATTCCATATCTATAAAGTACATCATGAGTCCTGAAAGCAAAGCCTTTTTTCTTGAAACTAATTCTAGACAGGGTTAAAAACGTAAAAAAGAACAGAAAAAAAGCAATTGAAATTTCGACAAGGAACACCAATAATCCTTGATTAAAAAACAGTAGCAATCCAAGCCCAATAGCTAAAATCAAAAAAAAGAAAAAGGTATTTATTAAAGTTACTTTCCAATAACTGGGATGCAAAACCGAAAATTCTACTTCTTCAAATCTAGGAAGCTGTGTCGTATCAATAGTTTCATTTGTAAAATTCTCCATTATTTATGGTTTAAAGTTTAAGACTTAAAAGTTTAAAGTGGTAAAGACAAATTTAAACTTGAAACTTGAAACTATTTTTTTTATGGTAACCATTTTTTTTCAAAGTTTGGCTTTCTCTTTTCAAGAAATGCATTTCTTCCCTCTTTGGCTTCTTCGGTCATGTAAGCTAATCTTGTAGCTTCACCAGCAAAAACCTGCTGTCCTACCATTCCATCATCAGTAAGGTTCATTGCGAATTTCAACATTTTGATCGCCATAGGTGACTTTCCTAAAATTTCCTGTGCCCATTCATAAGCGGTATCCTCTAATTCAGCATGAGGAATCACGGCATTTACCATTCCCATATCCATAGCGTCTTGAGCTGAATAATTACGCCCTAAGAAGAAAATTTCACGAGCTTTTTTCTGTCCCACCATTTTAGCTAAATAAGCAGAACCATATCCTCCATCAAAACTAGTAACATCCGCATCTGTTTGTTTGAATATCGCATGTTCCTTACTAGCTAAGCTCAAATCGCAAACTACATGTAAACTATGCCCGCCTCCAACTGCCCATCCTGGAATCACTGCAATTACTACCTTAGGCATAAAACGTATTAAGCGCTGTACTTCAAGTATATTTAAACGATGTTGTCCATCCTCTCCCACATAGCCTTGATGACCACGTGCGTTTTGATCGCCACCGCTACAAAAAGAATAGACACCATCTTTAGATGAAGGACCTTCAGCAGATAGCAAAACAACACCTATAGAAGTATCTTCTTGGGCATCATAAAATGCACTATACAACTCTGAGGTCGTTTTGGGACGAAAAGCATTTCGTACATCGGGTCTGTTGAATGCTATTCTTGCGACACCATTGCATTTTTTATAGGTGATATCTTCGTATTCTTTTACTGTTATCCAATCCATTCCAATCGATTTAAGTTATTTAGCGTAAAAATAAATCATTTTTTGCAGTTAATGCAACTCTATTGTGCTAAGCTTTTGTAATAGACCTCTGATGCGGTAGTCCTAGTGTTAAAAATTAAAAAAAGATTAAAAATTAACAGTCTGCGACTAAAATAAAGATTACTTTTAAACAATGTTAATCAGATGATTGCAAATTAAGAAGTCTGATTAAACCCTTAATTTCACTGATTTATTAACCTAAAAAAAGAATATCTTGATTAAATGTAAAAATTTCGTCTCTCTTTATTTAGCGGTCTTAAATAATACTAACAAAAAAAGTGAGAAAACGGGAAAAACATTTACCGAAATTGTGAAAGGACTATAATAACACCTACGGTTAAAAGAAAGAATTTAAAACCATGTCGCTGCTTAATATAATTTAAATATCAGCAATACTTTGGAGTAATTGTCTTTATATAATAAAAATAAACCAAACGGTTTTTATTATAATATGAGTCTAGCTTGTAAGTAAACGTTTATCCTAAATTATTTTTAGTTTTGTATTTCGATTATTCGAAACAAACTAAAAAGAGAAAGACTAATCATCGCGATTAGTCTTTCTTTTTTTTATTCCTTAATTAAGTAGATTCCGTCTTCCTTAATTTCAATTAATTTTTCCCTATATAAAGCTCCAATCGCTTTTTTGAATGTCTTTTTACTCATTTTCAAAACCGTTTTAATGTCTTCAGGATGCGAATTATCAGTCAATCGCAAGAAGCCGCGACTGGCTCTTAGTTCATCAAGGATTATATCGGCATTAGGCTCGATGCTTTGATACCCCTGAATCTGAAGGGCAACATCGATTTTATTGTCAGGACGAATCGTTTTAATGTAACCTCGCATGCGATCCCCTGTACGAATAGCATCGTCATAAACCTCATCTTTATACAACAATCCTTTATGTTGTTCATTTATAATCACATTGATTCCAAGTTCAGTTATATGGGAAACAATCAAATCTACTTCTTCTCCTTTTTCAACAGTCAACTCCTCGTTTTTCAAGAATTGGTTTGTTTTACTCGACGCTACTAAACGGTTGGTCTTTTCATCCATATATAGATAAACCAAGTAACGTTTTCCTTTTTCCATTGGGCGAGCTTGCTCTTTAAAAGGAACCAGAATATCTTTCTCCATTCCCCAATCCATAAAAGCACCAATCTGATTGACATAATTCACACGTAAAAGTGCGAATTCATTCAGTAATATATATGGTTCTAACGAGGTCGCAACGGGACGCTCTTCATGGTCTAAATAAACAAAAACGATAAGCTCTTCTCCAATTTCAAATTCGTTAGGCACGTATTTGTTAGGTAAGAGTATATCGTGTAGTCCTTCTGGATCTGTTTCTGGTGTACCCAAAAACAAACCTACTTTAGTATCACGTAATATTGTCAGCGTGTTGTATTTTCCTATTTCAATCATTTCATTCTTTTTTCTAAGCTGCAAATGTACGAAGATTGAAAATAGTATATTAGGAAACGTTCCACAAAAAAATCAACCTTAAAATCAGCTATTTCTACTATTTTTATTAGCAAGACTTGCTTTTGCTTCATCGCAAATTGTCCTTGTTTCCGCAGTATCTCATGCATTTGCTTAGAAATGAAACACAAAAAGAGACCTATTTCCATCAGCGCTAAATTACACCGTTTTACGTTTCAAGTTAACGAACTACTAAGAACAGTCAGCTTATAAAAGATGCGCAAATACTAAAATTCAATTTCCCGCCTCTTTTCCTTTTCTTTTTTCTTAACTTTGAGAAAATAAAAAAAATCTTATTAATGAAACCAACTTCAATTCTTTACTTATTCCTACTCGTATTTATCTCCAATAACAATTACGCACAAAACACTACAAACGATCCCGAAATTAAAAAGATGGTCACGGAAGTAAAAGCGGAAAATCTCGAAGCTACCGTGCGGAAATTAGCTTCTTTCGGGACCCGACATACATTGAGCGACACTAAAAGCAATACAAGAGGTATTGGTGCTGCGCAACGATGGGTGAAGTCCGAGTTTGACAAATACGCTTTGGAATCTGGCGGAAGACTAACTTCTATTATTGATTACTTTACGATTAAAGCCGACGGAAGACGTATTGCAACAGACAGCCAACTGGGCAATGTAATGGCAACATTAAAAGGCATAGATCCAACTGATGATCGCGTACTAATAATAAGTGGTCATCTCGACTCTAGAAATACCGACGTGATGGATACAAAATCAGATGCGCCGGGTGCCAATGATGACGCCTCTGGAGTTGCTGCGATGATGGAACTGGCGAAAGTCATGAGTAAAAGAGAATTTCCTTTTACACTGATTTTTGTTGCTGTTGTTGGTGAAGAGCAAGGATTATACGGAGCAAAACATTTGGCCGATGTTGCCAAGGATGCCAAATGGAATGTTGTGGCAATGATTAATAACGACATGATTGGGAATAGTTTGTCTAGTGGAACGAACCTCAGAGATAATATGCAGGTTCGCATTTTCAGTGAAACAATTCCTTACTCAGAAACGGAAGCCGAAACCAAAATGCGTAAGGCCACCAATCGTGACAACGATAGTCCTTCGAGACAATTAGCCCGATACATAAAAACAGCTACAAATCAATATGTAGAACAGTTAGACATTAATTTAGTGTACAGAAACGACCGTTTTCTTCGTGGAGGAGATCACACTCCATTCAGCCAAAATGGATTTACAGCCATTCGTTTTTGCGAAATGAACGAAAACTACGATCATCAGCATCAAGATGTTCGAAAAGAAAACAACATACAATACGGAGATCTTCCTGAGTTTATGGATTTTGAGTATGTAAAAAAAGTGACCCGCTCCAATATAGCTGCGTTCAGTAATTTAGCCTGGTCTCCAAAAGCACCAACAAATGTAGGAATAGAAGTAAAGGACTTAACTAACTTCTCTACTCTTATTTGGAATGCTCCTGAAGGCAAAAAAGTTTATGGTTATAACATTCTTATCAGAGAAACAGCTGCGTCTCATTGGGAAAAAATAATTTTTGTTAAAGACACCCAGGCCGAAATTCCCTATTCAAAAGACAATTATTTCTTCGCAGTACAATCAGTAGATGAGTTAGGACATTCTAGTTTACCCATATTCCCTATACCAATACGCTAATACTTAAAAGTTATTTTTATAAAAAAAAGCGTTCACCTCGGTGAACGCTTTTTTACTTTTATCCTATTTCACTAATTGCAAATACTATCTTTTAGAAAAAAGGCAAATCCATCAAAGACAATCTCATGCTGCTACACCAATTCTTTGAAAAACTGTAGCAAAATGGTGTCATTCTTCAATGTTGGAGTAAAAACCTCCAAAATAGAAGGTTTTTCATACTGGGCATATAAGTCATTCAGACTCTTTACTAAACTACTTTCATCACTGGCAATAGTATATTCAAAGCCATACATTTTGGCTAAGTGTTCTGCCGTCAAGCAATGAGAGGTTTCAAAGAAAGTATTAAAAACAGGCGTCTCTTTATGCCCGGGTAAGATTCTAAAGATTCCGCCTCCGCCATTATTAATCAATATTATTTTGAAATTTTCGGGAATATAATTATTCCATAAGGCATTGCTGTCATACAAAAATCCAATATCCCCTGTAATAAGAGTTGTTTGTTTTCCATTGACTACAGCCGCACCAATAGCGGTCGAAGTACTTCCATCGATTCCACTAGTCCCGCGGTTACAATAGACCTCTATCGAAGGATCAATGTCTATCAATTGCGCATACCGGATGGCTGAGCTATTACTTATTTGTAACTGACTGTTTTTAGGAAGTAGCGGCATTACTTTTTCAAACACTTTAAAATCTGAAAAAGGAATTTTATCTAAATAAAGAGCTCCTTTTTGCTTACGCAAAAGCTGAACTGATTTTATTTTTTCAAAATAATCACTGACTACCGTTGTCGTAAGTGGCAAAAAAGCATCAAAAAACACATTAGTATCTACTTCAAAATGCTTTGACAATGTACCAAAAGTATCATATGCTCTCAAAGTGTCAATATGCCAATGGTGTTTTGGTTTGTATTTTCGTAAAAAAGCCTTAATTCGTTTTGAAACAATCATTCCTCCAAAAGTCACTAGAACATCTGGACAGAAATCTTCAAAATCTTCATTAGTAAATGGCGTAATTATAGTGTCGATGTTATTGATAAATGAAGGATGATGCAAGTTAGAGGTTGTTTCAGTCATAACAACAACCGAATTGTCCTTAGCCAATGATTTAACTGTTTTGTCGCTGACTACATTTGGATCATTGACACCAACCAAAACCATTTTCCGAGAGGAATTATTCCAAATCGCAGCAAAATGTGCCAATTCTTCAATGGAAATCGTCTGGGTTTCATTTGCGGAAGCAATATTATTTACCACAATCGAAAGTTCAGAAACCGTTTCATACAATGGTTCTTCAAAAGGCGCATTAATATGTACCGGTCCTTTTTTGTCGATAGCTATACTGATCGCTTCATTTATTTTTTGATCATTTTCTAATGAAACAGCTGCATCCAAATTAGCGTTGTACAAGGAATGATTAGCGAATACATTTTCCTGTCGGATGGTTTGCCCATCACCTATATCAATCTTACTTTGCGGACGGTCAGCCGAAATTACGATCATTGGAATCTGACTGTAAAATGCTTCCGAAAAAGCGGGATAGTAATTTAATAATGCTGAGCCTGAGGTACAAACTAAAGCAACGGGCTGTTTGCTCTGCTGCGCAATTCCTAATGCAAAAAATGCTGCCGAACGCTCATCAGCAATACTGTAACATTGAAAAGCGCGATTGTTTACAAAACCGAGCGTCAAAGGTGCATTACGCGAACCTGGCGAAATTATTATGGTGGTGATTCCTTTGCTAAGACAGGTTTGAATGATGCTTTGTGCTAAAGGTATTTTGGGGTAAATCATCGTTATTGTTTGAAAGAGACAAAGATACAAAGTTCTAAGGTTTTTCTTTAATCTTAAAATAGTTTTCTTAATTTTGAAAACAAATAATTACACTATGGAAATCAAGTTAAGGCCCTATAAAACTGAAGATACGCAAGCGATATTAGATATCATAAATTACAATATTTTGAATTCAACCGCTCTGTATGATTACAACATCAGAAGTTATGAGCAGCAGCAGGCAATTTTGGAAGAGAAAATAGCGAAACAATTTCCTGTTATTGTAGCGGAGTTGAATGGAGTAGTTGTAGGATTTGGCATGTATAGTGATTTTAGATTCCGTGAAGCGTATAAATTCACTGTAGAGCATTCTGTTTACGTGAACAATGATTTTCACGGAAAAGGAATTGGTAAAATCTTACTTCAAGAATTAATTCAACTGGCAAAAAAGCAAAGTTTACATACTATGATAGGCGTGATTGATGCCGAAAATCAAAGCAGCATCGATTTTCATGAAAAATTCGGCTTTAAAACGGTAGGAATAATTAAAGAGTCAGGGTTTAAATTTGACCGCTGGCTGCATTCTGTTTTTGTGCAACTAATTTTAGAATAAAAAAAAACGCTAATTGACTACTTATTTCTAAAATAAATAAGTAGTCAATTAGCGTTAAAATATAGTTTTACTTGCATTACCCTTTAATCCAATCAACTACAGAAGCATCTGTAGGCAATGTTTGTGGAGCAATTACTTTTTCTAATTCTCCGTTTTTGTTGATTAGGTATTTTTGAAAATTCCATTCTACATCCGAATCCTGCAATCCATTTTTCGCTTTTTGTGTCAAAAACTGATACATGGCGCACATATCACCGCCTTTTACAGAGACTTTGTCCATCATTGGAAAAGTCACGCCATAATTCATTTGGCAAAAAGAAGCAATTTCTTCATTAGTTCCTGGTTCTTGAGAAGCAAAGTTATTGGCTGGAAATCCCACAATCACGAAGCCTTGATCTTTATATTCTTTGTATATCGCTTCTAAATCTTTGTATTGGGGTGTCAAACCACATTTTGAAGCGGTGTTTACAATCATTACTTTTTTGCCTTTCAAGCTTGAAAAATCAAAAGTGTTTCCGGATAAATCTTCTACTTTAAATTGGTAGATATTTTGTTTTGTCATAGCTATTTCGTTTTTATTATTCTCTGTCTTTTTCTGTTGTGCCTGATTTTGACAACTAAAAAGCAGTACCGACGTGCAAGCTACAAATAATAGTTTTTTCATAATTATATTTTCACTAAAATTAAACAAATTGCAATCATTAGATTTCGCATTAACTTTTAATTAATAATGAACGTTTGTTAAAAAAAAAGCCTAAAGTCAAACAACTGACCTTAGGCTAAAAAACAAAACAATCAAACAAATTTATTATTCTAGAACCTATAACTGACTTTTCCCTTCATAAAAAAGGGAGTTCCGGGCGTAAAATGAATTTCTTCCACACCATTAGGTTCGTTTTGTAATCTCGATTCCGTTGCAAACTGTGTTTCATTCCATTTAGAATTCAATATATTCTCGATCGAGATACCAAATGTGACACTTTTATGCGTATATTTGAAATTAAAGTCGGCTATAGCATATCCTTTTGCTACTATAGAATTATCCTCGTTTGCCGGGCGGCTTTTTAAATATCGATAGCGCAATCCCCCAGATAGTCCTTCCCATTTTTGAAAACTCACTCCGCCAGTCGTAGTAAAATCTGGAGCCAATGGAATATAATTTTGCCCATTTGGTTCGTCAATACTCCTTGCATAAGTATAATTAGCATCGGCATCAAAATACAAATAGTCGTTCAATTGATAACGCAAGCCCAAATCGATTCCCATACGCTTTGATTTTCCGCTAGGCTCAACAATACCTGCATCGCCTACATAAACAAATTCCTGTTCCAAATATAAATACCACAAAGCTGAATTTATGATCACTTTTGGAAATGGCTTCCAAATAGTCCCTATGTCAGTTCCAATAGATGCTGGCAAAATCTGTTTTCCATTATTTTGTACTACTACTCTAGCATCATTAGAATGAAAACCCATTCCCGATTTTACAAAAAATTGCAAATCGTTATTTTGTGAATAAATGAAATTTAACTTTGGCGATATCTTCACCTCTGTTTCTGACTGCATCTTGTAAACCGGAGCCAGTTTATCCTGGTAGTTAAATTTGAAATAATCCAATCGAACTGCAGGATTAATAAGCAGCTTTCCTAATTTAATTTCTGAATTTAAATACGTGAATCCATTCGTTTCATCAATATCTCCCAATTTAATTCTTTCTAAAGTAGTGCTTCTATTTAATGTATGTGAAAGCTCCGAATCAATGGTTGCATCTGCACGAAAGCCAACACCTAATTGAAATAAAACATCCCAATCATCATTTTTTACTTTCTTATTTAGTTCCGCACTCATACCATAAATACTTCTATCCTCTTTTTGTCTGATCTGATCTCCATTAATAGGATCTTCTAAGAAAAAGGTAAAGTTAGAATACAATTCAAAGTCATATTTAGAATAGAAAGCATTGGCTTTCAAGAACGTATTTTCATCTATTGGTTTCCTTATTGTAGCATTGATATTTGTTCTTGAAGTATTTCCTCCCTCAGTATCATCAACAGCACCAAATCTAGAAATAGTTCCATTATCTACCAATCGCTGTGGTATTTGACCAGAGGCATCCCACTTACTCGTAAAACGAGAGGCTGATATTGAAAATTTACTATTATCATCTAATATAGCTGAATATTTTCCCAATAAGTTAACCCTATTAAAATTTTGGGGAGAATCAAATGGACCATCTGTCAGAATATATTCAGTCGCTATATAAGCGCTTTGTTTCTTGTTTTTTCCCAATAAGTCAAATAAACCTACCGTCCGCAACGTATTAAATTGACCAGCCTCAACACTGATACTACTTTTGTCTAATTGATCTTTAGTTTGGAAGGCAACGTATCCTGCGGTTGCAAAATCCCCTTTGTCCGCATAATACGCTCCTTTTCCAAAGTCTATTTTTTCTACTGTTTCAGGAATGACAAAATGCAAATCGGCATAGCCTTGACCATGTGCATGCGAAACCATATTCACTGGCATTCCATCTACCGAAATAGCAATGTCTGTACCATGATCGATATCAAAACCTCTTAGAAATATTTGTTCTGCTTTACCACCACCTGCATGCTGGCCTATAAACAATCCCGGTACTTTTCTTAGAATTTCTTGAGAAGAATTGACCGGAGCCGTTTCCAAATCAATTTTTGAAATCACATTCAACGCTGATATTTTTTGCTGAATGACAATTTCGTTCAATCTAAAAATATCATCTTCTAATACTATTCTACTTTCTGAATTACTTACCTCAAACTTTGCTTTTTTATATCCCAAAGCATTTATGTTTAAAACATTTCCTACTGTTGTCTTGTCGATGGTGAATTTACCTAATTCGTCAGTATGCGCATGGCTATCTGAATCTGTATTTACTAAATAGGCATTCTCAATTGCGTTACCAAATTCATTTACTACAATTCCTTTTTCGACTTGACTGTATGATACTAATCCAAAAATGAACAGTAGGAAAGTTAAAAAACATTTCATAATTCTATTATAATTTATTTATTTTTTTTTCGAAGTTTGGTCCTAATTCATAAATGCTAGAAAGTAAATCTTCTTTAATAGGGGCCACTTTTCCGATTTCATTATTTGCTTTGTAAATCATGGCTAAATGGTATTGTACCGTTGGTTCGAATGATTTTCCAACTACATTAGCTTTGGCGATTTCAAGTGCTTTTTTATGTTGTCCCACATTGAGATATGACCAAGCCAATAGATTATAAGAGTCTGGTGTAGGTCTACGCTCTACTTCGATTTTTGCAATTTCAAGTGCTTTTGCCGCATTTGCTTTTTCATCTGCATATATTAAAGTGTTGTATTTATTATACATCGCACCATAATTATCTGCTTTTAGCATGTTAAAATATATGTTCTTATTTAGATCTGCGTCTATTTTATTACCTTCAAATTGGGCGATTTGGGATTTCATCAAAAATAGATCTGGGGTATTATGGGTAACTTCAATAGCTTCCACAATTCTTTTTGCTTCAGTTGTATTTCTCTCATGAGAAAAAACAATCCATGCGATTCCTTTTAAAGCATAGGAATAATTGGGATCTATTGCTAATGTTTTTAAATAGCTATCATATGATTCTTGTATCATTCCGGCATGACCATAAAAGTCACCAAGATTTGAATAAGACCATATTTTTAGTGTTTTATTATCTTCTTTTTCGGCTATGTCCCTTGCCTTTTCCATGAAAGAGATCGCTGTTTTTAAATCGCCTTTGTGATCGTTCCATTTTGCCAAACGTATCAAATAATCGTACTCTTTCATATCTTTAAACGCATTCAAGTTCTTTAGGGCTTCAGGAAAATTTCCTAATTCCATTTGAACATCAAAAAGTAATTTTTGCGTTTCTTTTCGTCCTTCACCTATAGCAAGTGCTTTGTTTGCTAAAACTAAAGCTTCTTTAAAACGATGTTGCGCAATATAATTTCGCCCCAAAGAGCGAATCGTCGAAACTCTTGAATAGTTATTTGCTTCGTTTGATTGCGTTAACAACTCCTCAGTTTTATATAGGTTCTTTATGTTTCCTGTGTATTCAAAAAGAGTGGCATATTTAGAAGCTATTATACCTAGATAGCTATTTTGGTTAGGCGCAGCATCATATTTTGACTGCCAGAAGTCAATTTCTTTGTTTGCAAAATCTGTTGATTCATTTCCTTGCATATCAAGGTACTTATCGTAATCAGCAATTTTTGTTATCTGGTTTGGTTTATTATCGCAAGCGAAAATAAAAAGGATTGTAAAAACCAGAGCGGGGATTAATTTGTACGGTTTCATAATCTGTATTTTTTATTTGTTTCTTTGTTTAAAAAAAAAAACAGAGTACTTCCTATAGGAAGCACTCTGTTTTTTTGTTGTCTCTTACCAGGCTGCTGCCAAATAAGGAAATGAAGTTGTAAATGCTTTATCGTTTGCATCTACGTTATCTGAAGTAAGTCCAGGGTTAGCTGCACCATCTGAACCTCCAAAGATCAATAGTAACTCCACATCAATCACATCATCAGCCAATGCTCTACCCGTTAAAACATTTGTTCCGTCGAAGAACGTTGTTTTTCCAGTTGTAGACACATTTAAAACATCTGTCGCAAGAACTGTAGTAAATGAAGTCGCATCCAATCCTAGTGCATTAGTAGTATATGCTGAGTTCAAAGCTAATAATCTGGACTCAAAAATAGGTTGGTATTTTGCTCCCATTTGAGATGGGATTGTTGCATTAAAATCGTCTTTAGGCTGTCCTGAAGCAATAAAAACCGTGTTTATTGCTGGTCTCGCCATTTGATCTTGTTGCATAAAGGTTCCAGAGAAGTCGATGCTTTCCATCTCCATTGCCATAGAGTCATTATTGTTATCATCTTTATTACAGCTAACTGTAGCTAGCGCACACACAAGTGCAAATGTTATAATCTTGAATTTATTTGTCTTCATAATTTTGAATTTTTTAGAATAAAATTTATTATTGTTTTTTCTTAGTTTCTGACCACACGTTCAATGTTTCTGCGTTTCCTAGCATTGCTTTTGGAACCTCAACTACCACTGAAAGCACATTAGATCCTGCAAAGGTATCTGTACCTGGATTGTTAAACCCAGAAGCGTTTCCTCCAAGAATTGCTTGAAATTGACCTAAATCAAAAAAGAAAGGATCATCTCTTGGTCCAGCAAAAAACTTCATTCCGTTTTCTGTTGAAGTTACTGGAGTAGCTCCGTACTGAGAAATGGCTACACTTCCAGAAGCTTCAGCTGTATTAATCATACTAGATGTTCCTGTTGCCGAAGGAGCATATGGGCCAAAGAAATACATTTTATCTCCTTTTTTGATTGCTTGAATTACCAAGTCTTCCACATTGTCACCCGTATTGTCGATGTTAATTTCGATCATCACATTCTCATTGAAGGCCGCAGCCGCTGTAGCATTTGGACTTAATAATCCTTGGGTATTAACCGCAAAAACTAAATTAGCCGTCTCTTGTCCTTGAAATGTATACATATCAGTAATGTCTGCTGCAGTACCTGTTACCAATGGAGCGTCAATGTGATCCGCTGCTACTAAAGTTAAGCCTGAAATCGCAATTAGCGATAGACCCAAAATCATTTTTGTCTTCTTCTTCATTTTGTTATTATTTAAAAGTTATACTATCATTTACGGGATTGTCTTCGATGTGGTTTTAAAAAAATTAAAAAAAATTAACATTTTTTTTAAACCTCTTGAATAGAGCGTTTTACACTATTAAAAAAAACAAAATTATTTTGAAACCCATTCTTTATTAAAGGCGTAATGCCAGAAAGCACTGTAATTGTAAATAAGTTTGTCTAGATTTGTGACTGAAAACTAAACAAATATGACCCAAGACGAATTATTAGTATTAATTTACAAGAAAGACGAAAGAGCATTTACACATCTATACGATATGTATTCAAAAAGTCTGTTTTCAGTAATTAACGTTCTAGTAAGAAATAGAGAAGAAGCCGAAGATGTGCTTCAAGATGTATTTGTGAAAATCTGGAAAAATGTAGATTCCTACCATGAAAGTAAAGGGCGTTTTTACACTTGGATATTAAATATTGCTCGCAATACAGCTATCGACAAGCTACGTTCAAAAAACTTTAATAACAGTCAAAAAAACCTTTCCTCAGATAATTTCGTACATCTGTTAGACGACAGTAATAAACTGGTCAATAAGGTGGATACAATAGGAATTCAGGAATTTGTAAAAAGATTGAAACCTAAATGTATCCAGATAATCGATTTATTGTTTTTTAAAGGATATACCCAACAAGAAGCTTCGGACGAGTTGGAAATTCCTTTAGGAACTGTAAAAACACATAATAGAAATTGTATTAATGATTTACGAAATTATTTGAAAGTATAATGGAAAATAAAGAATATATAGAATCAGGTATTTTAGAACTCTACGTTTATGGTTTACTCAGTGAAACCGAAAATGAAGAAGTTACTACTATGGCAAAAAACAACCCGGATATAAATGCCGAAATAATTGCCATCGAAAAAGCGATCGTGTCTTTATCCTCCAGTTTTTCTCCGTTTCATTCGGTAGAAATTTATGAGAAAATTAAAGCCAAACTCGAACTCAATCCCACAACTAAGGTGATAGAAATGGAACCTACAAGAAATTGGGCACAATACGTAGGTTGGGCAGCCGCAATCCTGTTGTTAGTAGGTATCGGTTTCCAATACAATAAACTAGAACAAACAAGCAATCAGGTTGTAAATGCAACTACTGAAAAAATAAAAATAGAGCAAGAGCTGAACCAGCTAGAGCTTAAAAATAAAGCCAGTGAAACCAGTTTAGCGATTGTAAGAGACATCAAAAACACTGTCGTACCTCTTGGCGGCCAAGACGCAGCACCAGAATCTTCGGCTAAGGTGTATTGGAATAAGGAAACGCAAGTAGTTTATATAGATGCTGCTGGATTACCAGAACCTCCAAAAGGAATGGTGTATCAAATTTGGTCTTTAAAATTACAACCTCAACTTACACCTACCAGTATTGGTTTATTGTCAGACTTTACTGCTAATGAGGCCAAAATATTCGCTGTGGATAAAACAGCAGATGCAGAAGCCTTTGCTATAACACTTGAACCCGCTGGCGGAAGTTTAAGTCCTACCATGGAGCAACTATACACCTTAGGAAAAGTATAAATTTACAAACCCAAGTATATCAAAAACAGACTTTCAATGAAGGTCTATTTTTTTTTTATAGCACCACTTATATTTTTGATTAGAAAAACACAGCTACTCAAGATGAGTATGTGAAACATATTTCCTCCAGAAAACCATAACAGCCTAAAGTATATTATATTTGCATTTTTATACATTACATGAGCTACACTTTACTTTCCTCTCCCCTACAAGGATTTACTGATTTCCGTTTTAGAAATGCACAAAACAAGATTTTTGGAGGTATTGATACCTACTATGCGCCTTATATTCGTTTGAACGGAAAAATGGTAATCAAGTCTTCCTATCAAAGAGATTTATTACCCGAGAACAATTCAGAACTAGAAGTGATTCCGCAAATAATTACTAACGATGCCGATGAGTTTTTGTTTGTCTCTAAATATGTTCAAGAATTGGGATATAAGGAATTGAACTGGAATTTGGGTTGTCCATACCCTATGGTAACCAAATGCGGAATGGGTTCAGGGTTAATCAGCAATACTGAAAAAATCAACCAGATCCTGCATAAAGTGCACAATGAATCTGATATTTTAGTTTCGATGAAAATGCGTTTGGGATACGATACTACTGAGGAAATTCTAGATGTTTTTCCCATCTTAGAAAAATACCCAATTAAGAATGTTGCCATTCATGCACGGATAGGGAAACAGTTGTATAAAGGAGGTGTGCACTTAGATGCGTTCCAAGCTTGTGTTGACAATACCAATCTGAAACTATACTACAACGGTGATATTACTACGGTGGCTAAATTCAAGGAAATGCAAGAGCGTTTCCCTACAATTGACCACTGGATGATAGGACGAGGCTTAATAGCCGATCCTTTTTTGCCCAGTATGATTAAAAACAATTCATTTGAATATCCTAAAAACAAAATGGAGCTTTTCAGTGCCTTTCATGATACTTTATATGAAGGATACTCCGAGTCTTTATCAGGATCGACTCACATTTTATTAAAAATGCACCATTTATGGGAGTACTTTTCGGTTATCTTCTCGAACCCGCACAAAGTACATAAAAACATAAAAAAAGCGAAGAGTATCAGGAATTACGAGCAAACGGTGAAAGAAATTATAAAAGCGGGCTGATTTTTATCACTTACTTTTTAAACTTATTTTAGATTCATTTTCCATAAGAGCATCTAAGCCTTTACTCGCAACTAATCTTTTTAATAAACAAATATTGAAAAAAACGGAAACAAAATTGCTGTTTTGTGTTTCCATCTAAAAATATAATTACTAAATATTAACTGTATTAAACCGCTTTGTGTACATTATTTTTTTTCTATTATTAATTCCTTTACCAATACTTCTAGTGCTTCCAATTTTTTATTTTGAGCCTCTATTTGCTTTTGTTGCTCCTGAATCGCTTTTGTTAAAACCGGTATTATAGATGTGTAATTAACCGAAAGTAATTTTTCTGTATCACTGCCCTCTGTTACTACAAAAGGAATTATTCTTTCTAGCTCTTGTGCAATAAATCCATTTTCTGTGATACTAAAATCTGTAGACTTTAAAGAATTCTTTTTTTTGATTGAACAAAAGTTAAATAATTGATGACATTACATTACGAATTTTTCAATGAACAAATCTAAAGGTTGCAAACATTCTGTTTTTAGAAGCTAATTTAAGTTTTTACTCGTTGCAGACGAGCACCTAGGGAGTGGAGTCGTCTTGAATATCTTGCGTTAATTCTCGCTAATTTACAATACTGTAAGAGTATATCTTGCTGTAATTAACAAACCACCTGTTGATCCCCAGGCAGCACTGCCCCAACACCTTACATAAAAACCGTTAGAAAACAAAACGATACGGATATGAGTAGCATCATAAACAATTGGAACTACATCCCATCCACCGGTTCCTCCGCTAGTCCAGCGACCTACTCCTCCTGGTATTGCATTTTTCCAAAATCCAATCTGATCATCTAAACCTACTCCGCCTGTGTAAGCTTTTTGAAAGTCAAATGAAGTATCGATACTATACCCTCCAGGAACCGGAATTAAGTAATCCCCATTACCCTTAGTACCAGATGTTGTAGTATTAATTACAAAAACACATTCCATTTCTTTAGGTCCTATCATTCTCCAGTTTAGTGAAAGACGATCCGTAATAAAAGTTGGATTCGTCGTTGTTGCTGTAATGGAAGGAGTTAATGTATTCCACATTGGAACACCTGAACCGCCTGTGGCATTTAACACATAAGGGGTTGCGGTTGTGCCAGTGCCTGTTACCGTTACGTTTGTGCCTGCTGTTACTTTTGTTTCACTGCCGTCAACTACTATTATTTGTCCATACTTGTTTACCGCTTGCGCTAGTGTGCTAGAAGGTATAACTGCAGAAAAACTAAGAATTATTATCAAAAAGAATTTTTTATATTAAAAATTTATTAACTATTAAATTAACTAACAACTCTTACATTTAATAAGGCGAGAGATTTATAAAAACTATTGCTGGCCAAATGTATAGATTATAATTTGATAAACGTCCTATCTATACAAAGGCACGATTAATTGGATAAATAGTGCGTATGTAATAACCAAAAGATGCATATGTTTATACACAAAAGATGCATCTTTTTAATTGTTAAAGCTGACCCTAGAGAAATCTGGTATGGATCACTTATTTATTGCAGTAGGATAGATCCCATAATCACCGCTAGTGCAAGCTTCACGCTCGTGCCAAAAATCCTGTATTTTAGTCCCTCAACCAGCATGTATTAGCAGGTAGTCTTATTTGTTTGTACAACAATAACTTTCGTTGCTTTGTTTCAAAATTGCCCGATCATCCCTTAAATTCCGCTCAACCCACACGTCATTATCTTAAAGGATAGTCCGCCATTGGCTGCATGTCTTATTTATCATTTAATTTGATTTTGTACTTTTAATCTCTCCATATCTGGTGACACCAGTACTTCCTCCTTTTTTACCATTTGAATCTATATAATTTGGATTGGTATGGGAAGTTCCTCCATTTATTAACAATACTTCCTCACTACCTACCGTCAACAAAGCGGTAACACTTCCACTCGAAAAATTGCCATCTGCTGCTTGGTTCGCTGTAATGGTACTTGTACCTGCACTGAGAATCGTTACTATGGATCCGCTAATGGTGGCTACGGCAGGATTACTGCTGGTATAAGTAAAAGCACCGGTACTATTAGATGTTGGTGTTCCAATAGTGAAAGTAACATCATGATACATTTTATTTACAGCGTTAAAATTAGAAATTATTGAAGCTTGGATATCGTCGGCACGATATAGTGCATAGCTAGTATTATTAGCTAGTACCGGACTAAACGTAACGGTAGTTTCATCTACGCTAACACGTTTATTACCAACACCACCCACCAAAGTGGTAAGTCCTGTACTATTGCTATCGCGACCACTAAATAGCTTTGCCCGGCCACCAGTACCGTAAGTAACTGTCGGTGTACCACTCACGATAATATCTCCTCCGGTGGCGGTACCAATAGCAGCAGTTTTACCTGCATTTAGGATGATTGCATCAGCAGTAGTATCATCAGTCGCAAGATTTTCAGAAAGGGTAATATTGCCTTCCAACGTTTCAATTTTGATAGGCCCTGTGGACGTGATTCCTGTCGGATTCACCGTTCCGATTTCCAAACCACCCGCAGCATCTACAAAAGAAATACTTCCGATTTTTGCAGCTGAACTACCCGCCGCGATGGTAGCAATATTGTTAGCGGTATTTTCTAAGGTAAATGTACCTGCACCGTTTAGGGCTAGACCGTTGGCGGTGATGGCAGCAGTTTGAGTGGCAGCGGTACTTGCTGTTAGATTGATATTTGAATTGGTAGCGGTAAGCGCAGCGTTTAATGCGATGGTGCCTCCATAAGCTGTAATTGGTCCGGCAATTGTTGTATTATTTTCAAAAGAAATATCGGACGTATTAGTCTCTTTTCCAATAGTTAAACCAGCACTACTAACATTCAAATTAGATATCGGATAGGTCACTGCAGCATTGAAACTGTTGCTTTGTGGAATGTAATTAAATAAACCTCCAGCAGTAACAGCTCTTGGAGAAGATAGCCCTCCAATAGCATTGTCAGAATAAAAATATATTGCTCCATTATTGCTTGCTGTTACAGCAGCATTTAGAGTAAGCGTACCACTATATAAAGTAATAGGTCCTTGAGCTGCAGTTGCATTAGTCACCGTAAGATTAGCACTATTGCCTAATTTTCCAATAGTCAATCCACCAATGGTACTAGATACATTAAACCCTGATATTGGATAGCTCACCGCATTGGTGAAGCTGGCCGAAGACGGCTGGATCACCAAGGTGCCCGCCCCGCTATAGCTTATGCTGCTGGTGGTCGGCACATCCTGCTCTAAGATCAGGCTACCGGCGTTGATGGTCGTCGCTCCGGTGTAGGTATTCAGATTGTTCATAGTCAAATCGTCTGACCCTGATTTGGTCACTGAACCCGAACCGCTGATCACGCCGGGATAGGAGGAGCTTCCGGTCCGGTTGAAGGTCAGCGCACCATAGTTCACGATATTGCCAGTCATGGAGCCCGCGGAAGCACCCGCGCCGATATTCAGCGTTTTATCCTTATCTATGGTGGTGGTACCGGTATGCGTATTGGTGCCTGTCATAGTCACGGCCGCGCCCACCTGCAATACATCTTCTGTACCGCTCATATCTCCAACTATGGTCAGCGGGGTGGTGCGGTTGAGGATGACCAGTCCGTTGTTGACGATGGCTCCGGGGAAACTGGAACTTGCGTCGGTAATTTCTTGGGTACCTTTGGAGGTGTAGCTACTGATATTAGTAGCATTCGACACACTTGTCACTGTATTACTTAATACTGTGTTACCGCTATAGCTAAGGTTTCCTGTAAAATTAACCTTGCCCGACATATAGACTTCAGAAATACCATACCCAGCGCTTGCGGCAGAAGTTGCTAATCCCATAGCGCTTCCGCCAACTGAAATATCTGTTCCTAATACATTTCCACTTCTATACCCTGCACCAGATCCCAAGATGGTCGTGTTTACTTGAATCATAACGTTTAAACCAGATTGCGTTAATTTCACAAAAACACATTTGGTATAAAACGTCGGACTAACACCATTGTACACTTGCAGTTGTAAAGTACCAGTGTTCGCAGAAGCAGTATAAGATTTTTGATATGCTCCGCAAGCTGCAGAACCACCTCCTATGGCGGCTCCCCCCATTAAACCTCCAGTAATACGAGTTAATGCTTCAAGAACAGTTGTGTTAGTTGCAAACAATGTTGGGGTTCCAGTTAACCAAGTATTTAGATATCTTCCAGACATTCCCTTGATCTCAACACCTCCATCACCTGAGATTGGTGCCGCAAAAAGTACATTTTCATTTGGCGCTAGAATAAGTTTGGCGCCCGAGGCCACATTCACACTTGAGGTTGAAGCAATTGCACCGCTAGAAGCTTGGCTCACCGATCCGCCAGAGCCAATCTGAAGATTACCAACAGTAATTACCGTTGGACCCGAATAGGTATGATCCTTAGTCAAGGTTAACATACCAGCACCCAATTTGGTAAATGCACTACCTGAGCCATTAAGGATGCCATCATACGAAGAGGTGGATGACACATTGATCGTGGCATTGCGCCCGGCAGCTAACGCCAGATTTCCTGTTCCGGAAATCGAGGTGCCGTTGATCGATATGTTTCCATTAGTAGCGCTGGTCGTGGTCAGACTGGTATTCATTGCGATAGCGCCCCCGTATAAATTAAAGGCCCCCGCGGATGTTGTGGCGGTACTGAAGGTGACGTTTGAACTGTTCGTGAATTCGACGGGTATTCCATTACTCAGCATGCCATTATAATAACCGATGGTCAGACTTGTTATGCTGTTCAAGTCACCAATACCCAGCCAGTCGAAGTCGCCCGTTTGAAGATTATAATCGTCTGCGGTACTACCCACGTATGCTGTGACAGACGGGTTCCAGTTGAATGTACTCCGGAAACTGCCATCGTGCGGCACCAGCGTAAATGTTCCGCCCGTTTGGTTGAAATACATCGCAGCACCGGCACTACCAGATACCATATCGGTGATCAATACGATGTCCCCTGATCCTACGGAAACAATATCGCCGCTTCCGTCATTGCCAATGCCTGCGATGCCTCCGGATCCCACCCCTGCCCAAGCCAGAAAATCACCGCCGTTCGTAGTAATATTACCATAGATGTCCATGGCATTGCCGTTGAATCCGCTCGCCCCTATCGATGGTCCGTCACCTACTGTAAGACCGTTCCAGGTGTAACTTCCACCATTGGAACCGGAGCCTCCCAACCATACATGTCCGCCATTGGTGGAGATCGTACCCTGTTGAGAAACGCCGCCATCATCGTTGTCGTCGTCAAAATCCGACCAGAAGATCACATTCAGCAGACCGGAGCCACTGGTGGTGATGGAACCTTGGTTCAAAACACGGCCATGCCCCTGCAGCGTCAGAGTCCCCGTGCCTCCTGACTTGGTGATCGTTTTTCCAGACTGTAACCAAATGGATGGGTTGGTCCCGGCAATACCCTTGAGGAGGATATCGCCCGTTGCAGAGCTGGTCAGGTTGTTGTTCACATTCACATATCCACCATAGATCGAAATGGGACCGCCTATAGAGATGTTTGTGTTTACTTCGACATTCGCCGTATTCCAGGGCTTACCGATGGTCAACCCGTTGATCCCATTCGTATCTTGGTCTATGGAAAACCAGGTCGTGTACATTATCTGACCAAATGACGCGTCACTGGATTCAAAGGTAAAGCTACCGGTGCCATTGATATAGGGCATCTGGCCACTGCCGATATTGAAGGCAACCGTCTCCCCACGAATGATCGTGTTGCCCGCAGCCGGATTTAGGGTCAGAAAATCCAGATCCAATACACCACTTCCATTGGCATCCTTATCGGCATGGATCACGATGTTCCCACCCGCACTGCTGATGGCACTGCGCGTTGTGGTACTGGTAGAGAAATCGGCATTGGTATTGATTGTAATATCTGAAGCTGTACTGGTCGAAATATTGATTCCACCCCCAAGTGCAAATCCATTGGCATTGAAAGTAGCGGTTCCGCCCAGCGAAACAGCGGCGTTCACCGTAATGGTCTTAACACCGTTGGAATTAATGACAAAAGCATTGGCCGCACTGCTGCTGATGGCAGAACTGATTGTAACATTCCCCGCCTCGATGGTCAGCGGGCCGCTGTTCAGATAATCTTGGATCACGGATGCGTTCACATTGACAGTGGCATTCGTTGTGGTCAGGGTGCCGTTATCGAACGACCAGGTAGAGTTGATCGCATCTCCACCGGAGGCGACGATTGTAAGATCTCCGTTGCCCGTATTGGTCCGATAGATGGCATGGATCGTGCTCCCGGCCAACAAAGGACTGAACGTGGTAGTGGTTTCATCATATCTGTAACGGACATTTCCGGAACCGCCAGCCAAGGTAGTCAGTCCGGTACTATTCGTTTCCAGGCCGCTGAACAGCCTGCCGATGCCATTAGTGCCAACAGTGACTGTGGGTGTGCCGGACACCAGAATATTTCCTCCGGAACTGGTTCCGATTGCGGAACTCTTGCCGGCATTGATGGTCAGGGCTGTGGACGTCGTGGCACTCGATGACACCGACTCCGTCAGATTGATGTCCCCGGTGAGGGTTTCTACCGACAGGGCACCAGTAGTGTAAATCCCGATGGTGCTGCCAACGGTCCCGATGGTCAGTCCTCCACTGGCATCTGTATAACTAAGGGAACCGAGGCGGGATCCGGAAGTGCCTCCGACGATGGTGGCGACATTATTACCGGTATTGCTCAATGTGAAGGTACCGGCGCCCGACAACAACAGACTGCCGGCTGAGATGGCTGCGGCCTGTGTAAGTGCCGTGGCAGCGCCAAGTGTCAGCGTTGAATTGGTAGCGGTCACCGCTCCTGTCAGCGCCAGGGTTCCTCCGTAGATAGACACTGGTCCCGCAACGGTCTGTGCCGTGCCAATGGTGATATTCCCTGTATTGCCTGGTTTCCCGATGGTAAGGCTAGACGCGCTCGACGCCAAAGTATAATTAGCATTGTACGGGAAGGTCTGAGCCGCCGCAAAACTGGTGGACACCGGCTCGTAGGTTACGCCCCCGGTGGTTTTCGTTATGATACCATTTGACCCTGCGCCCACGAAACTGGAATAGGAAAATGTAATATTACCTGAAGCTGTCCAGCTTGCGCTGAGGGGTGATCCTGCATAAATATCGCCCCAGCTTGAGGTCCCCATACCCCCAGCACTTGTTGTACCTCTGTCACCTGTTATTTGAATGTTACCTGCTTTTGAAATGATTTGAATATTCCTAGCATTGTCACCTGAAGTATAAGCTGATCTATAAAAATTTAAGGCATAGGTACCGTTGCTTTGGGAGTTTGTTAATATTCCTTCAACATTGATATTTCCGTTTTCTGTCTCAATGGTTGATGGATTCGTTATAAATGTGATTCCTCCAAACCATATACCAGAAGTTAAGCCACCAAAAGCATCCCCATAAATTCCAATATTTCCAACTCCCGTGGTACTAATATTTGCTTGTAGTCGGATTCCATCATCATAACTGGTAGAACATCTGCCGTAAATATTGATGTTTCCCCCTGCTGCGGTTAGTGTCGCGTTGTTTATTAATATGCCAGGAGAACCACCCACTCTGGCAGAAGCTGCATACAATCCTGTTCCTTTTGTTCCATCGAAATTTCCACCCAAAGTGATGTTACCTCCGGTGGACAAGAGGCTGGAGCCGCTGTTCAGGGTAATCGCGCCAGTAGTTGAATTGGGAAGGACAACTGCTGTCCCTCCAGAATTCGCCCGGAAGCTAATATCCCCGTTATTCGTCTCAATGGTATGGCTGGCAGCCAGATCGATGTATCCGGTTGCCTGCAGCAGGATGTCCGCCCCGCTTAGTGTGGAAGTGATGTTTTGCTGGGCAAGGATGATTCCTCCATTGATGGTGATCGGACCGGCAATGCTGATCGCGGCGCCCAGCGTGATGGTGGCGGTATTGGCCGAAGTGTAGGGACTATCGCCAGAAACTCCTGTTCCCAAATAGGTTCCAATCACCAGCGCAGGGAGTGATGTCATGTTTTGAATGATCAGGCCATCCATTCCTCCGGAACCCGTGAAGGTGCCGCTCGTGGTTGTTCCGGCATACGAAAGACCTACATCGAAACTGGAACCGCTGGCCGGAGCAAGGGAAAGCGTTCCCGTGGTGCTTATGCTGATATCGGGACTGCCGTTCACAAAATCATTGTAGCGGGTCATCAAAGTGATATCACCCGATCCAGAACTGATAGTACGATTGGTGCTAAGCGCTGTAATGTCCCCGTAACCTGCACCTCTGGCTGCCGACCCCACAAAGGCCCACAGTAAAATATCTCCTCCATTAGTGGAAATATTTCCGGTAACATCTATTCCATTATAATCTGCATTTCCAGGAACACCAGTGCTTCCTACACTAAAGCCGTTCCATACACGCGTTTTGGCACCAGCGCTTATCCAAAGATGTCCGCCATTAGTGGTAATGTTTCCAGTACTGACGTTGTAAAGACCCGCCGTACCCTCATCCATTTCATTGATGATGACTACATCTAGTCTAGCTGTACCACTGGCCAGAATGCTACCCACACTGGTGGAATTGTTGATACGGCCATTGCCTTGCATGGTAAGTAAACCAGTACCCGCAGTCTTTTCAATGGTTTTACCCGTTGCCAATCGTATGCTCCAAACATCGCCAATTCCTTGAAAGAACAAATCGCCCGTGGCTGTACTTGTAATGTTTCCATTCAACTGTACATTGCCACCCATGATCGCTATTCCACCAGCAAGAGAGATATCATCACTAATGGTAATTGCTCCGGCATTGGTCATGCTACCAATTGTTAAGCCATAACCTACAGTAGTGGCATTAATCGCTTCGCTGACCGTAACCGCAAAATTGGTGGAGTTACCCACTACCGATAGATTTCCGTTTGCCAGTGCATTTTCGATTACAGAAGCATCTACACTTGCTGTACCAGTTACTGTAAGTGTAGATGCTTCTGTAATACTCCAGTTGGTTCCAGATGTCCCAGTGTTTCCACCATTAACAATGGTAAGGGTTTGCGCATTAACCATGCTGCTAAACACCAATAATATGGCAACTAAAAAATTATTGTATGTCGTTAATTTCATAAGATTTTATTTTAAAATTTTAAAAAAATAAAAGTGATTTTGTTTTAATTTTTAAATCTATCCCTACACTATTTGGCTGTTGGGTATAATTCAATTTATATCTCGTTACTAATTGCGTATTTTATTAATTACTCATAACTACTACCATTTATTATAATTAAACTTGAATCTAGCTTTTTAAATTAACCCCTTCATTAATTTACATATAAAACCATCATTTAAACCTTTGGCGATAATTATTAAAAAACTCCGTTTGTGCACTTTTAATACAATAAGACGAAACAAAAAAGGTCTCGAGACACTTTTAAATAACAGTCACTATTCTTAACAAGCAAAGGCCACAGCTAGTTTTAAAATGGTAAACCTGACTGCGACAATTTGGAAATTAAAACAGCTAATTCTTAAATATTTAGTTGAAACTAATAGCCAAAATCGCCTTTGGTTGAATTGTATAAATTTAAAATTTCTGAATCAGTGAGCGCTTTGTTATACGCTTTAAAAGTAGCGATACCCCCTTGCCAAGGAGCGTACAAATTGCTTGAGTTACCTATAGTTAAATTAGTATTTGAGCTGTGTTTATAGACTGCTGATCCTATCAAAACACCATCGTAATATAATTTAGTAGTATTTGCTATAGCATCATTTACCACAATATAATTATGCCAATTGGTACCATGCGTCGAATAATTGCCGCTGCTGAATGGATTGCCAGGTCCATCCTGTGTATTCCAATAATTATAGCAAGCTCTAAAAAATAATGAAGGGCCAATTTGAGGATTGGCAAAAGTAGTACCCGAATGAAATAGTACCATATAGGGAGTAGAACAAGTAACCGATGATTTTGCCCATACAAAATAAGTCATAGACGGATTTTTTGGGAGGTCAATAGCTACATAACTTGCAGAGAAATTAAAATATTTGATACCACCTGCGGTAGTATAAGTTACCCCAGCAGGCAATGTTCCATCACGATTATTTCCACTGACATCCTTCCAAGTAGTGCCAGTACCCGAATAACTTGCGATATTACTTGCATCTAAATTAAGAACTAAGCCAGTTTCCGCATTTGATGGCTCGGGCGTCTTAGCATTTACTATTGCCCCATTGGCACTTAAACCAAAATCCCCGCCTATTTGCCCATACTGATTTACATAATTTAAATTAGTACTAGAAATACCGCCCCCTACAGTTAAAACAGAAACGCTTGTAACTGTTAACGTCGCTGTAATACTTGCACTATTATAGCTTGCATTTGCTGCTTGATTTGCTGTTATAGTACTTGTCCCTGCACTAAGAATCGTTACTGTGGTTCCGCTAATCGTGGCTACAGCAGGAGTGCTGCTGGTATAACTAAAAGCGCCGGTACTATTAGAAGTAGGTGCTACGATACTGTATGAACCATCATGGTACATTTTATTTACGTTATTAAAATTAGAAATTGTTGCCGCTATCCCGGTAGCTATAGTTAATGCAGTTGTGCTATTGCCACAACCGTTCGTTCCCGTAATGGTATAGATTGTACTTGCTCTGGTCACTGTTGGTGTACCACTTATCGTTCCATTGCTTCCCAAAATTAAACCTGTAGGCAAAGCTGGAGCTACCGAATAGCCTCCAGTAATTACTGCACCTCCAGAATTGCTTATTACTATAGGTGTAATCGCTGAATTCGATGCAAAATATTGCGTTCCCGATACTGAATTACTCAAAATAGGAGCTTGATTAGCAACGGTAACCGTTACGGTACTTGCAACAGCACATGCATTCGAGGTATCAATTACCGAATACGTAGTTGTAACAGTTGGAGTTGCAATAACTGAAGCCGTATTTGTAGCATTTAATCCTGTACTTGGTGACCATAAGTAGGTAGATCCTCCGCTTGCCGTTAATGTTATTGGAGTTCCTTGACAAGTAATTGGGTCTGAACAGTTAGTGTTCTCCGCTCCAAATGCAATATTTGCATAGGATTCATCTTTGTCATAAGTCATTGTAATTGTGCTATGTAATCCAGGAAAACTTATAATAGTATATCCTTCTGTACCCGTCATTGTAGTAGAAGTTGGATAAGTCATAGCTGCTCCTGCCCAAATAACACTATAGGGAACAGATGTTGTTATGCCAACGGTAATACTGGGACTACCAATGCTTGAAAAAGCAACTTGCGGATTGTTTATAGGTTTCGCAAAATTAATAGTAAAGGTTCCTGATTTTTCATTCGATATTGTGGTACCATTAGGGACGTTGTACTGAGATGGGAAATTAGCATGACCAAACATAGCAGATGTAGTGCCCAAACCCGGATTAGATTGGGTTACCGTTACACCAACACCATTCATTGTACCCGTTGCCGTTGTAGTGGTAACATTGCTCCAAGTTACCCAGTCTAAACCATTAGCAGCGCACAATGAATTCGTTATCGTTAAGGGCGGAGGAATTGCTATACAGGAAATCGTATAAGCAGCTGTATAAACAATAGTAGAACAGCTTGTTATTGCTGCTCTGAAATAATAGGTTCCTGCTGAGGTCAACTGATAGGATAGGGCTGTTGTAGTATTTGCAATATCGGTAATCCCACTTGCAAAAGTACTACTGGTTGAAACCTGCCACTTGCTTACCGTACCGCTATATCCATTCAGGATAAAATTGACATTAGCATTCGCACAAATAGAATTATTATCAGCAACAATATTTCCTGCAATGGCTTTGCTTACATAAATCCGTGTAGAGGAAGTAGTCAATCCAGTACAACTTGGAGTATTGACAACTGCCCTGTAATAGGTATTTTGGGTGATATTAGAGACTGTAAGTGTCGTTGATGCATTTGGAATATCAGTCCCTGCCGTTAAAAAGTCATCATAAGAATATTGCCATTTTACTACAGTTCCTCCAGCTTCTAATCCTGTAAGAGTTAAAGCAGTCGTGTTTGTACCAGAACAAACGGTGGTATTTCCTCCTGTAATAGTTCCTGATGGCGCAGCAGCTAGGTATAAATTGCGCGTAAAAACAACATTTGAACTAGTATTATCCGTAGACATTCCTCCGTATTCTACAATATATGGCTTTGTTGATGTTGCGGGTAAATCATTCCATTTACCTTCACTTAACAAATAAAATTGCCCGTAATGCTCACTGGAACCATCATCATTTGGCTCATTAGTATTCCAATAGGCAAATTGGTCTGACTGAGTCACCGGACTTCCATTTCCTACCGAAAATAGAGTCCCTTTTTCAGGACCTGTTACCCAATACCAGTTTCCCTCTGATGCAGCTTGATTTGCATAAGTAGTGGTTCCCGTAGCCGCATTAATATAGTTAAAATCATCCGAAGCACCCATCCAAGAATCTGATGCCATGATCTTCCATAAAAAATTAGTTTCGGACAATGAGGTCATCGTAGCCAAATAACCTGCACGACCAAAATAAGATTTGGTGGCTGCATTAGCAAATGCAGTTGCCCAATTAACAGCTCCTGGAACATTTTCATAAAAGTGGCCATTCATATTGTTGTAATATGTATTTCCCACAACAAAACTCACCTGTCTTTGCTCTTGAAAACAAGTAGCAGAAACAGTCTGAATTGTAACCGTACGCAACAATGTTTGCCAATTTGCGGCGGTAGTCGTTCCTGAAAAAACTAAACTTCTAGTGGTAGCATCAAAAGCCGCAGCAGTTATGCCAGAAGGCAAAGTGCCTGTATAAGCTAAGACATCGCCCGCAGTATAACTTCCGGTAATGGTAACTGTAAAATCCGTTAAATTGCCATCCGCACTAACCGTCAGCGCTGGATCTACTGCAGTTTGCACAGCATTAGTTATCGTCAGTGTGCTGCTTGTACCTGCCACATTTACTGTAGTCGCTTGTGAAAGTGCCCTGCTTGCAAAGCACAGCATCATTATTAAAACATATTTTGTATAACTCATCCTCATTCAAAAATTTAAAATATTTTAATGTTTAATTTTTTTTAAACTTAACTGCTTTTTGACAAACGGGTTTGTCTATGACTATTCATTTGCATAATTCAAATTTGCAAGCCTAATAAAAAAACAAATCTTATTATTTCATTCGAAATTACTTTTATTATAATTATACTTAAATCCAACTTTTTAAAGTAACGTCCTTTATTACTTTACATGTAAAACCATCATTTAACTCGATGGGTGTAATTTATAAAAAGCTCCGTTCGTGCACTTTTATTACCGTAAAACGGAATAAAAAAGGTCTCGAGACACTTTTAAATAACAGTCACTATTCTTTAAAATGATCTCACTGGACGAACTTGCATTGGCCTGCCAGCATCTAAATCGTCGAAAGTAGTACCAGACCATGCTGTTGCCCTCCCCAAATTAACTGGATCAGTAGAAGTCCAATATTCTAATGCAAAATTAAAATTTCCAATTTTAACTCGATTAGTGTACAATTGTTGGAACTCATCCCTACTTGGCAAATACCACCCGCTAGCATATCCCGCTACACTGTATGCTTTAGCTACGCTTGCCGCATACGTACCCGCTCCCAGTGCGCTAATAATGAAATTTGTATTAGCACTTCCCGTACCTATTGCCGTGCCCTGTGCAGTTGTAGATATATTACTAGCATTTTTCCAAGTATAAGGACCAATATCTACAGTAGCAGCTATTAAACCGTGTTGCACATTGGGATCATATCCGGCATCGCCAGAAACCAAAATATAGGCTATGATACCACCCTGATAGGCATCTCCAACTTTAAATGATGGCGTCTTTGCATTTAAAATTCCTCCATTAGCACTTAAGCCAAAATTTCCTCCTATTTGCCCGTATTGATTTACATAATTTAAATTAGTATCAGAAATACCGCCCCCTTTAGTTAAAACAGAAACACTGTTAACAGTTAATGTCGCTGTAACACTAGCAGTGTTATAATTACCATTTGCTACTTGACTCGCTGTAATAGTACTTGTACCTGCACTAAGAATCGTTACTGTGGTTCCGCTAATCGTGGCTACAGCAGGAGTGCTGCTGCTAAAACTAAAAGCGCCGGTGCTATTAGAAATGGGTGCTCAAATGGTGAAAGTACCATCATGGTACATTTTATTCATATTGTTGAAATTAGAAATTGTTGGTGGTATTAATGTTACAGTGATTGTAACTGTGGTCGTTTGACTACAAGAAGTATAGCTAACTGTAGTTGTACCAGCGGCAACTGAAGTAACCAAACCTGAACTGCTAACTGTTGCAGTACTTGTATTGGAGCTTGTCCAAGAACCCCCTAAAATTACATGACTAAGCTGAGAGTTTGTCCCTAATGAAATTGAAGAAGTTCCCGTAATTTGAGCAAAATAGCCCGGTACATAATTACTGGTTGTACCCGTTAATGCAAAATTATTTAAGGTACCGTTATTTGCTGAAGTCGTTATATCATTTAAGGTGGTGAGCCCTGCATTAGATCCATTTTGAATCCCTTGATCAAAAGAATAGTAATCCACTAATCCTGTCTCTGTGCCAGATAAAAACTGATTCATATTTGTTGCTATTTCTGATGCCGTTCGTGCAACGCTCCAGAAGCGGATCTCGTCCATTTTACCCGCAAAAAAATTATCTATGTACCCAAACTGATAAGGTCCTGTAATATTAATAGAGTTAGGAGCTGCAGTACTAAAGGAAAATTGTCCGTTAATATAGACGTAAAATAAATTGGCTTGCTTTACAAGAGCTATATGACTCCATACATTTTGAAGAATTTCTGCAGCAGGAGATAATAAAGCATATCGTGTTAATGTGTTGTCCTCGTAGGAATCGATATGTATTCCTCCTGATTTTAAATAAAAAGAAGGGTTTCTTGTATTCGCAGTGCCTCCTGTTTGATTCCCAAAAACAGCATGATAGGCGCCATCAAAATTTGAATTATCTGGTTTAATCCAAGCTTCAATGGTAAAATCGGTTGCTCCATCAGGAATAGAATTACTGGTTAATGACACATAATCATTTGCTCCATCAAAATACAAAGCATTATTAAAAGAAACTACAACCTGAGTTCTGGCGCTGGAACATCCTAAAGCGCTAGTAGCTTGGGCATAATAATTACCAGCAGCTAATGTCGTCGCAGCTGACAGCGCACTTCCTCCGCTTGCGGTTGCAAACCATGCTAAAGTTTCTCCAGCTGCAACAGTAGCTTGTAAACTGCCTACAGTATCGCTAGGGCAAAACCGTTGAATAGCCGTTGCTGTTGGGGCAGCTGGAAGAGGGTTTACAGTCACCAATTGTGAAACACAAGTAGTATTTACATTAAAGCCTTTTCTATTGACAAAATAGGTTGTTGTAGCACTAGGTGTAACCGTAATAGAGGAACCTGTCCCAACAACAGCTGCAGCACTCAATTCTATAAAATCAAGATCTAAAGTAGCAGCAGATGCTGTTGCATAATCATATCGAATTCCCGTAATAGCACCGCCTGAAGCCCAAAGTGGATTAGCAGACATATCAACGGAGACGGTATGCCATTGATTATCAGAAATTAATGTTTTATCTACATATTTAGAACCGTCAGGTATTGCATCCGCAACGTTTAAAAAAAAGAATTGTGCTGAACCAGCTGTACCCGAAACAACACGATAGCGAAAATTAATATATTTATAAACAGTAGGATCATAAGATCCTCGATTAAACATATCAATTTGCGGATCTATACCCGTGCTGGTTACATTTAATATCCCATTTAAATTTGAATTTATAGTGGTTTGCAATGTGCTGGTAGGCTGCGTATCCCATCCCTCGTGAAAAGCATCTCCCCCACACGCCCCTTCATACCAAGAATCAACACCTTCTGAGCTTAGATTACCACCACTTGAAGTTAAGGTTGTACTCTCACCAGAACAAATAGTAGTCGTCCCTGAAATTGAAGTAGGAGCGGATGTAGGTTGTGCAAAAATTGAAATCTCATCAATACTTCCTGACCTTATAAAGACATCAAATCGATCAAATGCTGGGGCAAATCCGTTAGCAGTAGCCGATGGACTAACCGGATTGCTGTAATCAAAAGTGGACAGATTGGGATTGACCCACATCTCTGTTTTATTCAAATTATAATCAATACGTACAACCACCAAATTTTGCGTCGCTAAAGCTCCTGAACTATCCCACTGAGTTCCTGCAACATCTATAATTGCCATTTTACTGCCAGAATTAGCACCTATAGACCCTGTAAAAGCCCCTCCATTTGAAAATCGAACTCCCGGAGTGCCAAAACCTCCAGTTGCTTCAAAAACAGAAATGAATTGGAAGTAAACTACTCCCTTATCTTGCATTGGAAATGACCTCCCTAATGCTGTAATTTCATTACAGGTACCAGAACAACTACTATTAAATTCAGCTTTTAAACCTGAAGTTGTTAAACCTGAATATGAAAATCCTGTAGTTCCCGTTTTTAAAACTCTATCCATGTAAGATTTACTCCATGCCCCCGACCAACCAGATCCTCCATTAGCCGCAAGCAAGGATGAACCACTCGTGTAGTTAAACCCTTCATAAGCCACAAGATTAAAACCCGCAGGAGTTTGCGCCGTTGCAGGCCCTAGCATTGACAAGAAAATAAAACTAAAAAGAATTGTTTTTTTGATGTTGAATGAAAATAGATTCATAAATAGCTTTTTCTAAAGTGTTATTATTCAATTTTGTTAATCATTAGCTTCTGAAATAGATTTAAAAATTTTTATCTTAAGTATACCGCTATTCCATTGCAGCTAGTAACCACTAAAACTAATTAAAAGTGCTAAAATCAGTAGTTTTAGCAAATAATTATTAATGCTATGTATTTACTTTTTTGTCTGTCATTTTGTAGAGAAAAAAAAGATCGAGAACTGTTTCAATTATCATTTACATACGGTATTGATGAGTTCGAATGCATTTGGATAATTTTTATTTTTTGCTGAATTCATAAATTCACATCCTTTGTCATACTGCTTTAAATTATAGTAGGATAATCCTAGGAGATATTCTGATTTTCCATCTTTTAGAACCGGTGTGGCTAATGAATTTTCTAAATATAAAATAGCCTGCTTGTATTCTTGCAAATTAAAGTAACACAAACCTATATTTTGCATTAATATTACATTAGAAAAATCTAATTTTAGTGCTTTTTTAAAAGATTCAAGAGCCTTATCATATTTTTTATTACTAAAGTAACGGTCTGCCTCGCTGATGAAAATAGTATTTATTAATCTATTTTTCTGCCCTAACAACAAGCTATCAGTAGGGAATATTTTCAATCCTTTTTCTATAAAACCTGCCACCTTATCATCCGTATAATTAGAGTTACTTAAGGCAATTGAAGTATTGACCCAAACGAAAGCTGCATCATTATCCTTAGTAAAGATTTTATGAACTTGTAAAATACCTGAGGTATCTTTTAGTGCCATGGCTGTATTGATTGCCTGAATGTAATACTCTTTGTTTCTAGGCCTAATATCTAATGCTTTCCTAGCATAAATAAAGGCACTATCCTTTTTATTGTTTTTAACCGCAATAATCGACTTGTTCAATTCCATTCTGCCTTGATATGGGTTGATCTTATTTCCTTTATTTAAATAAATAAACGCTTGCTTGTAATTTTGTTCTTCGATAAAATAAGATGCTGCATAAGTATAAAAAGCATCTCCCGTAGTGGTAACATTAGGTAATAAAGGCATACTAGCCCCCATTTCGTTAGTTTTTAAAGTAAAATTCTTATTAGCAAAATCAAGATTAATCTGATGCTCTAATTGATAAGCCTTGAATGATTTATAGGAAAAGAAAACAGTAATCAGCGAAATAATTATAATCCCTATTGGAATTTGTCTCTTGTTTTTATTTCCTATAAATTCCTCTTGCACTGAGGTATTAATTACTGTTAAAACAAAGAATAAACTAAAAACGAATTGCATGGTGGGTCTATAAAGCGGAAAATTTAAAGCAGCATCTATACCGTATGAAAGGATCAATAGTAAACAGACTATGGCAATAATTGTAGCCTCTGGTTTTTCAGATTTTAGAATTACTTTAAAATTCATATACACTAAAAGTATAAAAAAGGTCAAATAAATTATTCCGTTCAGTATTCCTGTTTCGGTGGCTACTTCCAGAAAATCATTATGAGTATGTATGGAAGCTGCAAAATTGCTAAACATTTTATTTTCGTAAGGAAGGGATTCAATTTTCCAATTGCCTAAACCTATTCCCAAAACCGGATTTTTTTGAATCAGTATCACAGCATTCTTCCATAAGCCCAACCTATAGTTGATAGAGGCATCCTGGAGATCATAGGTTTTTTCTATTCTGCTAGTCACTGATTTATATCTGTCTGCATTACCACTGTTTTTAAATATTTGATTGGATACAAAAAATGAAAAACAGATCAGAATCGCTATATACAATGCGGTTATTTTTTGTTGTTTAAAAACAGAATTGAACTTTAAATACATAAAAATAAAAAGTACCGTTTCAAGAAGTAGACTTAAGTAAGCAGCTCGTGAACCAGACAAAAAAACAAGTGTTGTACTTACGAAAAGCGCTAAAAATAAAAATCCTTTTAGCCATTTTTTAAAATAAACAATTCCTAAAAACAAAAAAGGGATTTTTATACTTATACTGGCAGATAAGATGTTGATATTACCCGTGTTCCCTTTTAAATCAGCTAAAGCAGTAAGTATAGATTCTGCCTTTGCGATTTGGACAAAGTGATTGAGTACAGTAAAGGAATTAATAAACAAACTTACACCCACTAAAAAGGCAATTTTATAAATAAGATGTAGCCTGTCATTTAATAAAATAAATAAATTGACGACCGTCATAAAAATAATAATCAAGCTAATAAAACTGATCACTCCTACCGAAATGTTTCTGGCAAAAAAAACAGAAAGCCCACAGAAAAACAGAAAGCCTAGATAAAGCTTTACAACTAGGGTTTTGTTATAAATAAGCAACAGATTATGGGTTATAATACTAGGGTTCTTGTAGACCCATAATCCGATTAAGGTATTTAATACAGCTAAATATAAATATTGAACGCCTATGATTTCGATACTTCCAAAAGTAGGCAAAAAGTCAATCCCCAAAAAAGCGATGATACTTAACAAAGTCATGTTTTCAAAATAAGTAGCACTGCTTCCAGTTGAAATTTCAGTAGCGGAATTTGTCTTTTGATTCTTATTTTTACCTAAGTTAGTCTTCTTTTTCATTGCTATGGTTTTTTGTTTTCTTTAAGATTAGCGGCATTCCACTCTCTTTTTTTATTGTTTTACAAATTTACTCATTCTATTTAATCAACACTACAAATCATTGATATTTAGCATTTTAAACCTATTTAAGCTCTCTATCTCATTTCTTTTTTTAACAACTAAAATAGTGCCATTATCCCATTTTCCTATTCTCTTTTGCCGCTTTGCAAATAAGTATCTAGTTGTAGCAATGAAATTTAAAAAGACCTCACTGGACGTACTTGCATTGGCCTGAAAGCATCTAAATCGTCGAAAGTACTGCCAGACCATGCCGTTGCCCACCCCAAATTAATTGGATCAGTAGAAGTCCAATATTCTAATGCGAAATTAAAATTCCCAATTAAAACTCGATTAGTGTACAATTTCTGGAACTCATCACGACTTGGCAAATACCACCCGCTAGTATAGCCTGCTACACTATATGCTTTAGCGATACTTGCCGCATACGTACCAACTCCAAATGCGGTAATAATGCTATTTGTATTAGCACTTCCCGTACCTATTGCAGTGCCTTGTGCAGTTGTAGATATATTACTCCCATTGTTCCAACTAACAGGGCCTATATCTGCAGTAGCAGCAATCAAACCGTGTTGCACGGTAGGATCATATCCAGCATCGCCAGAAACCAAAATATAGGCTATGATACCACCTTGATAGGCATCTCCAATAACCTTAGGAGACGCTAATGGCGCATCTATAATACCTCCAAAACGACTGATACCCTTACCAGAACCTATGGCTCCGTATTTGTCTACTGCCAGTGAGGCATCGAGGGTAAATCCTCCGTATTTATTTAGAACAGATAATGTAGTAAAACTTAAATCAGAACCATAAGAAGTAGTGCCTACTGAATTAGTAGCATAGGCCCTCAAATAATAGGTAGTAGCAACTGAAAGGCCTGATATGGATCCTGTAAAAGTCCCTAAACCGGAACCAGAATCCACCACCTTATTATCGGCTATAGTGGGATCGACCGTGGTGGCATAAACAAAACCACGTTCTGTTACCGTACCCCCATTTTCTGAGCTAACGTTTCCATTAGCTGTAATAACACCGTTAGACTCAGAAGCTGAAGACGTTAATATTACTGGTGCACCAGCCTGAATTACACTTCCTCCTCCGGTTAAGTTAATCGAAAAATTATCTAAATTCCTTACTCGATCCCCAGCGAAATTAAAATAACTATGCAAGATTGGCGCATTGGCAATGGTAGCATTGGTCACCCCGTTTACCTCAAATATAGCCGATGCAGTAGATTCTAGCATTATACCGCTGGCGTCACTAGTCCAAATTTCTACTCGCAAATTAAATGTGGTTAATGTTGCTCTAGTCATTTTAAAAATAATTTTATACCAATCAAAAGCTGAACCTTCTCCTAATAAATTACTAACACTACTCACTTTAGTGGCTGTTATACCAGAACTTAGAGACGAACCAGTCCAATTACCAGTATAATTTGTAGCTCCATTGTGAAATATAAAGCCACCGCCATGCGCGGATATCCCGATAGCATCAGTTGGTCTATAAAACCCATCGGAACTAGCGCTAACTGGCACACTAGCTGTAAAACCAACGCCACTGTACCCATTGGGCCCTTCACTTTTAATAAAAGATTCAAATGTATCTGAACTCCCTGCAGGGCCCAAGCTATAGCCCTCTTTAGTGGAAAAAATTGCATTTGTACCACCTGGTAAATTTATACCTCCTGAATTACCAATACCTCCTGCTGTAAGTTGGGAGACACTTCCGGTAGCACCTACACCATTAAAAAGACTGGATAATTGTCCCGGAGTGTTAAAATCATAAAACGTAGTAGTTTGCCCGAAAGCATACTGACTTAATGTTATTAAAACTAAATTAAAAAATATTTTTTTCATACTATTTAAATTATTAGATATTCATAAAACCGGCAACAAACTTGAGAGTACTACTGCCAAAAAATTATAATTCAATTTCAAGCATTCAATACAAACCAAACACTTTCACTACATTTCATCACTAGCGAAAACAGTTCGAAAACCAAGCCAGGGGCATCATATTCTCGACAAAAATTTGTTCCTCCTTCAACCTACTAATGGACGCAACTTGTATAGTTATTGGAATTACAGATCTAGTCACATAACCCTCATTTGTATGTCTTTAATTACAGTCTCATCTCCATCTCATTTCTTTTTCTAACAATAAAACGGGAATATTTCCCGTTTTATTATTCTTATTTACCGCTTTGCAAATAAGCATCCAGCTGTAGCATGGAAACAGGACGTAGGATAATTTTTTGATTTTGATCTAACAAATACATCGTAGGCGAGCTGGAAACAAAATAGGCTTTGGCTGCGGGAGTGTCCCATTTCTTGTAATCACAACTGCTGATAAAAGGCATCTGGATGGCAAAATCACGAAAGGCATTTTGATCTGTATCTAAGGATATAAAAACGACTTCTACTCCTTGTAATTTCCATTTTTCATAAAGCGGAATTAATTGCTTTAGTTCTGCTACACAATTAGGGCACCAGTTGGCTCCAAAAATAACCAGCTTATACTTGGCTTTCACCTCTGATAATCGAGCTGGAGTTGTAATCGCTTTTCCATTTTGAAAAACATCCCCTTCAAAAACAATATCTGCGGCGGTATTCCCTTTTTTCATGGCGCGATAGGACTCTAGTTGCTGTCCTAAATTGAGCTCTATCCTGCAGCTATTTTGCGTTAAGGCTTGGTTTGCTAAATACTCACTTGCCGTGAACAAACTGTGTTTTTCAAAATAGTCAAACAAGTACTTCGTGACTAGATTAAAAGCAGTTTCGTTTTTAGACAGGCTTTGTAACAAAGAATCTGTAGAGCGGTTCATTTCTACATACATAGCATCTTGTGGAAGTCCCCTGTTTTCTAGTAACCAATACTGGCTTTCTATAGCGTCTTTTAGCAAGCCACTGTGGTACCAGCGGGGATCAGCATAATCCAGTTGCCTGAAGGCGGCAATGGTATTGGGAATTTCCTCGATGTTGTATTGTGCTACCGTCCCCACAGCACTAATTAATTTACGCAGGGGCAAATACCACTTCATATAAGACTGAGGCGCTAACTGATTTAAAAAATCGGCATCCTCTTTATGAATGCGGCTCGTCTCGCTTGCAATAGCTTGCTGCACCGCCTTTTGATTACTAAAAAGGGAGTCGGCCTGATATATTTTTTGTAAATATATCCAGGCACTTAAGGCTTGTTCCCGTTTTCCGTGTGCTGTGGCATAGTTTACAAAAGCCTTGTTCTCAGCTCCGGTTATCGTGCGAATCCCTTCTGGGGCGCTCAATAATTCCCCGGTAAGCTGGAGCTGTTCTTGAGCGAGTACAACGAGATAGGATTTATTATCTGGACCACTGATGTAGCCCATGCCTAAATCCTGATCCGTAAACCCTAGCGTAAAACTGCCTTGCTCTGAAACAGTGGTGCTATCTATGGTATAAATCCCCAGATCCCTAAACCCTATGAGTTGCACTTTTTGTCCCTTTAGTAAAGGAAAATCCCCCTTAATACTATTTTGCGCCTTGGCACTCCAGGATAAAATAGCTATAAAAAGTATGATTCTTAGTGTTCCTGCATTCATAATTCATTAATTTAATCAATAATAATCGCTACTAATCCTGAATACATCGAATAGCGTACCCGTTCCCACGAAAACTTTCACCAATAATAAAACTATTAACAAACCACCGAAGAACTTGAGCTTTTCTACCGTCACTAACACCAATTGAAGATGTCCACAAATAAGTAGAAGAATTAAAAACTCCATTACTGGAATATCGACTTCCTGACAATGGAATTTTTAAATTAGTCCCTATAACACTTACACCTTCTAATTCAAATTCACCTTTAGTGGGTATTCTAAAACCGGACGGACAGGGGTTATTTATTCCTGCTACACCTTGCCATAGAGTATTATCCAACGAACTAAGCCAATCACCGGCGGATGAATTAACAATAAAATCACCGTGTCCAGGAGTATTGGAAGTTGAAAGTGTTCCCAATGGATCTGATGTTATTTTTTCATGACCATCAGTTCCTCTACCCCATTGGTATAAATCACCGTAAGAATCTGTATTACTTCCCGCTGAATTTGCTATCTCTTTCGCCCCTAAGTTGCGGTCCATCCATATTCTATTCGTTACGCTACTAGTAATAGTTCCTTTAATACAGCGAACAGACATCCCGTTTGCAGCACCTAATGATGCGCCTACTGATGCCGAAGCGGTCGTTATTTCTTGATGATAGGGAAAATTAGCGATTGAGCCAATAGTAGATGTCCAGTATTTACTCCCTTGGGAACTCCCTGAAAGAGTAAAATCACCGTAATTTCTATAGCCTGAATAAGTCATTTTAAACCGAGTAAAGGCATCCTGCGTCTCAAGTATTAACTCAGCTTCAAATTCTGCTTTAGTAGGTACATAATAACCCGCTGGACAAGGATTGTTAATTCCGCCTATTCCCTGCCATAAATTAGTGTTTTCTGCTGTAAGCCAATTAGAAGAAAAACTTTTAATGAACTTTGCAGTATTTGGCGATGGCACAGTAGTCGTAGCTGACTGACTGGCGATCGACAATGACCCCCTTATTTGATGACCATCTGTTCCTCTACCCCACTGGTATAAATAGCCAAAAGCATTAGTATCACTAATACTGGTGGCAACTTGAGTCGCTCCTAAGTTGAGGCCCATCCATACTCTACCGGTAGTACTACTGGTAATATCTGTAGTTAATGGCGCATCGAGAATTGCTCCACTTAAGCTTAAGCCTTTCCCAGAACCTATGGCTCCATATTGATCAATTGCCTGTAAAGGATCAGCAGTTAGACCTCCAGTTTTAGTTAGTAAATTCTGTGCTGAGCCAGTAGCTGCAAGAGAGAATAAAGCAAGGCACATCAAAGCAATGCATCTCCAGGATTTATGTGGTACGAGGGTATGAGTAACTATTTTTTTCATCTTAGATTTATTTTAATCAGATTTTTACTTGCTGCGGTTTGCCTACTTTGTCTAGCGGCTATTGTGTGCGATACTTTTTTTGGTTTTTAACTTAGTATCTAAATAGACTAAAAGCGCCAAGGTCCTGCTTGTAATTAGTACTTGTATTATATTTTCTTTCTAAAAATAAAAAAGCAGAACTAAAGCAAATATTTACCCTAGTTCTGCCATTTTACATTTAAACTTTCCTAAGCATACTAGAAATATTTAGTACGAATAATCAATGAAAATCGTTTCACTACCGGTTAGATCCACAGCTGGTGCTATTGTAGTATATGTCACCGTAGTAGCAGTAGGCGTAGTAATAGCAGCTTTAGTTATCCTTACCCCATTAATATAAAATTTAGGTGTACTATTAGATCTAATCGACTGTGTTAAAGTAAAAGTAACAGCACTAACAGGTGCAGTCCATGTTGTCCCACCAGTAGCTGGAAGAGTAAATTCATCAGTAAATTCTGTTGTTACTGTATCCCAACTAGCTAAACCATTCGCATCAGAAGTTAATACTTTTCCTACCCCAGGACTACCTCCTGTAAGTGTAATTGTTGTAGCTGTTGCAACTCCTAAGGTTGGTGTAACTAAGGTAGGTGAAGTTGCAAAAACCGCAACTCCAGTTCCTGTTTTATCCGTCAATGCACTTGCTAAATTTGCTGAAGAAGGCGTTGCCAAAAATGTTGCAACATTATTACCTAAACCGATAACCCCTGTAGCAATTGGCAAACCAGTAGCATTTGTAAGCGTTCCTGATGCTGGAGTTCCTAAA
>NZ_JBGQOE010000024.1:0-53618 GCF_052113685.1 Flavobacterium sp. W22_SRS_FP1
TCCTAAAGCTCTATCTAAAGTTCCTGTAAAAGAATCTCCAGACATCAAGCTTGGAGCAACGGAATAGGTAAATACTGCATCTGTAGTTCCATAAACTTTGGTTTGAGCTGCATCAGCAGTCACAGTTATTGCTTTGGCTGTGATGGAAAAAGCTGAACCCTCATAAGTAATGGCATAATTAGAACCGGCACTTAAATTGCCTTGCGTTATACCATAATTACCAATATCTTCTCCTAAAGCTCTATCTAAAGTTCCTGTAAAAGAATCTCCAGATAATAAACTTGGAGTAACAGAATAGGTAAATACCACATCTGTAGCTCCATATACTTTGGCTTGAGCAGCATCAGCTGTAACAGTTATAGGTTTAGCTGTGATGGAGAAAGCCGCATCAACAAATGTCATTAAATATTTAGGCCCTGCCGAAAGAGTCCCCACATTTATAGTGTAATTACCACTATCTTCTCCTGAAGTTCTGTCTAAAGTTCCTGTAAAAGAATCTCCAGATAACAAACTTGGTGTTACAGAGTATGCAAAAACGGGATCAATTTGTCCAAATACTTTCGTTTGTGATGCTGTTGCTGTAACCGTAATTGGTATTTGATTTAGTTTCAAAACAAAATCATATGTTACAGTACAGCTATTTGCATCAGAAGCCGTAATAGTAAAATTACTATCGACTATCTGAGTTGAAATTCCTGTTAAAGCACCATTTGATGATAAAGTTAAACCTGAGGGCAAACTACCTGCCGTAACTGAATACGTTTTTGTTCCTGAACCCCCTGCAACCAAAATATTTTGACTATATGAAAGATTATAATCATAACCAGGTAAAATTGTAGTTGTAAAACTCAAAGCTGTAGGCTCTGTAATAACTACAGAAGTGCTAGAGGTACATCCATTAACATCTGTGATTGTACATCCATAAGTTCCTGCTGTTAATCCTGTAATAGAAGCAGTGGTTGCAGTGTTATCCCATGCATAACTATAAGGTGATATTCCTCCACTAACCGAAGCAGTAACTGATCCATTTGAACCACCATTGCATGAAACGTTAGCGTCTATACTAGAACTAGCTATTAAAGCAGTAGGCTCTGTAATTGTAAAACTTTGTGTAGCCGTACATCCGTTTGCGTCTGTAGCTGTACAAGTCCAACTTCCTGCTGTTAAACCAGTAACTGAAGCTGTTCCATCTCCTGTTGGAGTTCCTGTCCAATCATAAGTATAAGGAGCCGTTCCACCTGTTGGGGTGTTTACCGTAGCAGATCCATTTGAACCTGCATTACAAGCAATGTTAGTTTGTGATGCTGGTGTTAAAGATATAGAATTAACAACTCCCGATAAACTTACGGTCTGATCTGTTGCTCCTGTTGATGCCATTGTTAAAGTTCCTGAAATAGCACCTGTTGTTGCTAAACTAGTAACTCTAACATAGACCGTTGTTGCACTTAAAGTACCAGTAGCTGCTATATCTACAGAACTTGCAAAACCAGAACCTGAAGTTAAACTTACCTCAAAGCCTGTTGGTGCTGCTACTGTTACATTATTTGTTAAATTGGTTCCTGAAATTGACACCGATTGTTCTGCAGAAGTAAACCCAAAACAAGAAGTAAAACTTGAAATTTGAGAAGCATCGTATGTTATAGTTGGCGTTGCTGCTGTAACTGAACAGCCTAAAGTCATCACTCGGTTTGTGCCATTTGTTGATATCGCTACAAATCTTCCACCGCCATAGGTTACACTAAACCATGTAGTTTGTTCTACTGCATTTTTTGCCGTCCAGGTAATGCCATCAGGGCTAGTCATCACACGGTTAGTACCACTATTTGCTACTGCTACAAATAGACCATTGCCATAGGTGACAGAATACCATGAATTTGCTTCTGATTCGGTTTGTGACGTCCAGATAATACCATCAGGGCTAGTCATCACACGGTTACTACCACTACTTGCTACTGCTACAAATAGACCATTGCCATAGGTGATAGAATACCATGAATTTGTTCCTGCTGCTGTTTGTGCCGTCCAGATAATACCATCAGGGCTAGTCATTACTTGGTAAGCTCCACTTCCTATTGCTACAAATAGGCCATTGTCATAGGTTACAGCACTCCATGAACCTTGTAGTGTTGTTTGTGCCGTCCAGATAATACCATCAGGGCTGGTCATCACGCGGTTAGTACCACCATTTGATACTGCTACAAATAGACCATTACCATAAGTTACTGAAAGCCAACTATTTTGTTCTGCTGCGGTTTGTGCCGTCCAAGTTATTCCATCAGGACTCGTCATTACTCGGTTAGTACCATCACGCGCTACTGCTACAAATAGACCATTACCATAAGTTACTGAAAGCCAAATACTTTGTTCTGCTGCGGTTTGTGCCGTCCAAGTTATTCCATCAGGACTCGTCATTACTCGGTTAGTACCAGTACTTGCTACTGCTACAAATAGACCATTACCATAAGTTACTGAAGTCCAAGCAATTTGTGCTGCTGCGGTTTGTGCTGTCCAAGTTTCTGCTAGGGTACAGGGTGAAGCGTCACTTACAGTACCCAAAATCGCTATGTTTTCATCGGTTGCACCTTGTGATTGTAAAAGTATATTTCCAGAAAGTGAGCCGCTAACAGCTGTACTAGAAATTCTAACATAAACGGTTGTTGCGTTTAATGTACCACTAGCTGTTATATCTATAGAACTTGCAAAACCAGCACCTGAAGTTAAACTTACCTCAAAGCCTGTTGGTGCTGTTACTGTTACATTATTTGTTAAATCGATTCCTGAAACTGTAACTAGTTGTTCCGTTGATGCTGTACCAAAAGTAGAAGTAAAACTTGAAATTTGAGAAGTATCGTATGTTATAGTTGGCGTTGCTGCTGTAACTGAACAGCCTAAAGTCATCACTCGGTTTCTGCCATTTGTCGCTACTGCTACAAATCTTCCACCGCCATAGGTTACACTAAACCATGTAGTTTGTTCTACTGCATTTTTTCCCGTCCAGGTAATGCCATCAGGGCTAGTCATGACACGTTTTCTGCCATCTGACGCTACTGCTACAAATAGACCATTGCCATAGGTGACAGAATACCATGAATTTGCTTGTGATTCGGTTTGTGACGTCCAGATAATACCATCAGGGCTAGTCATCACACGGTTACTACCACTACTTGCTACTGCTACAAATAGACCATTGCCATAGGTGATAGAATACCATGAATTTGTTCCTGCTGCTGTCTGTGCCGTCCAGATAATACCATCAGGGCTAGTCATTACTTGGTAAGCTCCACTTCCTATTGCTACAAATAGGCCATTGTCATAGGTTACAGCACTCCATGAACCTTGTAGTGTTGTTTGTGCCGTCCAGATAATACCATCAGGGCTGGTCATCACGCGGTTAGTACCACCATTTGATACTGCTACAAATAGACCATTACCATAAGTTACTGAAAGCCAACTATTTTGTTCTGCTGCGGTTTGTGCCGTCCAAGTTATTCCATCAGGACTCGTCATTACTCGGTTAGTACCATCACGCGCTACTGCTACAAATAGACCATTACCATAAGTTACTGAAAGCCAAATACTTTGTTCTGCTGCGGTTTGTGCCGTCCAAGTTATTCCATCAGGACTCGTCATTACTCGGTTAGTACCAGTACTTGCTACTGCTACAAATAGACCATTACCATAAGTTACTGAAGTCCAAGCAATTTGTTCTGCTGCGGTTTGTGCTGTCCAAGTTGCTGCTAGGGTACAGGGTGAAGCGTCACTTACAGTACCCAAAATCGCTATGTTTTCATCGGTTGCACCTTGTGATTGTAAAAGTATATTTCCAGAAAGTGAGCCGCTAACAGCTGTACTAGAAATTCTAACATAAACGGTTGTTGCGTTTAATGTACCACTAGCTGTTATATCTATAGAACTTGCAAAACCAGCACCTGAAGTTAAACTTACCTCAAAGCCTGTTGGTGCTGTTACCGTTACATTATTTGTTAAATCGATTCCTGAAACTGTAACTAGTTGTTCCGTTGATGCTGTACCAAAAGTAGAAGTAAAACTTGAAATTTGAGAAGCATCGTATGTTATAATTGGCGTTGCTGCTGTCACTGTACAGCCTGAAGTCATCACACGGTTAGTACCACTATTTGCTACTGCTACAAATAGACCGTTACCATAGATTACAGAGGTCCATTGATTTTGTTCTGCTGCTGTTTGTGACGTCCAGGTAATACCATCAGGGCTAGTCATCACACGGTTAGTACCACTATATGTAACTGCTACAAATTGACCATTACCATAAGTTATGCCACCCCATGCATTTGCTTCTGATGCGGCTTGTGCCGTCCAGGTAATACCATCAGAGCTAGTCATAACACGTTTAAAACCACTACTTGCTACTGCTACAAATTGACCATTCCCATAGGTTATAGAGGTCCATTGATTTTGTTGTGCTGCTGTTTGTGCCGTCCAGGTAATACCATTAGGGCTAGTCATCACACGGTTAGTACCATCACTTGCTATTGCTACAAATAGACCATTACCATAAGTTATGGAACCCCATGCATTTGCTTCTGCTGCTGTTTGTGTCGTCCAGGTAATACCATCAGGGCTTGTCATTACTCGGTTAGTACCAGATTGTGCTACTGCTACAAATTGACCATTTCCATAGGTTACTGATCTCCATTGATTTTGTTGTGCTGCTGTTTGTGCCGTCCAGGTAATACCATCAGGGCTAGTCATCACACGGTTAGTACCATCACTCGTTACTGCTACAAATAGACCGTTACCATAAGTTACTGAAGACCAAGAATATGCCGCTGCTGCGGTTTGTGATGTCCAACTAATTCCATCAGGGCTGGTCATAACAAGGTTAGTTCCACCAACTGCTACCGCTACAAATAGACCATTGCCATAAGTTACTGATCTCCATGCACTTTCTTCTGCTGCGGTTTGTGCTGTCCAGAGTACACCTGGTACGCAAGGTGAGGTTAAGTTTGTTGCTTGCAAAGCAGTAATACTCTTAAAAGCTACCGCTTCAGAAAATTTTTGGCTAATGGTATTCGAAATATTATCGACTGAACTTGAATAAGTTGTCCATTCATTATTACCCCCTTTTAAAGCCAATGATAAGTTTGCTTCGTCATTACCATTTAATTCTCCGTCTAAATAACGCACAGAAAGAGTTCCTGAAAAACTTGTTAATGCATTTGTTGAGGAATAGACTCTTTCAATACTATTGTTTGCAGGTGAACCTATAGCAACTGCATTTGAGGTGTTGTAGATTTCATTATCTGCAATTATATATGTAGTGTTGGGCTCTATTTTAAACCCATCTAAATCTACCGAACTACTTGGTGATAGAGTGATTGAAGCACCATTGTTAATTTTTAGCACAGCTGTTTGTGCATATGTACTAAATGCTATGATTAGCATTAAAAATCGAATTAATTTTTTCACAACTTAAGTGTTAAATAGTTAAACATTATATTTCTATTAGGATAATGCTGTTTAATTTAAATTAGATACTAAGTATTCTAAACGTTCTAAACGTTTTTCTTGAATTTTAAAGCGCTCTATTTCGTTTTGTTGTTCTTTTATAGCGTTAATCAAAACAGGTACAAGTCCTTGATAATTTACGCCTAACGTATTTTTATCTACTTGACTTACTAGTTCTGGAAATACTTTCTGTATGTCCTGTGCTAAAACTCCTATTTTGTGCGAACCATCTTTTTTCATGGTATACGACTTACCGTCTATCAACATAAGTTTTGTAAGCGTTGAACCTAAAGACATAATATTTGCTTTTAATCTTTCGTCAGACAAAACCACTATATTACCACTCACTGTTAAATCATTACCAATAGTTGTATCGCCATTAAACATAACTGAAAAAGCATCTGATCTATTTGAATCGCTAGTTCCATTTCCTATAACAAACGCACTATTTGATGTACTAAAAAAATTATCATCATCCGTAACTATAGCTCCTTGATTATTGTAAGACCCCATAACAAGGGATGAATAATCACTTGCTATTGTGTTAGAGCCCATAGCGGTAGCAAACTGCCCTGTAGCCGATGTGTTATTTCCAGAAGTAATAACAAGATTGACCCATCCTGTGCCATTAAAACAATAGGTATAATTATCATCTGTATCATATACTAGTGTACCAATACCTGTTGCCCCGATATTTGTTCCTAATGTTTCTCTATCTATGGTTGTTAATCTGTTTAATTGTAAACCAGCATTAGATGCACCTAAAACTAAACTTCCATTATTCTCTATTTTTAAGACAGAACTACCACCTGTTGTTTGTACATCCAACAAACCATTAGGTGTGTAATTATCATCTACATTAATACCCACATTACCTGTTGCAGTATCTACTAAAAAGGCATGGTTATTTAAATTACTTGGATGGGCAATATCTAATAAACCATTTGGGGTTTGAGTTCCAAAACCTATAGCTCTATTATCACCAATAAATATAGAATTAGTCTCAGCAGCAGCTTTAATTGCAAAAGGACTGCTATTAAAAATTTGATCTTTTATAGTAAAAGAGTTATCCGATGCTGCAATGTCCCAAATATATTGACCTGAATTTGAACCAGGAATTGATTCAGTTTGTTCTAGGCGGATGGTAGGTACAAAAACTTTCAAATGCAGCGCTTGTATAGGGTCCAATGTGCCAAAACCTATCCTGCCAAAATCACCTACAATAAGTGAATTATGTGGGGCAGTGCCTCTAACTTTGAAAGGAATAATTTCAGTGCCAGAAAAATCAGTGGATGTAACATTTTCTAAAGCAAAATAGTTGTCTCCACTTGTAAAAGAGTCATTAAAAATAAAGCGCCAATCAAATCTACCAAATGTTGAAGTATCAGCAGAAGTATCATCAAAAAGAACACGATTATTATTTTCTTTAAAAATTAAGTTATCATAGTTAAAGTTGATATTAGGAAGCACATCTGTTCCTACAGCTAAATTACCTTTGATGATTACATCTACCATGGATAGATTATCTCCTGATACTGTGGTAAATTGTGCTGAAACTTTATTTTGGCAAATAATACCAAAAATAATTAAAAATAATGTGGTGCTAATTTTTTTCATTTTTTTTTCGTTTATAAGTATGATGCAAAAAGAAGTTAAATATTAATCAAATACTATTTCTATCGGTATACAAATGGTATACTAAATAAGTTTTTTTTAAAATTTAGTTATCTAAATACTAAAAAGGTACTATGCTGACCCCAAAAATCCGAACAAGTTTTCGAGACTAATTTAAATAGGAATAAAAACCTTAAATTACCAGTATTATTCCAAGAATCAGAAGAACCTTATGAAAAGACTTCAAAGCCAAAGTTGTTTTAGAAGCCTTAAAAGAAAAAGATAACATCCAGATATAAGCAAAAAAATACGAATTACTTCCCAACCAAATTTCAGCATGGAAGTCTTAGTCCATAAGAAATCTTGCTGCTATTTTTTCAGTAGAAAAAACGAATGTTATCAAAGATGAAATTCCAACACAAAAATTCTCTTCTCGAATAAGTCAGTATAGTTCAAAGCAGTTATTACCGAATACCAAGCCTTAGTAAAAAAGGGAATAAGCCTAGTGAATTCACTTACAATGAATCTAAAGGGTTGGTGAATCAAGATGCTGTTGTCGAATCTATTAAAGCTATTTTAAGTCATGAGTTTATTGACTGTGGGTACAGTTTAATGACCTCTTATTTACAACGGGATGGTTATCAAATTAATCATAAAAAGCTCTATAGGATTATGAGCGGAGAAGGTTTATTAAAATTAAAAGACCGAATAAATAGAAGTGGTTCTGGACGTAAATTTGTGAAATATAGAAAAGTTAATACCGTTAAACCTTTTGAATGCTTAGAAATGGATATAAAGATGGTATGGATTCCTAATGTAGGTAAAAATGCTTATTTACTATCAATAATAGACGTTCATACACGTAGAATATTAAAAGACTATTTCTCTTTTTCTATAAAACAGGACAAGGTAATAACGTTTCTTTCAGATTTATTTTTAGAATACCAATACCCTGAAAGCGTCGTTATTAGAAGTGATAATGGAAGTCAGTTTATAACTAAAAGTGTTCGAGAATATCTAGGGCTAATAGGCGTTCAGCAGGAATTTACTCATGTAGCCACACCAGAAGAAAATGCCCATATTGAAGCTTATCATGGCATAATAAAAAAAGAAGTCTTTGCAAGAGTTGACTATAGAACTTTTGGAGAAATAGAACTAATACTAAAAAGATATGTGGTTTTCTATAATAATATTAGGCTACATGGACTTTTGGGCCGAATTACACCAATGGAACAATGGAATCAGAATAAACATCTAATTTTAATGAATAAACTAACCGCATAATTAATAATCGAAATTTAAAATAATACTCTTGTTTTATAGGGGTCAAAACACAAAACACTCGCTAAAAACGCAAGTATTTAATATTTTTTGATATTATTAGTTTATTTAAGAGTCAGTTAAGAGATAAATGTATTTTTCAATTTTTAAATCATCTGCAATTTTTAATTTCTTCTTGAGACGATATTTCTTAACCACAACGCTTCGGTATTCGATTTTTAATAATTCCGCAATTTCCTTATTACTCATGTTTAATTTAATAAAACTACATAAATCTAATTCTGACGGAGTAAGTTCTGGATGATAATTTTTAATTGTGGTAATGAATTCTGGATCTAAATTTTTTAATTTTTCTTTAAATTTATTCCAATAAGCAAAATTTTGTTTTTCATTATTTATGGATCTTTCTAAATTAAATTCGATTACTTCTTTTTTTAGTTTTAATAAAGATTTATAATGTGTTTTTTTTACAGAATCTATATTATTTTTTGTACTAATAGAAATGCTTTTAAATTTCGATCTAAATTTATATATCAAGTATACCATGATTCCAAACAATAAAGCGGTAAAATATAAAATGATATTTTTATTAGTTTTTAATTTATCACTTTGGACAATAGTTTTTTTGAGATTAGAATAGTTTAATAATAATTCGTCTTTAACGATTTTTGAATTCGTGTTAAATAAACTATCTTTTAATACATTTAATTCTTTACCATCTATTTTATTGAACTTAATGTCTAGATTTGATTGAGATAATAAATTCATAAACCCATGTTTGTCCATTAAATTAATTTTTTTATACGCTGAATCTATATTATACTCTTTAATGCTTCTATTAATTTTATTTGTAGCACGTAACTCAATTAAATATTCTAAATATTTATTATAAAACATCATAAACTGGCTGTCTTGCGAAGCTTTTGCATAGTTTAATGATTTCGTATATAGGGTATCTATGGTTTTGTTTTGCGGCTCTAACTTCATTAAAAGTTGGGCTTTTGTGCTAAAATAGGTCGCTAAGATCGAATTATCACTAAGGCCTTTTAGTTTAGTAAATTCTATGGTATTTAATAATTCTAATCCCTTTTTTGATTTGTCGATTCGTTCATAGCAACCAGCTAAATTAATTACAGTTAGGAAGTAATTTCTACTATTAATATTGCTTTTATAAAAAGTTAAAGCCTCTTGATACAAAGGCAATGCTAATTCAGATAAATTATTTTTTTTATAAAAATTTGCGAAGTTGATTTTATTAATATTAAGAGTGACGGAATCTTTAATTTTTTCAGAAATTTCAATAGCTTTAACAAAATAAAATTTACATTTATCAAAATCTGATTTTAACGAATATGTAGATGCTATCTCTGAATAAGCCTTAGCCTTATATTCAAGCGTTGTAATATCGGAATGTATTACTGATTCAAAAATTGAAATTGCCTTCTCAAAGTTGCCTGCTTTTTTGTAAACAATACCTAGAGAGAAAAGTGTTTTTGGTTTATTTACATCAGAAGCTAACTTTAAAGATTTTTTTAAATAATAAATCGCAGAGTCTTTTTCATTTTTATATAGGTAATAGTAGGAAAAGTTATTGTAATCCTGTGCTTTTATAGTATCATGATCTTTATAAAAGTTGTTTTTTAATTTATTAATATAAAAATAAGCACTGTCTGGTTGTGTATAAAATAACTCTCTGTATTTCTTTCTATACTTCTCATTATTATTATCTTGAGCATTTGAGAATGTACAATTGAATAAAAATAATATAACTAGTACTATTTTAATTATTTTTTTTTGAGACATTCTTTTATAAATTTGGTTTTTAATCTAAACTTCATTTGTTAAGATTTATCAAATCCAAACGCATTAGCTTGAATCCTCAAATATATTCAAATTAGGTTTATTACGTTACGTATTTTTTTATTAGAAATATTTTTTTATGTTATATTAAAATGAATCGTAAATTGTTCGTCAAGATGTGTAACTATTTTTGAATTAGTGAAATTATATTTGCACTTTGTGATTTGAGGATAGATTAAAAGTATAATAGGGTTAGCAAAGCATCTAAATCAATTTTTGTTGTTTTGTTCCCAATAGAGTCTTTTCCTATTATTAACCATTTGCTAGATTCTTTTCTAAATCATACAGATTAAAATTTTTCAGTTTTGTCCAACTATACAAATCGACTTTTATTTTATTATCAGGATTTACAAAAAGCTTACTCTGGACATGCTAACTTTACCCCAACAAAAAGTTAAGAATATAAACCTAATTCTAAGTTGTGAAAAAGAATCGAAAAATTTATGAGGGCGTTTTCAAAGAGAAAGGAGTTTAATTGAGTTATAACAGAGCAGAATCATAGGAACCAAGATTATAATTAACCTTACCAAGTAGTATTAGAGCCTTAGCTTTATCAATAGAATATTATCTGGAATACTTTTTAAAGCAATATCAATTTGTTTTTTTGCTTCATCATATTTACCTAAAACATTTAATGCTGCTGCATTTTTTATTAATGAATTGCTGATTCCATTCTCATAAGAAAGTTTCTTAGAAATATTTAAAATAGTTTTTGTGTACTCTACCGCTAATTTTGGATTGCTATTTATTATATCTCCTACCTCTATAATCAATTTATCAACCCATGCTTCGTCTTTGTTTTGAGATTGTGATAATAATTCAAGTGAGTTTACATTAGGTTGGGCAAAAAATAATGCAGGAAAAAATAAAAATATAAAAAAACAAATTTTCTTATTCATTTTGATTGATGATAAAGTACTATTAACCGATAGTACATTTTTAAAATTATGAGTTTTGATATAGTAAACTATAACCCGTTGGGTATAATTATTTATAAAAAAAAACACTGATTAAATACTGTCAAGATACCGAAATTCATGATTTTGAAATCGAAAAAAAAATCAATATCGATTTCAAATATAGTAAAAAATTATTTTAGAGTTTTACAAGTATATATTGTTCAAATTGTGATCTAGAATGCAAATTTCGAGTTCACCAAAAGATAAAATATTTAATTTATAAGTAGTTACTTTTATTTCAGCTACTTAAATCATATCAATTGACAGTGAAAACTTATTTTTTAATCCGTTAAAAAATGAACCGCACTACAATTAGATTGAGCAAAGCCAATTCGACAAACGGACAAATTATTAATATTTTGCGATGAAGTATGAGCTAAATTAGTGTCACGTTTTATAGAATTTGAAGATTACTTATAGGCCTTTATAATCGTAATTGCTCAAGTGATAAAAGGATTAAAATCTTCAAATATAATCTCGAAAACGGTCCTAATAAAGGCTTTTGCGTTAGACAGAATAACTGTGCTGCAAAGGCTAAAGCTCTACAAAAGCCATTGGAAGAAGCCGAACTGAAGATCAAGGAGCTTACTACGCTTATTGATGTGGCTGAAGATTAGCTTAACATTGCCATCAGAAAAAAGTTTTGTGCCAAGCAGTCCGCAAAATGAAACATGACTATCCCAAATCAAGGATAAGTGTGTTTTGTCGACAGTTTTGCAAAACAATACATTCATATTATGATGTATTATGACAAAATAAAAATAGTATGGAAAGAGAAAAATGTTGTTCTTCAGTAGGCTAATTAATTAGGAATAATCTTCTTAGGGTCAGCAATCGTAAACTGCTCTATCTTCTGCAAACTTCATTAGCATCAAACATGGATAAAAATAGGCAGTGATTATCTTTTGATTTGCTTTCTTAGTGTAAACTATCGGTTCGATATGAAATGAAAAATGACCTTAAAAATGAATTTAAGGTCATTGACACTACTGTGAACCCTATAGACTTTTTTTCAAACCAAGTACTGGAATTTCTCGAAAATTTGGTTGAAAAAATGCCGTAAAAAAACCCCTAAATTTCTTTAGAGGTTTTTGGTACGACTGTGAACCCGATAGACTTTTTTTCAAACCAAGTACTGGAATTTCTAGAAAATTTGGTAGAAAAAATGCCGTAAAAAAACCCCTAAATTTCTTTAGAGGTTTTTGGTACGACTGTGAAGACTATTGATTTATTCTCAAACCAAGTTTTGGAATTTCTAACGGACTTTGTTGAAAAAATGTCATAAAAAAATCTTGATTATTCTTAAGGTTTTTCGTTAAACTTGTAATCATGGATAACCAAATGTTATTCCAATAAATAATTTCATTAGATTTGAATTTCATTTTCAAAAAAAATAAATGCTAAAATACATTACATCCTTAGTGGTCTTAATTATAATAATATTCAATTTTTCTTGTTCTGAAAAAAAACAAGATAATTCTGGTTTTAATGTAGCATTTGAAACTATAAAAGGTAATGATTGCCATAATTGTTTTGGTAAACTAGTAGTTAGTAAAGGAACTTTAACAGACACTATCAGGGGTGGTCAATGGGGAAAAAGTGTGGATTACCAAAGTTTTAAAATTAACTCCAAGAAATTCCTATTCACGAGTTTTTCCTATTCCTATCCTATGGGAGAACGATCAAATGAGTATAGGATTTATTCATTAGAAAGCTCCACTTTTATGAAGAAATTATTTGAAAAAGCAATTACAGAATACAAAGAAAGGAACATAACTGAGAATGGCATGTCAATAAACTATGTTATTTCACGAGATATAAAAGCTAGCTTAAAAGATAGTATTGGTTTTTTTATTAAAATGAAAATAAGAAAATGCCCTGAGACAGAAGACGAAAATTGTCAAGACATTTTTGAAGATACTAGTTTAGAATATTACACTTATTAATATGGGAGTACATCAATGGTTTAGTTATTGCAAAAAAAAAAATTATATTTCGTTCAGTAATGCAAGATTTATTTCAGTAATTCCATTTTTACGGGGAAGGGATTTCTGCATTCAACTTTTATCCACTTTAAAAGATGAAAAGGAAATTTCATTACTACGTTTAAGCGAACCTACTTTTTGGACAAGAAAAAACCATCATATTGAAATTGCCGGTCTTATTGAAGAAAATAACGACAACCCAATTTACTTTGCTCAAATAGAGCTGGATCATGGAGGTTCAATTCGATATGACTGCGGCCAACTTTATGTAATGTTTCCAGAAAATGAAAGTTTAAAACAAATTACAATAGACCTATTAAAAGCCAATGGCTATTTTGCAAGTGAATTACTTTGGAGATTTTGCGAGAAACATCCTGAAGAATTTTTATTAGACTTTATACTCGGTTATGAAGAAAAAGACATTACCGATGAATTTGAAAAAATGACACTTTGGAATGAAGAATTAAAAAATCAACCTTTTTAATAAATTAAAGTTAAGATTTTTATTCTTAACTTTTTATGCGGGTTTTATTTATATCTCCATATCCAAAGAGCATATATAGTATAGTGGGAAGTTGGGACATCTCAGAGTATGGAACGCAACTTTTAGAAGTTGTACAGTTCAATTCTAAATGCTTGTTTTGCGAATTTGGAAAATCTGTAAAAGTTTACAAATGGAGGTATCAATACAAAATAGATAAAACTCTAATGAACTCCAAGATTCATGAAAGTCAGATAGCATTCAATTTTGAAATAAAAGACAATCAACTTTACGACTTTGGTGTTTGCAATGGATATTTGGACAAAGAAGAAATGAACCTCCTAAATCACTAGGAGGTCCATTGGTTTTAGCAATAAATATTACTCTAATAATATAAACCCTGCCCAGTAATAGAATTGAGTAAATAATTTCTAAACCCTGTTACTACTGGAAAATTCCGTTAACAATATTTTTCGTAGTCATTACGACATTTATAAAAGATTGTAACATCTATACTCAGTACTTGTTCTATGCAGTAATCGTTAATCTCTTATTACTCAATTTAATCGTTGTTAGTTGAAAACATTTTTACAAATTTTCCTGATTGCTTTCATCCTTAAAAACTAAGGAATCCTCTTAACTTCATCTAATTGCTAAAATAGTAGAGTCATAATTGTATTATCAAAAGATTGATATTTAGTAGCTAATTATTTTTCCAATATTTTAAAATACAATATAAAGCGCGAAAACCATCTTTCCATCCAATTTTTTTACCTTCCTCATATGTTCTACCATAATATGAAATTCCGACTTCGTAAATTCTAATTTTAGGTATTTTAGATATCTTAGCTGTTATCTCTGGTTCAAATCCAAATCTTTTTTCTTTTAAGTTTACTGACTGTATGATTTCGGTTTTGAATACTTTGTAACAGGTTTCCATATCCGTCAAATTCAAATTAGTAAAAATATTAGAAATTGTAGTTAACAATTTATTTCCAGTTGTATGCCAAAAAAATATAATACGATGCGGCTTACCTCCAACGAAACGCGAGCCATATACAACATCTGCATAACCGTCAATTATTGGTTTTAACAAAATATTATATTCATTGGGGTCGTACTCTAAATCAGCATCTTGGATTATTAAATAATCCCCAGTAGCTTTCTGTATACCAGTTTTTAATGACGCACCTTTCCCTTGATTAAAAAGATGTTTAAAATAATGAATATTTAAGTCCTTGTTTGCTGATTTAAAAGATAATATAACATCCTCAGAATAATCTGTTGAACAATCGTTGATAATAATTAATTCTTTTTCTATGCAATTAAATAACTCAACAGCTTTTATTTTTTCCAAAACATTATGAATTGTTTTGGCTTCATTAAATACAGGTATTACTATTGAAAGCTTACTCATCTTTTTTATATATTTTAAAAATTAAGTTTAATTGAATATTATCACTCATTTTCTTTATAAATGGAACTTTTAATTAATCCGATTTTATGAAATAAATATTCTCCTGATGTTATGAGACATCCAAAACCGTATTTTAAACTCCTTTTAAAATTTATAGAAGATGCTTCTGGAAAATATTTTGTGGGGCATGTAATTTCAGCTATTTCAAAACCAGCCATAAATATTTGTGAAATGACTTGATTGTCAAATACAAAATCATTAGAGTTCTCTTCATAATTGATCCTTTTCAAAACCTTTGAGGAATAAGCTCTATAACCAGAATGGTATTCTGATAATTTTTGATTTATAAGAATATTTTGTACAAAAGTTAAAATTCGGTTTGATATATACTTATACAAAGGCATTCCTCCTTTTAAAGCTCCTTTGCCCAATATTCTTGACCCTAAAACTACATCGTATAAATCGTTTGCTATGAGATATGACATTGAATGAATTAATTTTGGGGTGTACTGATAGTCTGGGTGTAACATGATAATTATATCTGCTTTTAATTCTAGAGCTTTGTCATAACAAGATTTTTGATTTGCACCATAGCCGAGATTTTTCTCGTGTTTAATTATATTTTGTAAACCATACTCTTTAGCTATCAATATTGTGTCGTCAGTACTATTATCATCTACTAAAATGACGTCGTCTACTATGTCATTAGGAATTTCATTAAGTACTTTTAAAATGGTTTTTTCTGCGTTAAATGCAGGTAAAACAACAATTATTTTTTTATCTAGTATCATACTATGGTATTGGCCAGAGGGGCCCACTTAAATGATTAACTGTAAATGGCATAAATGAATAAATTGAATATATAAGAAAAACACCATAACTAATATTCAAAAATGAGAGCAAAAAACAAATTTTATCTGATAATTTTACTCTCCTAATAAAATAAGCATGTGTAATTAATAATATTATTATACCTGGTAAAGCAAAGGTTGCCTTCATACTCGAAAAATATGGGTATCTCAATGTTTGTATGAAAGGTACTGTAAAAAACAATATTCCGACTAGGATCGGAGTATAAATTAAAATTTTGTGCGTATTTGATTGAAACTTTATTTGTTTCCTCTTCCATATCGCAGAAAATAATGTCCCAAGAAAATAAATAATCCATAATATACCCAGAATATAAGCTAAACGTCCAACAATATTTGCAAAAGGAATATTAGGACTAAGAAATCTCCATTCATAATCAAAAAAAGTTCTTGCAAAAATCTCAGTTGGAAATGACGCTGCAGTTTGATTTGAAATAAATGGTTTTTGTAGTAAGGAATAAATTCTAAATGAAGTAAATTCTACATTTTCTAATGATCCAGGGAATTGTCCTACAGCATAGTCGTAAAAATCTTGATTACTAACTATAAACCTCCCTGTTTGCTTATATTTCGAAAATTCATTCGAAAATGAAAGTATTATTAATAAAATATAAACTGCTGAAAATGTAAAATATGTGATTTTTACTTTTCGTACAAAAAGAATCAACATAATTATTGATGGGAAAATTAATAATAATAACCCATGTTGTTTTGATAGACATCCGATTAAAACAAATATTGACAAATAAACAAAATTATTATAAGATGTTTTTTCTTTGCTATTTATGTCATCGATACTTTTGAGAAAGTAAAAAAAGGATACAACTGATGCGAAAACTAAGAAATAGTCGTTACCAATCATAGACGATGTGAATAAATCAATGGGTAACACAGCAATAAAGGACAAGTACAGTATTTTTCTAGTATCTGAGATGCTAAATCTCAATAATAGTTTATGATACAAAATCAAAACTATAATCGATAAAATTGGATTAATCAGTTGAACAAATTTCCACGCAATAATACTAGTTGTGTTTGTATAACTAATCACTTTATATATTGCAGCGCTAATAGTGTAATACATTGGGGGTTGGTAGCATTCCCAACATTGAGAAGCTAAAGGTTGTCTTAATGTATTTGCATAGATATTAACTACCTCTAAGTGATCGTCAAATGAATTATTAGGAGGGCTAACAAAGAATAGCGTCAGTCTTAGAATTGCTCCAATAACTAAAATTGAAATTATAATAACTCTATTTAATGATTTTTTTTGCATTTTTAAATATTGTGAAGCATCCTATAATGGTACTTATGAGAATAAATATTGTTAGTGTTTTTTCTGTTAGACTTGTTTTCCACTGAAAAACCCTAATCCACCAAAAATTAACTGAGTTTTTTTCGATTGAGTAATTTAATACATGGTCACTTGAAGCAGCTCTAATTTCCTTTTTCCATGCAGATTTAGGAAAATCATTTACTAAAATACCAGATAGATTTTTGGGCAAAATTAAAATCAATTGTTTTATCTGAACAATATATGGTATGTTGTCAATATTATAAATGTATTGTTGTTCGTCAATTCCATGATAACGAATATTTTGCTCAAGTAAATTTCTTTTATAATTTACTGACATTAATAGAACTTGGCTAAAAGCAGCTAGGATCAGTAAAGGATAATAACACTTTTTAATATTTATTTCTATCATTGGTAAATATATAAGGGGTAAGATTGGCAGGATATACCTTGGGCCAAAAGACCAAATACTTCCATGCCAAGCAAAATTCATTGAAAATAATATCAAATACAAACCACTTAACACAAGTATCGATAAAGCAAATTTGTTGTGTTTGTTCCAAAATCTTTTCATGCCTAAAAACCCAAGAATTATTGTAGGTGAAAAAATTAACAAACCTTTACCGGGGGATAAAAGAAAACCAAATAGATTTTGAGGAATACTAGTTAACGACCAAAAAACCGTACTGTTTCCCCAAGCCAAGTGCCACGCTAAATTATACCCCGACTCAAATGGATTACTAAACCTATAGTAATTGTAAAATAATATTGTCACTAGACCAGGAACAACCCCTAAAATCAAATATAATCTCTGCTTGTTATTAGCTAACAAAAGTAGACCCGGCAACACCAAGACAGTTGTGGTTCGAAATATTAACCCTATTGCAATTAACAATCCTGCAAGTAACCCAGTATTTTTAGTACTATTTGATAAGATAAAGTAATATCCTGCAAGAATAAAAAACATTTCAAAGTGATGCTCATATGTGCTTTGAGCAAAAGAAAAAGAATAAGAGGTGAAACAAAAAACAAAAGCAACAAAATAGGATTTATTCTTTGATGCTCCAACTGAAAGAGCTATCCTAAATAATAGAAAGCAACAGAGTGAATGAATAATTAAGTTAACAAATGAAACCAAAAAAGCAGCCGTATAATAACAATCCCCCTCACTATCCGAGGTCAATTCAGCTAAATAATAAATTGGAATAAAAAAAAGTGTTTGACCTAGGTTATATACCATAAATCGCTCACCTACTTGATTAATTGCTATGTTACCATGAAAATCTTCACCAACGTCATTCGGCAAACCTAAACGGTGTTTCTCTAAAAAAATTCTTGTCTGAGTTAAGCGTAGGTGAGTATCTGGATTCTCTATTTGACCAGAGGAAAATAGGGTGCTTAATAAAACTCCTATAATTAGAAATAAAAAGATTGGTCTTATTTTATTCATATAAAAATACGCCTACAAATGGCACTAGTTTAAGTTTTTTTTGATTTTCAGAATTAAGATGATTTTCCCAATATTTATCGCCCAGCATTTCATCAATATAAATTATATTTTTGGAAGTGTTTTTCGGTTTAAAATATTTCGCAGAAATTATATTGAAATCATTTTTTAAATAATATGATAAACCCCAAATTATAGGACCTCCAGGTTCTACAACAATTATAGTGTTTTTCGAATCATGTTTTGAGTCAATGTAACTTGCGAGTTCTTTATACATTTGTTTAGGAGCAAGTGAAAGCGTGTATATTTGGTAAAAAGCTACTCCCGAAATAATACAATATGCGAAGGTGAAAAATATAATATTTTTTTTAGGATAATTCTCAATTACTTTAGCGATAGCCCAGTAGAAAAAAATAAGAATGAAAATATAATATCGTGCAACTATTATCGTATGATGATTTAATACCTTGTCAAATAAAAATATTTGAAAAAAATATAAAAAACCAACACTTAGATAAATTATTCTCTGTTTCCAAGTACTGGCTATCCAATATAACAATATCAAACTAATCACAATTCCAAATACAGTCTCATAATTTTTTGCATCAGACATCGGTGAAAAAAATAAACTTATCAGCCCTTTTCCAAATCCTATCGAAGAATCGAACAAAGAAAAGGAACCGTCTGTCCAGTGAATATTGTGAAATTCTGTTTGTAGCTTAATAATAAAAGTCCATGGAAGGAATAGTATAATGGGAATAGAATAGTTGAGTAGTTTAAAAGTAGGCCCATTTTTTATTACTTCATAATACCCTAAAGCTACTAAGAAAAACACACCGTAATAATGAGTATATAATAAGGCTACAGAAGCTATCATAAAACATATAAAATCAAAAGACTTTAAAATTTTATGTTCACGATATTTAAGCCAATATTTAAAGCACAGCATTGCTAACAGGAAAGCAAATGCATACATTCTTGCTTCTGTGAAATAATAAAATAAAAAAGGGTTGAATAAAACCAATATTAATATTATCCAAATTGTGAATTTACTTTTAAAATTATCTTTTAAAATACTAAAAAAGACTTTTATTGCTAACAAACCAGAAATTAATGAAAAACTCCTTAGAGCTAATTCGGTATAGCCAAAGATATTCGCCCAAACTTTTAAAAACAGAAAGTAAAGTGGAGGATGGCCTTCATGAAGTATTTGAATATGAAAATTACTCAGGAAATTATCTTTTTGCAAAATGTCCTTGCAATATTGTATGGGAAATGCATTTGTAAAACTTGATAATGTATTTCCATCAAATGTGTAAGCACTAATTCCTTTTAAAAATGTTAACGTATAAATTTCATCATGCCAAAAGCCCTGATTATTAGAGTGAATTAATCCTAATAAACCATAGCAGAACAGCAACATTAATAAAATAAAATTTTGTTTATTTTGCATATTTAATACATCTTACTAAAGTTAGCATATACAATTTAACATTCTTGACTAATTTGAGTTTGGATTTCCCAGATGTTCTTTGCTTCCACGATATCGGAATATATCCAATATTAAGTTTATTTGAAAAAGCTTTTAAACTCATTTCTAGACCTATACTAAAACCATCAGATTCAATTGGCGCCATTGCTTTAATAGCTTTTCTATTATACATTTTAAATATATTAGTAAAATCATTAAAATTATTTTTTGTAATTAATTTTACTGTGTTATTAAATATTCGATTTAGTAATAGTTTTATAATAGGGTAATTTATTACACTACTACCAGTTATAAATCTTGAACCAAAAATACAATCATAATCACCTTCTATTAATTTATAATATGATGCTAATATATCAATTGGAGAATCTGAAGCATCAGCCATACAAATTACAACTATATCTCCTTCCCATCTTTCAAGGCCGTACTTTATTGCATTACCCACACCACTATCAAACCTATTATTTACAAATGAAAGGTTTGTATATTTACTTGACAAACCAATTAATACGCTTTCAGTCTTATCATCAGAATAATCATTAATTACAAGAATATTAAATTGAATATGATTATTTAGTTCTTTATAAATATTTGAAATCGTTTCATTCAATGCTCCTTCCTCATTTTTAGCAGGAATAAGTACACAAAGTTTCATATTTAGTTTTTAATTATTTTATTATTTTCCCGCTTCCAAATGTCAAATTCAGGCTTATAAATACCTTTAGAGTCCATTAATCCTAATCTGCTTTTCCAATCACCCTGTATAGGACCGTCTATGATTGAACCCCAAACAATGAACCTTAAGTTTAAATCTTCAGCTTTTTTATAAATTCGCTGTATATATTTTACCCTATCAATATTTTTATATGTAATTGAACTGATCCCTGTTTCCGAAAGACCAATTGGTCTTTTATAAGTCACTGAAAGACTGTCAAGATAATCAATTGAATAAAATCTTTTATTAACAATAGGAATTAGGACATCAGGGTATGTAGAAACACCAATGTAATCTAAATTTTCTACAACAGCATCTAATGCTTCTAATGTTCTTGTCTGTTCCCATCCTGTATGAATTCCATAAAGAAGTTCCAACTGAAAAGATAATCCTATTTTCATGTTAGGGTTGTTATCTTTTAGTTTAGTTTTTAATTCATTGAACGTTTTTATAAATTCTTTATATCCTGCCGGTGAATTTAATGCATAATAATTAACTTCGACCCCTAATGTTAAATAGTTCGGGTGATATAGGTCAACAAGCCGATTTATATCTTTAATAAAAAGAATTCTCACTTTTTCATTTTCAAAACTCCAATTACCGTTTGTACCAGAACGATTGTCTTTTAACCAATCTATATTCAACATAAAAGATTTTCCAGATTGTATAGCTAAAGAATGATACCACTTTACATTTTTAATGACACTGCGATCCATTGGTGACCAGGAAACCTGAGCAATTATAATAGAGGAGTTTTCTAATGTCTCTTTAACTCCTAATTTCACAATGGCATCTGGCATAGTCTCATTAACCCATAGCAACGATCCCACTTCTTTAAATAACCAATCATCCGATTTTCCTTTGCAAGAAATCATTGTTATAGAACAGCAAAACAATATCAAAATATTCCTAAATTTCACCATAATTGTTTTTAAATACTTTGATTAATCTCATTGATAATTTCTTCCAAACCAATATTTATTTTCCAATTAGGGTAGTGTGATTTAAACTTTTGATTGTTACTTACCCACCAAATATGATCTCCAACTCTTGGGTCCTCTATAATTTTATAATCACTTTTTCGAAGTGTTAGTTTTTCGACTAAAGCTAAAGCTTCAATAATTGAACAACTATTTTCTCTCCCTCCGCCAATATTATAAACTTCCCCTGCTTTTGGATTTTTATAGTATTCAAAGAATGCCAAAATTAAATCACGCGCATGAATATTATCTCTAACCTGCTTTCCCTTGAAACCAAATACGTTGTATGTTGTCTTGCATTTAACCATATATGATAAAAACCCATGAAGTTCAACTCCTGAATGAGGCCCTCCCGTAATACAATTTGGTCTAAAAATACCAACATTTAAACCATAATACCTTGCATATTCTTGACACATAATATCTGATGCTAATTTAGATGCGCCATAAGGAGAATGTAAGGATTGATCAATAGCCATATCCTCAGTAAAACCGAAAAAATATTTATGATTCTCTTCGAGTTCGTATCTAGTATCAGTCTCAATAAAATTAAAAGTATTCATATTATCTCCGTATACTTTGCTTGAAGAAAGTTGAATAAATACCGCAGCTGGACAGTTATTACGCATTTCCTCTAAAACATTTAGGGCTCCTACAGCATTTATTTCAAAATCTTCAATTGGATATCTGCCAGACCAATCATGGCTAGGTTGAGCTGCAGCATTAATTATTAACTGAATATCCGTTTTGTATTTTATAAATAAATTATTTAATCTTTTTTTATCTCTAATATCAATGGGATAATGCACATAATTTTCAATTTCGTTAGATATCGATTCAATATTTTTTGAGACCGAACCAGCTGGACCAAAAAAATATCCTCTTGAATCATTATCAATCCCAATTATTAAATCAAAATGTTGAGCAAAAAACCGTACTGATTCCACTCCAACCAAACCCCCAGACCCCGTAATTATTGCTATCTTTTTACTCATTATATCTTGTTTTATTTATTTATTTCAGCATTGACTATTAAGTTCACGTGTTTTACTAACAACATCGGCTCCCTTAATGTATTTTGGTTATTTCAAATGTATATAAATGTCATAAACTTATTACTACAAAAAAAACATTTTACATTTGAACTGATTTTTTAATTGATTGCATTGAATATTGGTGCACTTATGAATAGTCAAGTATATATTTGATAATATAGTGTCACAAAACTCATAAATTATTATTTATTGGATGACCACAAAATTAAAAGCACAAGCGCAATCCCATCAATTATAAAAATATATTTAACAAATGAAAGCATTCCATTCAATAAAGTTCCTGCGCAGCATCATTAGCTCCAAAAACGATTAATACTATTGCTATAACAAGTACTGAAATCATAATTCTAGCCATATTTTTTGTTTTTTCATTTATTCAACAAGCATAAAACCAGCCCAATAAAACGGAAGTTTATATTTATTTTTAATTTCTTTTTGAGCTCTAAACAATGATTCTTTTTTTGAAAACCCGTCCAGATAAAACTTATAAAAGCTTACCATTAATTCTGATGTAGACTTGTCAGGAACTTGCCATAGGCTAACAATCATAGAGTTTACACCCGCCAATTTAAATGCTCTTTGAAGTCCAAAAATACCCTCACTTCCCTTAATAGAGCCCAAACCTGTTTCACAGGCCGACAAAACAATTAAATCAACTCCAGATAAATCCAATTGAGAAATCTCAAAAGAATTCAAAAGACCATCATTTTTAGTGTTTGCAGACTTATTGTTTACATTAGAAAAAACCAATCCGCTTTTTAACAGAACATTATCTACACTATCATCATTGTTCCCACTAATTAGATTACCAAAAGAATCATAAAATCCGTGCGTAGCAATATGAATTATATCAAATTTTTGGAAATTAAGTTGTCTGAAATTTTCTTCAGAAGCTACATTCTGGGAGAAAAGAGAAATTTTCTTTTCAGATGCATCTTCAAAAATTAACTTTATCCCATTAACTTCATTTTTAGAATATGGTAATAAGGTGTACTTTGCCTTATTTGTTCCATTCCTGTTTTGTGATTTTAAATTCTCACCATTTTTATTCTCACCATAATTTATGTCACCAAACAATGCAATATTGCTGCTTTTTGTAACTTCTTTTTTTGCTGCAATAAGCTCTTTTGTACTTCCAAGGTAAGTAACATCAACTTTCTTTTCATTCAATAATGCAGGAAAAGAAATGGTATGAAGCAACCCACTTACTGATAAATAAACCTTGTCATTAGGGGTTATTTTATTCTCTATCTTTTTCCAAATCAAATTAATTAATACTTCTTTGTTCTGTTGATAAATAGAATTTATTCTTACTTCAGTATTCCCTTTCTGATTTAAAACATTTGACAATTCACTTTCTAAAAACAATGGGATAACTTCTGGAACGTTAGAATTATTCTTTATAAATAATGCAAAATAACCTCTATCATTCTTTCCTGGTTTGTTTAAAGGTATATTTATTATTTCAATTGCAACTTCTTTTGAATCTAGCGAATTCTTTATATCCCACCATTTAATAGCTTTAGGGTCTATAAAATGATAATTTGGATCAGAAGTAATTTGTTCAATTAAACTTTTTTGTTTTAGGTTTAAATTAAACTCAATTTCTTTTGAGTTCAAATTAGTATAAAGCAATTTTTCTTTTTCTTGTAAAAGGCTCAAATAGTTTTTTTTCAAACTAGCATTAGCAATATTTAAATATTCCCTAATATTTTGATTGGAATACAACGCAATGTTTTTTAATGCTAAAATATTATTATACAAACTCGCTCCTGATTTTTCATTACCCTTAGTAATATATATACTGTTTATTATATCAAATCTTTTTTCCGTATTTAATGAAAAACTAACTTTCTCATCTTCAGTAAGAAAAATATAATTGTCTGATAATTTTTTATAATAATAATCTTCAATTTCCTCAAGAGTAGTTTGACTTGACGTTTTATTCAATCCAACAGATTCGGCATTCAATAATAAACTGTAGTACAGATCTTTATTTGCTGCTTTATTAGGCTTTAAAATAAACAGTGCTTCTTTGTATATTTTTTGGGCCTTGTCATAATTTCCAATACCTCCGTAAAAACTTGCTAATTGATTCAAACTACCTAGATACTCAGGGCTATTTTCTCCCGATTTTGATTTCGTTATTTGAACTAATTCTGCAAAACATTTTTTAGCTTCCTTAAAAAGTTCATTGTTCAAATTTGGCTTCTCTGAAAACAATCCTTTAACGTTCTCCCACCAGTTATTCTGTAGAATTAATTCATTTCCACGATTGTTTAGTGCGGCAGAATAGCAATAACTGCCTTTTATAGACAAATACATACTAAAAACAGCTTTCTTTTGTTTTTTCTCGGCAATAGGAATGGATTTCAACAACAAATCAGAAGCTTTTTCATAATTTTCAAAATATAACTCACTTGTTACAGCAAGTAAAAGTAGGCCTAAATAATCCGATGAGGTTTTACTTAGTTCCGTTTTTTCATAAAGATTAAGATTATCTAATTGAAGTCTCATTGTCTTTGCTATATCTCCAACCCTTAGTGCTTGGTCAGCAAATAGCATATTGCCGTTTATGATGTAATAAAGATCTTCTTGGTCTGAGTTTTTATTTAATTCATAAAGTTTGCTGAAATAATTTTCCGCCTTAATATAATTACCTTTTTGCAAATTAATTTCGGCTAATGAAAGTGTTGGAAAAATTGATAAATTATCCTTTTCCTGCTTTACCAAATCTGAATTAATTAATTCTAATCCAGCATTAAATAATGATTCGGATTTCGAAATACTTTTAGGCTCTAACTTTAAACAATAAGCATAACTTATTAATGCTGAATATTTGTTTATTAGTTTTTGTTTTTGGTCAAAATTCGATTTACTGTAAAGTTTAGCTAAAAAAAGATAGTCTGATATTTCACTCCTATTTATTTCTTTTTCGTATGATGATTTTGCATATTCATATGCTGCAATTTTATTATCATCTTTTAAATATTCCTCTGTTTTATTAAGATTACTATACTTATCAGAAAGGATTTTCGAAATATATAATGAAAAACCTGCATAATAAAAATAATTAAAAATTGAAATAACTAAACCAAGTAATAAAACTCCAAATAGTTGTTTTAATTCATTCTTATTAGTTTGTTTTTTTAAAATTGAAATTAATGAGGAGATCAAAAGACCAATTATAAAAATCACAAAAAATACTATAAATATTACAAAAATAGCAATTCGTAATAACTCCGTAAAATAGTTGAATCCCCAAAAACCTTCTGGATTAGCAATATACCAAATCAAATAAAAAAAATTAACAACAAAATACAATACAAGTAGAAACACTAATAAATAAAAAACATTAGTAACTTTCCTTTTAAAAAAATCAAGTGTTAAAACCATCTCATATTATCTAAAATGTCTTGTGATGTCTTGGAATATTTATTGTCTGTTGTTGCTAGGGCCACTAATAAATCCTTTGCTTTCCTCTTTTCATTTTGATTGATATAACCCAGTGCCAAATGAAACTTCACCTCATTTGCAAATTCATAATTAGATCTTGTATTAAGATATTCTAAATTAGTAACAGCTTGTTCGACTTGATTTGTTTTTAGTTGAGCTATTGCCAAAAACAAGAGAATATTGTTGTTTTTACCTCTTGGATTTAGATCTGTTAATATTTTTTTTGCATTTTCATAATTGTTATTTTTAAATAACTCAATTGCTTTCATTGCCTCATCTGTTTCTGATTTAGTATGATTTTGAAACAAGACTTCACCTCCTCTAACTCCTCCTGATTCAGAAATTATTGCCACATTATTATAATCTATCGAATAAATAGATTCCTCCGAATTATATTGAGCAAAAAGCTCGTCAATAGATAATTTATTTGGTTGCCAAACCATAAATCCAATAATAAAAATTGCAGCTATACTTACATACTTCATCCATAACAAGGATATCACTTTAGCTTTTGGAATAGTATCATTGTCTTCATTATTACTAGAACAAATTTCTGACTCATTTGCTTCTATTAAATCTTTGTCAGCCAAAGAAAATTTCACACCCGAAAATGAAAAATTTTTACTTCTTTCTCTCTGCAATTTGGAGTTTTCTTCATCCAATTCTTCATCCCATTTATTAAACTTATTTCTTAAGTCTTCCCTTGTTTTCTTTTTTGCAACTTGCCTTAATGTTTCTTCATCTAATTCAAACACCAATCGATTATAAAGTAAAGGCACATTTTTTTTTAATTCCTGTCTTTCAACTTTGGTAATAACCGCTTTCATAGTTTTTAAAAAACTAACTTCCTGTAAAAAAGTTTCATTTTTACTTTCTAATAATTTTGTAGTTAACTCGCTTTGATTATCTAAAACATATTCTTCAGCAAGTTCTTTAATAAAACTAGAATAGACTTCAGAAAGCTTTTCAAAAACATCCTCCGGATTTTGTAATTCTAATTTATATAAAGAGGCATATATAGGGGTAGCATCAATTTCATAATGAATTAAATCACTAGCAAACTGTTCCCAAAAAGTATCGGGCACTCTAGCAATATCCACTTGGGTTGACTTTAACAAAAGTGGCAGGATTAACCCTTTAATAATAGTCGATTTTGTATTCATTAGTTTGAGTTCAATTCGTTAAAAGACATTACTCGCAGTCTTTCTTGACATTTTGCTTTTTGACTTTTAGTGTTAGCCGGATTGGTATATTCAAAAATTGCGGTTAACTCAGTCATACTTCTTTTTTTATACCAAAACTGAGTTAATAAATCATAACATCTCCCTCCAGCATTTTTCATTTTTTCTAATGATTTCTCAATAGCTTCAAATTGTGATTCTTTTTCATTCTTTATGGGTTCCAACTCATCTGTAATATTAGAATCATATTGATAATTTTCGTTTTCATCATCGTCAACATCGCCTTTTCCATAATCATCAAAAACAACTGTTTTTAAATTGGATTTATATTTATTTAATAACTGAAAACGACAAACAGAGTTTAGATACGTTTGAAATGAAGCCGTAAGAAGAAAATCCTTTATTATTATTTTTTCTTGTAGGATAATAAAGGTATCTTGAATAACATCTTCAAGCTCATATTCACTAATACTACCATTAGACATTCTTCTCATAAAATTCAAACAATTGGACTTGCATCGTTTATAAACTACACCCAAATAATCTGAATTTTCTATTATTTTAACTACTAACTCCTGGTCAGTAAGATTTGAAAAAATGTTTTTGTCTGCCATGGTAACCACTAAATTTGAAAATGATTATAAAGGCAGCAATTTAACATTTTTTTGTCACTATGGTCGAGTGATAAGAAATCAAATATTAATAAACGCTTTCATTTATAAAAAAGACCGCCATCCAAGACGGTCTTTAAAAAAAACAAATCAACCTACTTTTTAATACTACTTTCTAAATCTGATAAATCTCCCTCCATGCGACCTTTATAAACCAGCACATCTAAATTCTCTGGTAAAACAGTGCATTCAAAATAGATTACTTGTGGTTTATAAATTACAAACAATTTGATTTTTGCGGTACCCTTTCTATCATCATAACTATTATTGTAACTCCATTGAAATTGATACAAAGCATATTTTAATTCCTCTTCAGTTTCAGGAAATTCTTCTTTTTCAACATAATAAATACGACCCGAACTTTGCGAGTCAGATTTTGCCCAATAATTAGAAAACAATATTTCTTCCCCATCCATTGACTTATAAAGAACTAATTTAGCTTCTTCTTCTAAAACTTCTGGAGTAATGTCGGTTCCATTATCTCTTGCATCGCTAATTTCAAATGTTGCAAATGCCTCTCGTGATGCTTTTTTTTCTTGAGCGTTAATACTAGAATAAAAAGTACAAATTATAATTGTACATAGTGTTTTTAAATTTTTCATTTGATAATTATTTAATTATTAATTTATGTTTGTTTCTTTTAATTGCTGAAGTAAAGAGGAAGTCATTTCAGTTTTTGAACCATTCAAAATAAATTGGGAGTTCATTACTCCAGATTGCTTCAACCAGTCTTTCCAGAAGTATGTTATTTTCTCTGTTTGCAAAATATCGTCAGTTTTCTTAGCCGAAATACCTGCCACAATCCATTTAGTGTTTTTCTCTAATCGAATAGGTAACAAACCATATTCTTCTGATTCTGATAAATGTTTCCAATTAGATGAAGTCAGCTCATTTAGAAAGCGAGTACTAGTGTATTTATTTTTTTCCTGAATAACATGGGCTTGGCTCTCAAAATCAAAAAAACCATCTGTAAGAACTAGTACTTTATTTTCAAAACCAGACTTACTCAATCCCATTCCATTATCATGCAGATAAGCCCATATATCAACTCCAAAATAGCTATTAGAGGTTTTCCCATAAATCGCTTCTTTCTTTAAATTTTCAAGTACTTTAGGAAGAGATTGTGCCAGAGTGATCAAGGATTTGCTTTTATTTTGAACCTCGGTCTCATCGAGATACAATTGAAGTGAATCTTCATAGTGATTCACATTCAAAGGACTATTTTTTTGAGGAATGATTCTAACTGAAAAACGATCTTTAGAACTTAACACCAAATTACGCTTTGCATTATTCTGGAAAGCATTAAAATATTTTTCAATCAAATAAAAGTCTTTATTTAATTGTTCCGGTAAAAGTATGCGATCACTCAAATCCAAAACAACAATATAGTTAGTTGGTTTTCGTTCAATTTTGATTGCTTCTTTACCACAACAGTTAAGAAAGAAGGAAGTGATACAAATAAGGCTTAGGGTATATATTAAGTTTTTCATAATACTGATTTTAAATGTTTAATTAATAATTAGTTACTGTTACTTTTTTGATTAAACTGTGCTTGAATAAATTCATTAAAAGTCTCTTCACATCGCACTTTTTCTTCGCTTAAGTCAGTACCAATCAAGTATTGAAGCCATCCCATATAAAAACTTGTTAAGTTTTGTGATAAGGCATCTGGATTAAGCATTCGACTTTCCAAGTCTTTTTTCAATTGTTCTAATTGGGATAAAATATTTTTAATTTGAGTTTCTAATTCGATGATTTTAGCTTCTAAAACTTGAAGTTCATTTTTTAAGGTTTTAATTTCTTCTTTTAAGCCTTTAATAATTAAAGCGGCTTTTACATCTCCTGTTTTTTTGTTTTTTTCTTTGAGCATCAACTCAAACATATAACCCCAGACCAAATAAGCACAAAATCCAAAAAGCAGGACCATATAAAAGTTAATACTGGTATAAAACTGCCATTCCGCATCAGCAATTCCAGCCATTACTTTCAAATCATGAATTCCTAAATCGATCTTATAAGCCATTAGCGTATCGGCCATAAAAGCTCCAAAAATGGCTAGTCCTATAAGTACATTTTTATTTTTACCTTCTATATTATGGGGAATCAATCCTATCGCAAAAAAGATAAAAGCGCCTAGATAAACAATAATTAAGGCTGGTGAAGCGGTGAAAATTCCATTTACATCAAAGATACTATCCAAGTATAAGGCGATGTCATCACCCGCCATTTTGAGCATGGTGCCTGCATTTCTAAAAAAAGAAGCATAAATTGCCGAAGCATAGAAAAAAAGCAAGTAAAAAGACAATACAATCGTTAGCCCAGCATACATATAATACTTTTCAGCTTGATAGCCCGTTTCAACTCTGTTTTCTGCCAAATCAATTCTAGTTTGCTGAATTTCATCATTCAAATCCTTAATTTTTTTCTCAATAGAAGGCTTAGAGACTTCGACTGCAGTTCTTTTTTCTCCATCTACTTGTACTCTGTTCTCTTCTTTTGAAACAATATTATTTTTAACTTGTTCTTTCAAAAAATGTTGTTCATTTTCATTGTAGGTTTCATCAACGAGATGCCCATCCTTAATCCATTTTAAATACGTTTTCAAGGAAAGGAAATCCCCACGATTCAAGCCTGCTTTTTCAAAAGCATATTTACGGAAGCTTTTTACGCGCTCCACCTTCTGAGTAGATAGATTATCGTTTTGTCCTTCTAAAGTCTCATTTGCAGTTTGAACTGCTTGTTCATTTTCGTTGTTTGTAAGTTCCATGACGTTTGTTTTTCTTATTAATAGCGAAAAAACAAAAAGGTAACCCTGAGAATTGCATTTATTAATTGAATCTAGTTAATTAAAGGCTACCCCTAATGACTTAAACTTGTAGCTCTAACCCATTGAACACTTTGCTTAGTAGTCTTCGGTTAATTAATTAGCCTTGAAACGGTAATAGTTGCCTTTCTATTCCTGTTTTTATGACAAAAAATGGAAAACTCTTTTGAGCTAATATTAGAAAAAATTGAGCAAATTGAAATTGCAATACAAAAACTCAATACTCCAACCTATGAACTTACCTTTTTCCGAAAATCTGCCCATCAATAGATTAGCTTCAGTATTTGCAAGTACCTCAGCAACCTACAAGTTTTATTGGTTCTTGGCTATTCTCGAAATAGTAGAAGAAGGAAACACAGTCATTCCTAAAAGAAAGCTTTTTACAAGAATGATAAGTAATTCGTGGTATACCGTAAATTATTTCTATGTCTCTTTTGGCAAGCAAGATCTAATCCAGGGGGCCGTAAGGTCTATACTAGAAATTGAAAACCTTACTATCGATGAAAGTAAAAGCAAAATAAATACTGTTTTAGAAAATACAAATAAAATTCAAACTCTTGAAATTTTGAATCATTTTGATCTAAATGTTCCACATTGGTTTATCTCTCCTTGGTTCCCGGGAATAAGAAATCGCAAAAGCATTTATGAATTATCGCAGAATTTTGACAACCAATGTATCTATGCCTTAGAAAAAGAAAGCATATCCATTAACCCTGATTGGATAAGCTACCTCAAATCCAATTCTAAAATACTCAAGGATTTTTGCTATTGGAATCTCTCGCTGTTTCTTCAAAAAAGAAACCCCAATGTGCCGGATATACCAAACAAGCTAATCAAATCAGTTACACGCAGCTCCTTAGCCAAACAAACCAATGACTATTGGAAACCAGTCTTTCAGGAACTCGGATCGATAGAATGCATATTTACCGGTAACAAATTGATTTTTGAGGAAAAAAAATACGCCCTAGACCACTTCGTACCTCATGCCTTTGTTTCGCATGATTTAATCTGGAATTTAATTCCAACTGATAAAAGCTTTAATTCCTCTAAAAGTGATAAACTGCCATCAATTGACAAATATTTCGATAAGTTTTTCAACCTCCAAAAAGCAGCCTTTGAAATCGTAAAACAGCAAAATTCAAAAAACAAATTCTTAGAGGAATACCTCACCATCTTGCCCAATCTTGACGATAGAAACGAATTCGATTATACTCGATACAAAGAGAGTATTCAGCCACTGATTACTATTGCCAGCAACAATGGATTTGTCTATATGAAAGACTAACGTCCACCGAACAGAAACATTTAACTTCTCACCAGTATAAGTTCTACCTTAACATCATCATTTCAAAACGCCCCTTACCATGAAGCTCTACGACAATAAATACACATTTGTAATTAATAAAGCAACATAAAGATTTGCAAAAATTATTAAAGGACTTTGAATCAAGAATAATATGAAACGAGGGTTACATTTAGCAAAAAAGGATTTATTTTTTTAACCAATATGTAATAAGTTACGGAGATTAGTCAAAAAGAAGCCTTAAATAAAGTTTTCAATCATTTTTCTGAAGAAGAAAAAAGTGTCGCTGAATCCAATCGCAATGGGTATGTTTTTTCAAAAGCATGGCTTTATATTAAGCTGGGGGCAGAAAAATACAGGGATAATGACGCTTTCGATCAGCCACCATCTAATTTTGACGAATGCCTTTCTGGTAGCAATCTTTCTGAATTGTGCGGCAAAGTAAGCAAATGGGAAATAAATAAAATTCTTTAGGAAATTATGAAACAAGCTGCAAAGCAGTTTGCCGAATAGAGGGCATAAATAGAAGTCAAAAGAAAATTTTATACAACAAAACTGTAAACCGTTACCAAAAAAAGTGACTTAATAGTTAAGTCAATCCTTAAATGATTTCAATAGAAAGCAACCTATTAAATTCGCGGAATACAATACAAATTTAATGTCCTTTAATAATAAATAATTACATATTGATTTGAAATGATTTGTATCAATTTATATTGATATATAATGAAATAAATTGATTTTTAGTTTAGTAAATTTTTCGATTTATTTTTTTTATTCTGCTCATTAATTTGATAAATAAAATAAACTATCGCACCGCCGATAATCGCAGAAGCAATCATAACTCTCCAATTGACTTTTATGTAATTTGTTGTTAATTCACTAGCAGAACTTCTTTCAAAAACCACTTGTTTATAAGGTTTTGGATTTGGAAGCTTTGTAGGTATTTCTTTAGGCGCTCCAGTTATTTCTCTTTTGGCAAGTGACTGGTTTACAAAATTTGCTGATTGAAGCTTGGCTAAGTGTTGGCTGTGTGAATTTGAAAATAATTCTTGAAATGTTGGTTCTCTATAAGTCATAATCTAAGGTGTTATTAATTGAAAAATTTTGATTAATTGGGTCTATCAACTCGAGACCGTAGTCATAACAAATATGAACCTCATTTTGGGTTCTTTGGTTAATTATGATTTGGTGATATTTCTTAAAATCATAATCTTCATATTCTAATAATGACTTATGGGCGAATTTGTTTTTTTTGTAAAAATCACTTGCGGCAATTTTGTGCAAAACAGTTCTGTTTTTTTTGACAATTTTCAAAAAGGATATATCAATTGATTCTTTTAATTTTCTTCGGTCATTATTAAAATCAATTCTATGCTGCTCAGAACAATAAACTTGCCGAGCATCGGTTGGTATAAATCCTTCATTGCAGTCTGGTTTTTTGCATGTACGAATAGGGTAGCGCCTATTAGAAGTTCTTTTTTTTAGTTCTTTTTTCATTTTTCTAAAATATTAAATACAAATGTATATTTTTTTTAAAAACAAAATAGTATTTAAAATAAATTTATTACATTTGTGTATTAAAATATCGCTATGGATTTATTTGAATATTACCCAGAAATTGCTAAAAAGAAAATACCCCTTTCACTATTAGGTATTTCTTCTAGAGTGTATAGCAATTGGAAAAAGGAAGGACTTTTATACAATAGTACTGAAGAGATTGTTGAATTTGAATCAAAAAGACAGTGGGTGTATCTAAATGTATTTGACGCTTTATGGCTTTCTATTATAGCGGAACTGCGAAATCTTAATTTAGACCTTGAAACTATAAGAGAATTAAAAGAATTTTTATTTTCTAATGTAGAGTTGGACGTAAATAAAATTGATTCAATTTCAAAAGAAGATTTTGTGGATTCAATCATAAATTATTTCCCTGCTGAACAAAAAGACACTGCAAAACAACTCTTAATGACTACAGATATTTTTAGTCAATTAGATGAAATAATTAATAGCGAAATGGGCTACTTTTTAAAGAAAATAAGCTCTCTTTTATTTTCTGTCTTGGTTCGAGGGATAGCCGTTTCAATTGTTGTTAAAAAATCATCCGAATATTTAGAATTTCTTATCGTCAATCAAGAAAAAGCAGTAAGCCTAGAGGAAAAAGAGAAAAACTACGCTTTTTATTCAGACCAATTTGCAAACAGCACATTCATAAATATTCCTATTACGCCGCTTCTGCATAATTTGTTTGAAAATGAAAATTTTGATACTTATAGTTTCGATTATGGATTGTACACCAAAGCGGAGAAGTCAATTCTTACCGCACTAAACGATGATGATGTAAAAGAAATTAAAATTTCAAAACATACTAGTGGAACTATGACATTGAATGTTTCTTCACAAAAAGACATTAAAGATAAAAGTGCTAGAGAACTAAGGAAGATAATTGGACTAAAAAAATATGAAAAAATCGAGGTTGTCTATAGAAATGAAAAACATTTAATAGTCACAAATACTAGAAAAGAAATAATAGAAAAATAATTTAAGTCCTAAGCATCCCTTAGCACTAAATCACCTAACAGCACAAACGAGTAGGTCCTGCTCCTTTTCGCTTTTATAGGTATCATGGAATTTGAAAAAGCAAAGCAAATTTTAAACACAGAATCAAAAAAAAAGTACACAGACGAAGAGATTTCAGAAATCTTGAAATTATTGACCGTTTTCGCGGAGGTTACAGTAAAAAATTTATTAAAGAAAAGAGCAGATGAAAAATGTAATTCTGTACGTTAGAGTATCAACGGACGAACAAGCTGGAAGAGGCTATTCACTTCGCGACCAGGAGCAAAAATTAATCAATTATTGCCAAACCAATAACTTGAACATTTTGGAGATATTCCGAGAGGACTATTCTGCAAAAACATTCAAGCGTCCCGAGTTTAAAAAACTATTGGATTATTGCAAGAAAAACAAAAAAGAGGTTCATCAGCTAATATTCATTAAATGGGACCGATTTTCTCGGAATACTGGCGAATCCTACCAAATGATTTCAGTGTTCAATGAACTTGCCATAGAGGTTAATGCAATAGAACAGCCTTTGGACTTATCTATTCCAGAGCAAGGATTAATGCTTGCGGTATACCTGTCAATCCCGCAAGTAGAGAATCACCGCCGTTCCTTAAACATCATATCTGGAATGCGAAGAGCCTTCAAGGAAGGAAGATATGTTGGAAGCGCTCCAAAGGGATATGAAAATGGAAAAGACAGTGCCAAAAAGCCGCTGCTGATTCCGGGAAAGAGTGCGAAATTGGTTCAGGAAGCCTTCGAATTAATGAGTACAGGCCTATACAATCAAATTGAGGTGATGAAAAAGCTAAATAAAAAAGGGCTAAGCACTACTAAAACTCCCTTTTCAAATTTATTAAAAAACCCTATCTATTATGGAGGAGTTCCCATCAAAGCCTATAAAGACGAAAAGGCATGCATTGCTAATGGAATACACGAACCTTTGATTTCAAAAGCCCTTTTTGATCAGGTGCAGGATATATTAAACAATAGAAGGAAAAAGCACCATACCAACCATAAAAAATTAAATGACACTTACCCCCTAAAAGGATTTTTATTGTGTCCAAAGTGCAATAATGCATTAACAGGAAGCACTTCAAAGGGACGCTCTAAGTATTATTCCTATTATCACTGTGTAAGCCCATGCAATAGCAGATATCTTTTGGAGGATGTTAATCTTTGGATTGGCGATTATTTAAAAACAATTTCAATGGAGGCTCCTGTAAAGAAAATATTCGAAGATAAAATTAAAGAAGCGCTTTACAACGAAAGAGATAAAAAACAACTTGGAGCCAAGCATTATGAAAAAGTAATAAATATTGAAGCCAAACTACAACGCTTACAGGATATTTATATTGATGGCGATATTGACAAAACAGAATACCAAATTGCAAAGACCAGATATGAGAATATCCTCTCCGAATTAAAAGATAAAGAATCGGAGGCTATCAACGAAAAAGAAGTTTTCGAACTATACAAAAACGCCACAGAAAAGATTAAAAACATTGGAAATCAGTATATTCAATCCAATATTGAAGACAAAAGACGAATAATTGGTTCGATATTTCCAAATAATTTTCAATTTGAAAATAAAAAAGTTCGAACCGCAGATATGAACCCTTACCTAATAAAAATTGCCAGTATTAACGGGGCTTCCCGAGGCAAAAAAAAAAGGGACAAGTCTAAAAAAATAGACTTGTCCCATACCGTGATGGATAATTTGAGTTTATCCGCTGAAGAGCGCTTTGAAAAATTTTGTATAAAATACCCAACACTGCTTCAAAAAGTGCCCCAAAAACAAATCGCTTCTTACATAGGCGTTACGCCTGAATTCTTTAGTAAAATGAAATCCAAATTACTAAAAAGGTAATTGCCAGTAGACAGTGAAAATGAGTGTTCAGTGTTCCGTATTTTTTAGTAATCATCAATTCCTAAAAATCATAAAAATAAAATCTGATTAGAAGACTCTTTCATTGCCCATTACTAAAACCAAGACTGTGCACCTTTTTTTCAACACTGCATCCCATGTACTTTTTCTTACTGATCACTCACTTTAAGGAACACTATTTTCTTAACCTACATTAAGTCCTTTTTACTGACTTAGTGCGTAAATTTGCAAAGTAGAAAGTCAAAAATAGTACATATCATGAAAAATACAGTTTTACATAAAGCAGATACAAGAGGACATGCAGACCATGGTTGGTTAAACGCATATCACAGTTTTAGCTTCGCAAGTTGGTACAATCCAGAAAGAGTTCAATTTGGAGCACTTCGGGTTTTAAATGACGACACCGTCGCTGCCGGAATGGGTTTTGGAACACATCCCCACGACAACATGGAAATCATAACAATTCCTTTGGAAGGCGATTTAGCACACAAAGATAGCATGGGAAATACTGAAACCATTAAAAGTGGTGATGTCCAAGTTATGAGTGCAGGAACTGGAGTAAAACACAGTGAATTTAATCCTAACGCAGATCACAGAACTAAACTATTACAGATTTGGGTATATCCAAACAAACAAAATGTGGATCCTCGTTACCAACAAATCACCTTAAATCCTGAAGACAGAAAAAATAAATTACAACAAATACTTTCGCCAAATGCCGAAGATAACGGTGTCTGGATCCATCAAGATGCTTGGTTTCATCTTGGTAAATTTGACCAAGATGTCACAGCAACTTACAATTTAAAAAAAGAAGGAAATGGTGTTTACGCTTTCATCCTATCAGGAAAGCTAAACATTGCTGGCCAAGAATTAGAAACTCGTGATGGTTTTGGGATCTGGAATATAAATTCCTTTGATATTAAAGCAAGTACAGATGCGGAATTCTTACTAATGGAAATACCGATGGAATATTAAAACAATTTTGCTTTGATGCTAATCAAACACCTTGGGTAAAACTAGCCTGTGCTTAACAGAATAACTAATAAATACTTTTGGCTAAATGCTCTTCAGGATCATTTACAAATTAAATAAAGAAACAACTATGAAAAAAATTATCGCTTTTGGCGCTTCATCAAGCAAAAAGTCAATCAACAAACAATTAGCTGCGTACGCTGCAGGACAATTTGAAAATGCTTCGGTTGAAGTTTTAGATTTGAATGACTATGAAATGCCCATTTATTCCATGGACAAAGAAACAGAAAGTGGCATTCCAGAACTGGCAACAGATTTTTATAACAAACTTGGAACTGCAGACTTACTCGTCATCTCTTTTGCAGAACACAATGGAGCGTACTCAACTGCTTTTAAAAACATTTTTGATTGGACTTCAAGAATACATTCTGAAACATTTCAAAACAAACAAACGCTGATAATGTCCACGTCACCAGGACCAAGAGGCGGAAGCTCCGTTTTAGAAATAGCAAAAAACCGTTTTCCTTTTCAAGGCGCAGCGGTAAAAGGAAGCTTTTCTTTACCAAGTTTTAATGAAAATTTTGACGTAAAAGACGGAATAACTAATGAAGATTTAAAAAATCAGCTGCTAGAAATTGTAAATTCAATTACGCTGTAACATGACCTAAAAACACATTATCTGAAGAAGAACAGCAATTTTATTGCAAAAAGCGTTGTGTTAAGCAACGCTTTCTTTATTTTTTAAAGTTTTCAACTGCCTCTTTGATACTCTAATCTCGAGGAAAACCCTAGCAGAAATTGCGGTGCTCAGGTACATAAATATCCCAAAAAATAACTAGTGTCGACGCTCCTAAAAAAAGTGTTATTTTTGCAGTCGGTTTTATATTCATACCATGAAAACCTTAAACTTTAAACAAATTTTATGAAAGCATACGTTTTTCCAGGTCAAGGAGCTCAGTTCACAGGAATGGGTAAGGACTTATATGAAAATTCGGCATTAGCCAAAGACTTATTTGAAAAAGCAAACCTTATATTAGGTTTTCGTATTACAGACATTATGTTTGAAGGTACTGCCGAAGAGTTAAAAGAAACCAAAGTTACCCAACCAGCCGTGTTTTTACACTCGGTTATCTTGGCCAAAACTTTAGGTGCCACTTTCAAGCCAGAAATGGTAGCGGGACATTCTTTAGGCGAATTTTCAGCATTGGTAGCCAATGGTAGCTTATCATTTGAAGACGGACTAAAATTAGTTTCACAAAGAGCCTTAGCGATGCAAAAAGCTTGCGAACTAAAGCCTTCGACTATGGCGGCTGTTTTAGGACTTGCTGATAATGTTGTCGAAGAAGTATGTGCTTCAATCGATGGCATCGTGGTAGCAGCCAACTATAACTGTCCTGGACAATTGGTGATTTCGGGAGAAACATCAGCTGTTGAGAAAGCTTGTGAAGCCATGAAGGCTGCAGGAGCAAAACGAGCTTTACTTTTGCCTGTTGGTGGCGCATTTCACTCGCCAATGATGGAACCGGCAAGAGAAGAATTAGCTGCAGCTATTGAAGCGACCACATTCTCCACTCCCATTTGCCCAGTGTATCAAAATGTAACGGCAACTGCTGTGTCTGATGCAAATGAAATCAAGAAAAACTTAATTACACAATTGACTGCTCCCGTAAAGTGGACACAATCCGTGCAACAAATGATAAAAGACGGAGCTAGCTTGTTTACAGAAATAGGTCCAGGAAAAGTCTTAGCGGGATTGATTGGAAAAATTGATAAAGAAGTGGCAACGGCTAAAGCATAAACCCTCAATAAGGAATTAATGATGAACAAATTTGCCCTTCGCAAAAAGCTTTGGGCAAATTTTTTATCTTTTAATTTCATAGATTACAATTTTGGGTAAAAAGTTGTACATTTAATAATCATGATTCTTTAGAATCATTAATTATTAAAACCTTAAAAAAATGAGAAAAATATTTTTAAGTTTAGCCTTTGTTTTAGCATTGATGACCTCTTGTAAAGAAAAAACGCAAGATAAAATGGGAGAAGCAACTGAGGCTGTTAAAGACGAAATGTCAGATGCTGCAGACACTACAGCAGCAAGAGTTGACAATGCTATTGAAACCGGAGCTGCAAAAGTTGAAGAGGTAGCTGAGGACGCAAAAGACGAGCATAAATAGATTAAAAAAGGCTGCCAGATGGCAGCCTTTTTTATTTCAAATTTAACTTCTCACTTTCTGCTCCCATTTCCATGCACTAGCCATGGATTCTTCGAGTGATGATTGTGCTTTCCAACCAAGGATGTTATTCGCTTTGTCAGTGTTGGCGTAAGCCGAGGTAATATCTCCTTCTCTACGACCCACTATTTTATAAGGCAATTTTTGTCCGCTTACTTTTTCGAATGCCTTGATCACTTCTAATACAGTACTTCCAGTTCCAGTTCCCAGATTGAAGGTTTCCACTTTAGCGACATTCTTTTTGTTCAGTAATCGCTGTAAAGCAACAACATGGGCTTTCGCCAGATCTACAACATGAATGTAATCTCGCACAGCAGTACCATCTACGGTAGGATAATCGTCTCCATAAACGGACAGTTCTTTACGTAAACCGAAACCCGTTTGAGTAATGAATGGAACTAAATTTTGAGGAACGCCAATAGGTAATTCACCAATCTCAGCAGAAGGATGAGAACCAATTGGATTAAAATAACGCAACAAGATAGCATTGACGTTAGTGACTTTAGCTACATCAGTGATAATTTCCTCCCCTATTTGTTTGGTATTGCCATAAGGCGACATTGCCTCCTGAATTGAAGCGTCCTCTGTAATTGGCATTATTTCAGCCTGACCATAAACGGTACAAGACGAACTAAAAATAAGGCTCGCATCGGTTTTTTTCTGCAACTCCTGAAGAATGTAAACTAGAGTATTGATGTTATTTTCATAATACAACAATGGGTTTTCCACACTTTCCCCAACTGCTTTAGAAGCAGCAAAATGAATAACACCCGCTACATCGCTATGTCTTTTGAAAAACTCTTGTACTTTGTCTTTTTCGCGCAAATCTAACTTTTCGAATGCCGGAATTTTTCCTGTTATATTTGAAATTCCGTCCAATACATCCAATGAAGTATTAGAAAGGTTATCAACAATTATCACATCAAAACCTTCGTTTTGCAATTCGACAACAGTATGAGACCCTATAAAACCTAAACCTCCGGTAACTAATATTTTCATTTTATTTCGTTTTCTTTTAAGGCTGCAATCGATTCATCACAATCTTGTATTATTCGTAAATAAAAAAACGCGATAAATCGCGTCTCAATATTCTTTATTTAAAAAACTCTAAAACACTATCGGTAATGAATTTTATTTGTTCGTCATCGAGCTCAGTATGCATCGGTAGCGAAATCACTTGCTTTACCAACTGATTTGTAACCGGAAAGTCTTCCTCATTGTATCTAGAATCCGTGTACGCTTTCTGCAAATGCAATGGTATCGGGTAGTAAACAGCACAAGGAATACCTTTAGCTAACAAATGTTGCATCAACGCGTCTCTATCAGCATCTATGATTCGCAATGTATATTGGTGAAAAACATGACAGTCGCAAATGTCACAAATACTTGGAGCAAAAATATGTTTGTTCCCTTCAAAAGCCGAACTATATTTTCTGGCTGCATCTTGTCGAGCGGAGTTGTATTGATCTAAGAATGGCAACTTAGCGTTCAAAACGGCCGCTTGAATACTGTCCAAACGGGAATTCACTCCTACCACGTCATGATGGTAGCGCTCGTACATTCCGTGATTTACGATTCCTCGCAGTGTATGAGCCAACACATCATCATTTGTGAAAATTGCTCCGCCGTCACCGTAACAGCCCAAGTTTTTAGAAGGGAAAAACGAAGTAGATCCTACGTGACCTATAGTTCCTGCCTTATGTTTAGAACCATCAGAGAATTTGCAATTAGCGCCAATGGCTTGTGCATTATCCTCAATCACAAATAGATTATGTTCTTTGGCGACAGCCATAACAGCTTCCATATTTGCAGCACGCCCAAACAGATGCACAGGAACGATTGCTTTTGTTTTTGGAGTGATTGCACGTCTAATGCCCTCGATAGAAATATTCATGTTATACATGTCAACATCTACTAACACTGGAGTAAGCTGCAATAAAGCAATTACTTCTACGGTAGCGGCAAAAGTAAAATCGGCAGTAATAACCTCATCCCCTGGCTTTAAACCTAGTCCCATCATAGCAATTTGCAATGCGTCAGTACCATTTGCACAAGGGATCACATGCTTTACACCCATATACTCCTCAAGCGATTTTTGAAACTGATGAACTTGCGGCCCATTGATGTAAGTATTTGTATCTAAAACTTCCTGAATAGAATCATTTACAGTAGTCGCGATTTTATCATATTGACTTTTTAGGTCAACCATTTGGATTTTTTTCATTTATATTTTATTTAAACCAGTTAACCCCACAACTAAAAAAGCTCCACAGCATCTAAAAATAGCTACGATTCTATTTTGTATTTAAACTGTTTCAATCTTTTAAATCGAAGTATCCGCTTTTGGCTATTTTTAAATTCTCAAGTACAAAAATATGAATTTAAGCATGAAGATTTAAATGATAAACAAAAGAAACTGTATTTTAGCAAAATAAAAAATCCGGTATGCTTTTCTTTTATAACATCGTAATGCAAATTACGGGTTTACTCTTAAAATTAATCGCTTTATTCAGTTCAAAAATCAAGCTTTTTGTGGAAGGCCGCAAAAATGTTTTTGTCGTTTTGGAACAGAAAATCAAAGCTTCGGATAGAACAATCTGGTTCCATGCAGCATCACTTGGTGAATACGAGCAAGGCTTACCCGTAATTGAAAAAATCAAAACAGAATATCCATCACACAAAATTGTCATTACTTTTTTCTCGCCTTCAGGCTACGAAGTCCGCAAAAACAATGTAGTTGCAGACGCGACCGTTTATCTGCCTATTGACACTAAAAGAAATGCAAGAAAATTCGTAAAAATAGTTCACCCTGAAATGGCGTTTTTCATAAAATATGAATATTGGTTAAACTACCTTAACGAACTTAAGGCCAAAAATACGCCGACCTATTTGATTTCTGGAATTTTTAGAAAAAACCAAATGTTCTTCAAATGGTATGGCGGGTTTTACAGGAAAGCATTGGACGGCTTCTCCTATTTTTTTGTGCAAAATGAATCTTCAAAAAAGTTATTGCTTGATCTAGGAAAATCAAACGTAGCTGTTTCCGGTGATACTCGTTTTGACAGGGTCTCGGCAATTTTAGAAAAAGATAATTCTTTGGAGTACATTTCTCAGTTCAAGGATAATACACTGACAATAGTAATTGGTAGTTCCTGGCCAAAAGACGAAACGCTATTGCTTGATTTTATCAACAAAAATGAATTTAATGTCAAATTCATTATCGCACCCCACAACATAAAAGACAACCAGATAGCAGTTCTAAGAAGCAGCATCACAAAAAAAACAGTTTTGTTCTCAGAAATGGAAGGCAAAAACCTCGCTGATTTTGATGTTTTTATAATAGACAGCATTGGCATTCTTACAAAAATCTATAGTTATGCTGACATTGCTTACGTGGGAGGAGGTTTTGGGAATCCAGGTGTCCATAATTTACTGGAACCGGCTACTTTTGGCATCCCAATCGTTATAGGTCCCAACTATTCCCATTTTGCAGAAGCGACTGCTTTGGTCAATATGGGCGGATGTCACTCTATTTCGACTAAAAAAGATCTGAATGACACATTTAAAGATTTGATCTTAAATGATGCGCTCAGAAATGAAAAAGGACATATTTGCAGCACTTTCGTATTAATGAATAAAGGCGCAACAAACATCATCATGAAAACCTTGTAAGTTTGGTGTCTATTAAGGATAGATTCCTTGTCTATATCTTAAGTATTTTACACCGATTTACTTTAAGCAAAGCAAAAACATCTCCCAACTGAATCAGAACAAAAAACCCTTGTCTTGCTGACGTAATTTACCACCTAAATAACGGCCAAACAAAATTTTAGTAGTACTAAAATTTTTATCAATACTCTTTTATAAAAATATAATATATTTAAAATCAATTAATTATAAACAAACTTCAGAAGTGGAAAAAACTGAAGCCAAATAGTAGCTCTTAAAAAAAAAAATCCCAATTTTCAAGTAATTCAAAATAGACAACTCATTTTCGAGGCCATATTTTCCTGCGTTTTAACTGACATATCGTGCAAAGTAAGAAATGGAATATTATTTTTAAAAAAATAAATAAAAAATTATAAACGTATTAAAAAATGTATATCTTTGCGACGAATTAATAATTAACCTTTATATTAAATTAAGATGAAAAAAGTATTTTTAAGTTTAGCATTTATTGCAGTTTTGACTGTTGTTTCTTGTAAAAAAGCTGACGCTGCTGCTGAAGAAGTTGTTGCTGCTGACACTACTGCTGTAGTTATGGACTCTGTTGCTGTTGATACTGCTGCTGTAGCTGTTGATTCTGCTGCTGTTGAAGCTCCTGCTGCTGAGTAATTTCAAATTACAAAAAAAATCAAAGCCATCCGTGCAAACGAGATGGTTTTTTTTATGCCTAAAAATAAATTCCACAGGCTTTAATCCTCAAATTTAAAATCATTATTAGAAAAGTCTAAAATCTCCGCTTCGAAGCCATATTTAACTATTTCGTCAATCCCTTTCTGAACCATTAGTTCCGTTGTATACTTTCTACTAGTAGCCATAACCACATCATCTACCACTACCCTAAAGAAAAATTTTCCGCTAGTGGTCTTAAACTTCGCAAAAGCACAGCTTTGAAAAACTGATCTTACATACTCCACATCAGCCTCACAATCCATCCTTAACTCGTATGCTTTACTTGTAAAAATCGTTTTCCCTTTTCTAGAAGTGAGCTCAAACTTATAATCTCCGCTAAATCGTTTAGTAATTACAAAAGAAGCCATATTTCGATTAGATAATATTTAATTTAAAAACCAACAAAAACTAAAGTTTACTTCTAAATTTTTATTTGAAAAGCAGCCCCTATATAAACAAAAAAAGCCTCTTCAAAAGAAGAGGCTTTAGTACTCAGAGCGGGACTTGAACCCGCACGAACATTGCTGTTCACTGGATTTTAAGTCCAGCGTGTCTACCAATTTCACCATCCGAGCATAATATGGTTTGGAGCGAAAAACGGGGCTCGAACCCGCGACCTCGACCTTGGCAAGGTCGCGCTCTACCAACTGAGCTATTTTCGCATTTTCATTTATTAAAAAGAACCGCGATACTTGTTCTGTATTGCGGATGCAAATTTAGGACATTTATTGAATTACACAAGCCTTTTTTACAAAAAAATTAAAGATAAAAGTTAAACTATTGATAACCTAAACTTTAAAAGCGAATACGTTTATTTTCTGGTGAGCATTCTTTTTATTTCGTTCAATTTCATCAAGGCTTCCATCGGTGTTATCGTATTTATATCTAAATTCAGGATTTCCTCTTTGATTTCCTCCAACAAAGGATCGTCTAAATTAAAGAAACTCATTTGCATTTCGTCTTTCTCTGATTTTATGCCATTCAACACGTCGCTGGAATGATCTTTCTCTAATTTCTTCAACAACTTTTGCGCTTTCAAAATTACGATTTGAGGCATTCCTGCCATTTTTGCAACATGAATTCCAAAGCTGTGGGCACTTCCTCCTTTTACTAGTTTTCTGATGAAAAGAACAGTGTCTTTCAGCTCCTTTACAGAGACATTATAATTCTGAATCCTTAACAAAGATTCGCTCATCTCATTTAGCTCATGATAATGGGTTGCAAACAGCGTTTTAGGCCTCGAGGGATGTTCATGTAGGAACTCCGCAATCGCCCAAGCGATGGAAATACCATCATAAGTACTGGTTCCCCTCCCGATTTCGTCTAATAGGACCAAACTTCTGTCGGAAATATTGTTCAGAATCGAGGCGGTTTCATTCATTTCTACCATAAAGGTAGATTCACCCATAGAAATATTATCACTCGCTCCCACTCTGGTAAATATTTTATCGACGGTTCCCATTCTTACGCTATCAGCGGGAACAAAACTCCCCATTTGAGCCAGAAGTACGATTAACGCCGTTTGACGCAATATGGCAGACTTTCCAGACATATTAGGACCGGTTATCATTATCATTTGTTGGGTTTCCTGATCGAGGAAAATATCATTTGGTATATAAGGCATTCCCACCGGCAATTGCTTTTCGATGACAGGATGTCTCCCGTTCTTGATTTCCAGCTCGAATGTTTCGTCAAGTTCAGGACAAACATATTTGTTTTCGATAGCTAACTGCGTGAAAGAACACAGGCAGTCTAACTGTGCTACTAAATTAGCATTCAACTGAACCGGTTTTATGTAAGTTGCAATCCAAGCGACCAATTGCTCAAATAACTCCGATTCTATTTTTTGTATTCTTTCTTCAGCACCCAGAATTTTAGTCTCATATTCTTTCAACTCCTCTGTAATATAGCGCTCTGCATTTACTAGGGTTTGTTTACGAATCCACTCTGAAGGTACTTTATCTTTATGCAAGTTTCTAACTTCAATATAATACCCAAAAACGTTGTTGAAAGAGATTTTCAAAGAAGAGATTCCCGTTAACTGAGATTCCCGCTTTTCTATCCCGTTCAAAAAGTCTTTGCCAGAAGTTGAAATCGCTCTTAACTCATCCAATTCTTCGCTAATGCCTTTAGCAATGGCATTCCCTTTGGCGATAGCTACCGGTGCATCTTGATTTAATGTAGTTTTAATCTTTTCACGCAGTAAATCGCAGCTATGCAAATTATCTCCAATAATCCTTACGGCATCTTGCGGACTTTCTAAAGCCAATTTTTTTATAGGAATAATAGCATCCAGCGATTCTTTGAGGTAAACGACTTCTCGAGGAGACACTTTTCCCGCGGCTATTTTAGAAATCAATCGTTCCAAATCTGAAATCTGTTTAATCTGCTGCTGCATACTTTGCAACACTTCTTGATTTTCTTTCAAGTAGGAAACTACCTGATGACGACTTCGAACCTTATTACTATCTTTTAATGGCAATGCAAGCCAACGTTTGAGCAAACGTCCTCCCATGGGGGAAAGCGTTTTATCAATTACATCCAAAAGCGTGACAGCATTTGGATTGTAACTCTGATACAATTCTAAGTTACGAATCGTAAATCGATCCATCCAAACATACGCGTCTTCAGCTATACGTTGAACAGAAGTGATGTGTTGAACTCTGTTATGCTGTGTTTCGGATAAGTAATACAAAATCGCTCCCGAAGCAACAATCCCTTCTTTCAAATCTTCGATACCAAATCCCTTTAAGGAAACCGTCTGAAAATGTTTTGTTAAGGTTTCGAATGCATAATCCTCTTTATAAATCCAATCCTCTAAATAAAAAGTATGATAATCCTCCCCAAAAATTTCGCGAAATTCATTTTTATTGTTTTTTGGAATCAAAACCTCGCTTGGACTAAAGTTTTGCAGCAGTTTATCAATGTATTCCGCATTCCCTTGGGCAGTAAGGAACTCTCCCGTAGAAACGTCCAAAAATGAAACTCCAATTGACTTGTTGGCAAAGTATACTGAAGCTAAAAAATTATTTGTTTTTGAGTTTAAAACCTCATCATTCATGGAAACCCCTGGAGTAACTAATTCAGTCACACCCCGTTTCACAATAGATTTTGTCATCTTTGGGTCTTCTAATTGGTCACAAATTGCGACACGAAGACCTGCCTTTACTAATTTAGGCAAATAGGTATTTATCGAATGATGGGGGAAGCCAGCTAAAGCAGTTTCTGTAGCGGAACCCGCTCCTCTCTTGGTCAAGGTAATTCCTAGAATCTTAGCAGCTCTTACCGCATCATCCCCAAAAGTTTCATAAAAATCGCCTACTCGAAACAACAAACAAGCATCAGGATATTTCCTTTTGATTTCGTTATATTGTTTCATTAACGGTGTTTCTTTAACTACTTTATCTTTAGCTGCCAAATTTTTTATCTTTAAAAAGGTGATTGTAACAGCAGCGAATTTAATTATTAAATAGTGAATAACTAAATCCTTGAAAAAAAATTAATACTTTTTCGACGATTTTAATTAATTGGCATGATATTTTCTTTAAATTTGTTCCTATAACTTTAAACTTCAAAAAAAATGAGAAAAATAATTTTACTAGCTATGCTAACCGTTTTAGGAGTTACAACTTCTAACGCCCAAGAAACTACAAAAAAAATAAAGGCAACTACTGCGAAGGTTGCTAAAGTAGACGGAGCTGGGATGGCTTTTGTATCAGAAACAATTGATTACGGGACGATTGCACATAACGCAGACGGAAAACGTGAGTTTGTATTTACAAACAACGGAACCAAGCCACTAATCATAACAAACACCCAAGGTTCATGTGGCTGTACAGTTCCTACTTCTCCAAAGGAACCAATCGCTCCAGGAGCAAAAGGAATTATAGGTGTAAAATATGCAACTGACAGAGTTGGTGCTTTCACAAAAACGGTAACTGTAACATCAAATGCCGCAGGACAAGCAACTAGAGTGCTTACCATCAAAGGTACTGTTTTGGCTGACGAAGCTACAAAAAGCTAAATTTTAATTAACATAAAGAAAAAGCTTCCCTTAAATCGGAAGCTTTTTTTTTGACTAAACCTCAAAATGGCATGAGAAAGCTAGAAAACAGCGAATTGGATCGAAAATCAATTGAAGCTTTTAAAAAATCCGAAAAAACTCCAATTATTATCGTTTTAGATGATGTTCGCAGTCTACACAATATCGGTTCCGTATTTAGGACTGCCGATGCTTTTTTGATTGAAAAAATCTATTTATGCGGCATCACAGCAACCCCTCCAAATAAGGAAATCCATAAAACTGCGCTAGGCGCCACCGAAACGGTAACTTGGGAGCACATCGGAAATGTTATTGATGTAATTGAAAATTTGAAGCGTGACAAAATAACCACCTTAGCCATAGAGCAAGTTGAAAGTGCCCTATTTCTTCAAGATTTTAAAGTAACAAAAGGAGAAAAATATGCGCTGGTATTTGGTAACGAGGTCCATGGGGTTTCACAAGAAGCGGTTGCGGCTTGTGATGGTTGTATCGAGATTCCACAACTGGGAACGAAACATTCTTTGAACATTTCAGTCAGTGCTGGGATTGCAGTGTGGGATTTGTTTCAAAAACTAAATTGGCCGAAATAATTAATTTAAAAGCCATACTTTTACGGAATGCGCCCAAACAAATCCTTCTACATCACTTCGTTTTTTATACTTCTTATTTCAAATCAGAATTTTGCAAATTTTAACTACTCAAAACTACCGTTAAAACATTCTCTGTTTGCAATTGATGCTACTCCTATAATTACAGCAACAGGAAATCAAATCTATTGCCCAGGAACATCAATGAAAATTGTTACCAACGTAACAATTACTGATCCTGACAATGTGATAAATGAGATTTACATTCAAATATCTTCTGGATACGTTAATGGTCAAGATTTATTAACACTAAGCAACCCTCTCTTACACCCCACAATTAGTTTAGGACCCTTTAACACAAACACAGGAAAAATCAGGCTTTATGAAAGTGGAACATCAGCAACGGCAGCTGATTTTGAAGCAGCTATTAAAGATATTGAATTTAGCAATTCAAGTACTTCACCAAATGGTATACGGAACTTTTCTATAAGTATAGGTCAAGCCAATTATTTACCTCGAAACGGCCATTACTACGAGTTTATCCCTAGACTAGGCATTACCTGGACTAATGCTAAAATCGCCGCAGAAGCCAATAATTACTATGGTTTACAAGGTTATTTAGCGACGCTGACTGCGACTGATGAGGCAAAAATTTCGGGTGAACAAGCTGCTGGTGCTGGATGGATTGGTGGAAGTGATGCAGAAACAGAAGGTATTTGGAAGTGGGTTACAGGACCAGCAATTGATAGAGTTGTATTTTGGAATGGTGCTGTAAACGGATCGTCTCCAAACTTTTCACTTTGGAACAATAATGAACCGAACCAAGAAGGAAATGAAGATTACGCACACATTACTGCTGCTGGAGTTGGCCTTTCAGGTTCATGGAATGATTTATCGAATGCTGGCGAGCCAAATGGGAATTACCAACCTAAGGGATTGTTGAATACGGCGGCATGCCCGGAGATCCAATAATTCAAATCTCAGCGAGTACCACCATAATTATTCCAAGAATAGAGAGTACGACCCCAGGTTCCATATGCGCCTCTGGAAACGTTACCCTACAAGCCACTACCTCAAATGGCACAGCATATTGGTATACGACAGAAACTGGGGGTTCAGTTATAGATACAGGAAATTCATTTACTACGCCAACAATTTCTACAACAACCACTTACTTTGTGGATGCAAGAAATGGGAGTTGTCCAAGCGTCTCAAGAACGGAGGTTATTGCCACCGTAAGGACATTACCAACAATTAATTCAACTTCTGCTACGCCCGTTTGTGATTCAGGAACTGCGACTTTAAGAGCAACAGCTTCATCGGGGGCGATAAACTGGTATGCGGCTTCGACGGGAGGACCCCTATTAGGATCTGGAACAATATTTACAACTCCAAGTATTGACACAACGACAACATATTATGTGGCTGCCATATCAAATGGCTGTACAAGCGAAACACGAACCGCTGTCAAAGCAACTGTAAACGAGTCACCAAATGTAAGCTCAACTACTCCATCATCTGTATGCGGTTCAGGAACTGTCACCTTAGCAGCAGAGCCTTCGGATGGGAATATAAATTGGTACACTGCATTAACCGGTGGCTCTTCATTATCTAGCGGCAACTCTTTTACAACTCCTACTATAGACACAACAACAACTTACTACGCTGAGCCTATTTTAAATGGCTGCACTGGACCAAGAACTGGAGTGACTGCTACAGTATACCCTATTGCTACCACTATGGAGGAAATGTTTTTATGCCAAGGAGAAAGCACTACCTTAGACGCTTCCATCTCTGGCATGAAATACTTATGGTCACCCAGCGGAGAAACCACCCAAAGAATTACTGTTTCAACTATAGGTCTACACAGCGTTACTATTAGTTCCCCGACTGTTATTTCCTGTGACTCGAAAAAAGACATTAGCGTCACAGAACGACCAGAACCTGTTATAAGTTCGGTTCTGGTGAATGAAAATTCAGTTACTATAGAACTCGTGAACTCTGAAAGCTACTATGAGTATTCGATTAACGGCTTAGATTTTCAAGTTTCAAATGAATTTTCTTATATCTCTAGCGGACAATACACCGCTTTTGTTAGAGACAATAACGAATGTAACTTAGTAGCGCAAGATTTCACCGTCTTTACTATTGCAAAATATTTCACTCCAAACAATGATGGGTTCAATGACCTATGGGAGATAAAAGAAATGGCGGATTACCCTAATTCAAGTGCTCAAATTTTCAACCGATATGGTAAGTTAATAATAAACCTAACTTCCTCTAATTATAATTGGGATGGAAAATACAGTAGCGCACTATTACCAGCAGATGATTATTGGTACCGTTTAAAACTAGACGAAAGCTCTCCTGAAGTGATAGGCCATTTTACATTAAAGCGTTAATAAAAATTTTAGAGCTTTAAACATGTTTTTTATCTTTCTTAAAAGAAATATATTTATGGAATCATTCAAAGGGGAAATTATAATCCATTTTTTTTGAATAATTCAAAACGGATTTAGATTATTTACAATATTTGACTTCAATAAAGTGAAAAGAAGATTTTCAATGGTCAAAATATAATCCTAATAAATTAACTGTTCGGAAATCAAACTTTTCGAGAGATTTCAATTTGTGTCATCATGCTGAAAGTCCAAAAGCTAATGCCCTTTTTCATAAAGTTAAATTCGGCACTTATAAAGCATTTGGGATTGTTTTTGAAATGACCGCCACACCAAAAAGCTTGTCTTCTTCACAAATGACGAAGCGATACCCTGTAAGTCGACCAACTGCATGACTATTTATTTATAAAGTTCATTAGCTATCAAAAGCGGTATGTTGAACCCAATTGCAGGTACTATTTACGTTGATGTATTTGTTTACGAAAGAAATAAAATTTTGAGCAAGAACGAAGTAACGATGGTAAGAAAAAGAAAATCGTAGCCGCTGTTGAATTTGATGAAAAAAATGGTGCAAAAAGAGTTGATGATTATTCTTGTGATGAACTCTGTAAAACTTTCCACTGTCATATCTCAACTCAAGCTTGCGTAAAAACAGATAAATAGACTGGCTACATGCCCTAAAACACCAATAAAATATTGAGTAAATAAAAAGTATTACTTCTGGTTATTTTTAAAATGAATACTGTAATTCACCAGGTAAAAACATGATTGATTGATGAATACATATTGATGGATAAATGAACAGAATGTCGTAAAATCCTTAGATGAATATAGCTATCGATTAAACAAGTCAATACACGAGCAAAGTAGATTTGACAATGTAATTATAATAATGATGAACCTAAATCATATTCTTTAGTAAAGAATTAAAACAAGTATATAAGTTTACATCTCTATTTTTAAATAAAACTCACGTAATATAGTCTTTTACCATGTATAGTTTTTGTAGAGGTAAGTATTTTGAAGAACTAATCATAATTGACTTAATTTGACAAAATTAAAAAATGGATTTAAATTATTTTGACAAATAAGCTAAGGTTTATAAAAATTTAATAATTCTGAAATTATCAAATTTTAGTTTTTTTTACATTTTTAAAAATGAAAGCAGAATTTGGTTTTTGTTCAAATTATTCTATTTTTCTAAACTCAAATTGGATCAGCTTGTTTTTTTTAAACAATCAGCAGCCTTTTAAAAAATAAATTAAATGTTTAAATACCTGATAGTATTATTTTTAATCTTACAAACGAATTTTTCATTTGGCCAGACTGTTTTGCCTACTCAGAACCAAACTGATGCTACAATAGGGGTTGATAGGAAAGCTTTTCGTGGTTTAGGTGATACTTCTGCTAGCAGTGATGGTTATGCCCATGACTTCACATTGCCAGCAAGGACAAATCCTTGTGAACAGATTACAGGTATAAGGGTGGATATAAGTATCACAAACTACACTACTGCCGGTTCGTGCCCCCCTTATGCAACCTATTACAATCTATTTTATGGATGCAGTTCATACGCTGGAGGTGCTACGTGTTTGCCAGCGACTGCTTTGCTCGCAGAACCTAATTATTTGCCCAATACAAGCCCTCCGCCATTTATTTTTGGAAGTCCTTGGGGGATTCCCGTTAATCCTAATATTGTACCTGATTTTGGAGGCAATTTAAGTGTAGACATAATACCTGTAACTACCCCTGGTTGTAATGCTGTAGCTAGTGGAAATATAAGTTATGAATATACTATAAAGGTTACTGTTACAGTTACAAACACAATACCTCCGCAACCCCCAGTAGTAGATTGTTGGGATAACTTTGTATATAACACAACAACTTGCGTTTGGGATAATATAGGAACTCAAGATCTAATGCCTGCTGTTGTAAACTGTTGGGATAACTTCGTATTTAACTCCGGAACTTGTTCATGGGATAACGCAGGAACTCAAAATCCAATACCAGCTGTTGTAAACTGTTGGGATAACTTCGTATTTAATACAACCACTTGTATATGGGATAACAATGGAACTAAAGATCCCCTGCCTACTGTTGTAAACTGTTGGGATAACTTCGTATTTAACTCCGGAACTTGTTCATGGGATAACGCAGGAACTCAAAATCCA
>NZ_JBGQOE010000025.1:0-50527 GCF_052113685.1 Flavobacterium sp. W22_SRS_FP1
GCAAAGATATTTACTTATTTTGTATGTTTGTAAAACTTAAAATGTTAAAGTCCGATTATTAGGGGGTTAGACCATTGCAAACCAATATCTAAAAAAATAATTCCGAAAACGATTCCAATAATACTTGATCCTGAAAAATAAAAAATGAGAAAACTAAAAGCAATTAACATACAGCCGTAACCAACTGCAATTCTAGAATTTCCTTTATCTCCCAGTTTACCAACCAAAGGCGCTGCCAAAGCACCTGAAGCTCCTACAATTCCAAAAAGCCCAATTGTAGCGCTGTTAAAATGGAATGGTTCTGCCGAAAGTAGTAAAACCATTGTGGTCCAAAAAGCACCAAATTGAGCAAAACTGAATACATTTATTAAAGTGGCTTCACGCAATAAAGGTTGTTCTTTTATTAAGGTAAAAAGCGAACCTATTAGTTGGCCATAAGTACCTTTAAACACTGGTTTATTATAGGGAAATTGTTTTTTTATGATAAAAAATAATACCAGACATAATCCTGAAGCAATCCAAAACATGGCTCTCCATCCAAGTACCTCACCTATAAAACCACTTAAGGTTCTCGACAACAAAATTCCTACTAAAAGCCCGCTCATAATTGTCCCTACAACTTTACCTCTTTGTTCTGGGGCACATAAAGAGGCCGCCAGTGGCAAAATAAGTTGGGGTACAATAGAAGTGATTCCTATTAAGAGTGACGCTATTGCTAAGATTAAATAACTTTGAGCTGTGGCCGCAATAACCAGAGCGATAACTGAAGCAAAAGTGGTGATAAGAATTTGACTTTTACGTTCTAATTTATCTCCTAGCGGAACCATAAAAAACAAACCGATAGCATAACCGGCTTGTGTCAGATAGGTTATTGTTCCTGCATCCGCGTGGGGAATTTTAAATTCATCTGCAATTAAAATTATTAACGGTTGGCAGTAATATAAATTAGCCACTATAAGTCCGGTAGCAACTGCCATAAAGAGGACATTCTTCTTTGATAAATTCATCGCACAAAAATACGTTTCCTTTCTTGATTATCGTTTTAAAAAAAAATAAATTGCACAGGTACTAAGCAAGTATAAAACAATTAAAATACCTCCAAAAATTTATTCTCTTGGAGGCATAAAATATTCTAATTTAATTATTTCTTTATTGATTCAAGGGTCGATAAAATATCTTTAATTTCTGCCCTGTTTCTATATTCAGCGTCTAAAAACGTATAGATAATAAACCCCTTTTGATTAATTATATAAGTAGCCGCTAGTGGCAATTCATCTGATTCGTCACCATTATAAGCATGTAAATCAAATGCTTTTTGATAGTGATCAGCGACAGCATCCGTCAATTTAAAAACGATTCCGTATTCTCTCGCAACTTTATTCCCAACATCGCTTAAAACTTCAAATTGTAATTGGTGTTTTTCAGTAGTAGACAGTGATTTGTCTGGTAGTTCAGGTGTCAAGGCCAATAAACTAGCTCCTTTTAACTGAATATCTGGTAACTGCTCTTGCAAATAATGCAAAGTCATATTGCAATAAGGGCACCAACCGCCACGGTACCAAGTCAAAACTACTGGTCCTTTTTTAAGATAATCACTTAATTGTACTTCCTTTCCAACAGCATTTTTTAGCGAAAAATTAGGCGCCATATCATCATTCTTTTTTGCGTTAGCAACAATCTTTTGACATGTTACATCAGTTATCCCTTCTGCATATATTTCTTTAATTTGTGCTGTTGCTTTTGCTTCCCATGCCTTTCTTGCGTTATCTAAAGTGGCTTGCAAACCATTGGTAGTGTTGTCTGTACTCATAATTTATTGTTTTAATAATGGGACGAATTGACCTCTATCCCCTATTGTTATTAATTGTCGATTTTATTATTGTAGTTGGCAGTTTTTACCGCGATATTTAGAGCCAAGTTATTTTGATTACTTCTCTAAAAAATCTGTTAGTGGTTGTATAAATTTTTCAAAATTTTCAATGTGTGGCATATGCCCAATGTTAGGGATCTCAACCAGTTTTGCATTTGGTATTTTCTTTTGCGTCTCTTTACATAAAACGGCATATAGACCCATCGTTTTCCTCACTTCTTCACTAACTAATGGTTTCCCTAAAGCCGTTCTGTCTCTGGTTCCAATAATTAAAACCGTTGGAACCTTGATGTTTTGAAACTCATAACAAACGGGTTGTGTGAAAATCATATCATAGGTCAAAGCCGAGTTCCAAGCTATTCTTTTAAAATCGGAATTTAAAGTCCATCCTGCTAAAAGATTTACCCATTGGTCATACTCTGGCTTCCATTTTCCGTCATAATAACTATCTAATTGGTAATTTTTAATCTTTTCGTAGCTCTGCTTTAATTCATTTTTATACCACCAATCCAAATTTTGATACGGCACCTTAATTTTCCAGTCTTCTAAGCCTATTGGATTTTCAAGAATTAATTTTTCTGTAATTTCAGGATACATTAATGCAAACCGAGTCGCTATCATTCCGCCCATAGAATGTCCCAAAACAGCTGTTTTATCAATACCTAATGTATCTAAAATTTGTTTTGTGTTCTGTGCAAGTTGTTGAAATGAATATTGGAAATGATCTGGTTTTGATGATTTACCAAAACCTATTTGGTCTGGTACGATAACTCGGAATCCTTGTTTTGTTAAAGCTGCAATGCTTGTTTTCCAATAGGCTCCATTGAAGTTTTTTCCGTGAAGCAAAACGATATTCTTTCCGTTATAATTGTCTGGCTTCACATCCATATATTCCATTTGGAGTTCTTGCTGCTGTATTTTTAACGTGATGAATTGTACAAGATACGGATATTCATAATTGCTTAAGTTGATGTCCAGCCATCTTAGCTTCTCTTGTTGTGCAAGACAAGCTAGTGTTATAAAAAACAGTAGTAATAAATATTTGAATTTCATACTTAGCATTTTTTAAGATTTTATTTACGAAATGTAAATTTAGGAATAAAGGTTTCTACTAAAAAAACTATTAGGAAAACTTTACAGTTTACAACAAAATACAATTAACCCTAAAATTTAGCCCAGATGGAAACGGCATCCTATTGTTCCAGTCCCGAAACATCGGGACGGTACAATAGATATAGTGCACAGCTGGAAATTGCTTCAAAAAAAAATGGCATCCATTACGAATGCCATTTGATACTATATAAGATACTTTTATTTATTTAAAAGTCCTGCATTTCTTAAATACGGTTCGATTTCCATATCGTGACCTATAAATTCATTGAAGGCTTTGTTTAAATCAACGCTATTTCCGACTGATAAAATATATTTTCTAAAACGCTCACAATTTTCTCTAGTCAAACCACCATTTGCTTTCATCCAATCAAAAGCATTGTAATCTAAGGTTTTTGACCATGTGTAAGCGTAATATCCAGCAGAATAGCCTCCACTCCAGATGTGCGCAAAATAAGGAGAGTGGTACCTTGGAGGCACTTCGTTTACTAAAAGTCCGTATTTTTGAAGTGCTTCATTTTCAAAAACTAAGGTTGGCTTGAAATCAGCTTCATTCTCCACACTATGCCAGGCCATATCTACTGTTGACGCTGCCAAAAGTTCGGTTACATCATATCCTTTATTGAAGGTTTCCGCTTTTTTTATTTTATCAATTAATTCCTGAGGAATCGACTCTTTAGTCTTGTAATGAATGGCATAATTTTTTAAAACTTCAGGATCTAACGCAGCATGCTCATTGATTTGAGATGGGAATTCTACGAAATCACGAGGCACTGATGTGCCAGAAAGGCTGCTATAATCTTGATTTGCAAACAAACCGTGTAATGTATGTCCGAACTCATGAAACATAGTTGTTACATCATCAAAACTAATTAAAGAAGGGTTGCCGTTTACTGGTTTTGCAAAATTATAAACGTTTACAATTACAGGTTTTTGTTTTAAATAATGTGATTGGTCCACAAAATTGCTCATCCAAGCACCACCATTTTTATTATCTCTGGTATAGAAATCTAAATAATAGATTGCCATTGATTTTCCGTCATTGTCAAAAACCTCATACGCCACAACGTCTGGGTGATAGACTGGTAAATCTTTACGCACTTTAAAGCTAATGCCATACATCTTTTTGGCGGCAAAAAACACTCCTTTTTCTAAAACTGTTGTTAGTTCAAAATATGGTTTAATCTGACTTTCGTCCAAATCGTATTTGGCCTTACGAACTTATTCTGAATAAAAATTCCAGTCCCAAGGCTCTAATTTAAACCCGCCATTTTGAGCGTCAATTAACTCTTGAATTTCTTTTGCTTCTACTTTTGCTTTTGCAACGGCAGGAGTAGCAATTTTTGCTAATAAATTCATAGCTCTCTCTGGCGTTTGAGCCATTTGATCTTGTATTTTCCATTCTGCAAAATTCTTTTTCCCCATTAAATTGGCTTTTTGCAAACGTAATTTCGCCATTTTCTCCAATACTTCACGGGTATCTCCGTCGTCATTCTTTTCAGAACGAGTCCAAGACGATTTGAATATTTTTTCTCTGGAAACTCTATTGGTAAGACTTTGTAAAACTGGCTGCTGGGTTGTATTCAATAGCCCTATTAGATACTGCCCGTCATGCCCTGCCTCTGTTGCTTTGGCTTCGGCTGCAGCAATCTCATTAACAGTTAGACCGTCTAAATCAGTAACATTATCAAATAGGACAGCTCCGTTTTTGCGCGCAATCAATAATTTGTTGCCAAAAAGAGTTCCTAAACTCGCCAAATCTTCATTTATTTTTTTTACTTTTTCTTTATCGCCATCAGATAAATTGGCACCAGCCAATTCAAATTCTTGTAAATAAAACTCAGTTAATTTCTCGTCTTCGCCATTCAGTATATTAAGGTCTACTGCTTTGAAGCGCTTGTATAACTTACTATTTAAATATTTTTTATCGTTGTGCGCTGAAAATATTGGAGCATATTCCGTTTCAATATTTTGTAAATCTGGGTTTGTATTAGAACCTGTTAAGTTGTAAAAAACACTCATTGCCCTTTTTAAATCTACGCCTGAAGTTTCTAACGCTAAAACTGTGTTTTTGAAACTGGGTTTAGCTGGATTGTTGGCGATTTTTTCAATTTCTTGATCATGAGTTTTCAAACCATATTCAAAAGCAGGCTTGAAATGCTCGTCTTTAATTAAATTAAAAGTTGGAGCTTGATACTGCAACGTACTTTTTTGTAAAAGTGGATTTGTCATTTTAACAGCATTATTTTGAGCATGCAGCGTTTGTAAGGATGCAACCATAACAAACATGCTGCTTGATAAAATTATTTTTGAAAAGATTTTCATAAGATGATTATTGATTTTTTTTTTATAAAAGTAGTCAAAATAAAAGCTAACGAAACCGACGCAACGAACATTGTTATATTAAAAACATATAATCGCACTGAAAAAAATATCCTTATATTTGGTTTTCGATAAAATGAAAAACAGGACTCATTTTCTGACAAAGTCAATAATGAGATAATTATTTCGAGGGCAAGCCTATTAAAAACGCAGACTCAGTTACAAAAGGAAGGATTATCTTGAATCAGCTCTACAAAATATTATAGTTATATTGCCGCTGTTGGTTTTGGCGCACAAAAACCAAAAATTAATTTCTTGATGTGATTTTCAGTTACAATAATGAAAGAGAAAGTTGTAACAGTGAATTAAAAAAATTAACTCAATCGCTACAGAATTTATTTTTGTAGATAAATTTGAAAAAAAAGCAACAAAAAGGAACCGACAAAAAAATAGAATGTGTTTTCTGCAATTTAAAAAGTAATAAATAGTGTACTGGGAGGAAAAATAACTTTCGAAGACATGTAGACAACAATGTAATATCCTTTAAACAATCATGTGAAGCAATTTGGTACTTCAATACATAACATAAAACGCCTTACCGCATAAAAACAACCTACTATGAGATTTCTTTTTTATTTTACATTTTTACTTACTTTTGGAGCTAGTGCTCAACAGCTAAAAAAACAACCTACTTTAGATTATTATTTACCTCAAAACCTTACCTACAACAAAAACATACCTACTCCTAAAAGTATCTTTCATTTTGAATTAGGTGAAATGCATACGGACCACACTCAGTTAGCTTACTATATGGAGGAGGTTGCAAAAGCATCTGACAGAATTGCAATTGAAACCACCGGATATACGTTTGAAAACAGACCATTGCAACTGCTAACCATTTCGAGTCCAAAAAACTTAGCTCGTATCAAGGAGATTAACGTACAACATTTAGAAAATCTAACCGCAAACAAAAATAAGGAAGCTGTATCTGACATGCCTATTGTAGTCTATTTAGGATATTCTATTCACGGTAACGAATCTAGTGGATCAGGAGCCGCAATCGCTTTGGCTTATTATCTTGCCGCTTGTGAGAGTCCAGAGCTTGAAAAAACATTAGAAAACACTATCATTTTATTAGATCCTTGCTTCAATCCTGATGGAATACAACGTTTTTCAACCTGGGTAAACAGTAATAAAAGTACCAACTTAGTCACTGACCCAAATGACCGTGAATTTAATGAAGGATGGCCGAGAGGAAGATTCAACCACTATTTATTTGATATGAATAGAGACTGGTTGCCAGTTCAGCTTCCAGAGAGCCAAGCACGTATTAAAACATTTACAAAATGGATGCCTAATGTCCTCTGTGATTTCCATGAAATGGGAACTAATTCAACTTACTTTTTTCAACCCGGAGAGCCAAGTCGCACCAACCCACTTACACCCGAATTAAACCAAAAACTAACACTAAAAATTGCAGGTTATCACGCAAAAGCATTAGACAAAATTGGTAGTTCTTATTTTATAGAAGAAAACTACGATGACTTTTATTACGGTAAAGGTTCTTCATACCCTGATATAAATGGAGCAATAGGAATTTTATTTGAGCAAGCAAGTTCAAGAGGTCATGCTCAGGAAAGCGCAAACGGCATCATTACTTTTCCATTCACAATCAGGAACCAGTTCACTACAAGCCTGTCAACCTTGCAAGCTACTTCAGAAATGAGAACTGAGCTTCTTAAATACCAAAGTGATTTTTATAGAAATTCGAGATCCGAGAGTAAAAAAAGTAAAGTAAAAGGATATGTTTTTGGCGACGAAAAAGATGCGACTCGAGTAAATGAATTGGCAAAAATTTTAAGCCAACATAAAATTGAGATGGTAGAACTAAAAGAAGACATTATCGTCAACAACAAAAAGTTTACTAAAAACTTGAGTTATATCATTCCAGTCGAACAGCAAAACACAAGGCTTATTAATGCTATTTTTGACAAACAAACAAAATTCAAAGACAGCCTGTTTTATGATATATCAGCTTGGAGTTTTGATTTGGCCTTCAATGTTAATTTTGAAAGTGTTACTTCGCTTTCTCAAGCAGGAGTAAAATATGAGCCCAACTTGAAGAAGGGAATTGTCACTACGAAAAGTGACATTGGGTACCTTATCGAATGGACCGATCATAAATCCCCAAAACTATTATACCAGTTACTTTCAAAAGGATTACGTGTAAAAACTTCTAAACATCCCTTTCTTCATAGCGGCAAAACATTTTCTTACGGGAGCTTATTTCTAGCCGTCCAAAATCAAGAAATGAATTCAGAAGAAATCTACGACTATCTAAATGAGATTATAACAGAATATCCTTTCGATATTACAGCCGTCGAAACAGGGTTCACTCAGGGAATAAATCTAGGTAACCCAAACTTCGAGACACTTTCGCTGCCAAAAGTCGCAATGCTTGTTGGCAGCGGCGTTGATCCTGCCGATGCTGGAGAAATATGGCATATGTTTGACCAAAAAGCGGCTATGCCATTAACTAAAATAGATATTGACCAGCTACAGCGCATAAATCTAAATAAATACACCACTTTAATTTTAGTAAACGGTAATTATTCTATTCTTTCTCCAGCAACAATAATCAAAATAGAACAATGGGTACAAAATGGAGGAACGCTTATCGGTTATCAGGATGCAATAAAATGGCTCACTGAATCGAAATTGATAGAATTAAATTTCAAGAAAAACAAAGGAGATGCAGAAAATATAAGCTTCGAACAAATTGCTAATTCAAGAGGAGCCCAACTGATTTCAGGAGCCATATTTGAAACCAAACTAGATTTATCCCATCCTATTAATTTTGGAATGCCTAGAAACAAACTGCCTATTTTTAGAAACACCTCTATTATGATCGAACCCAATAAAAATAGTTACAATAATCCAATTCAATATACGAATAACCCATTGCTAAGTGGATACATTTCGAAAACAAATTCCGAATTGTTAAAAGAAACGGTTCCATTTCAGTCGATTAAGAAGGGAGACGGTAAAATTTTAATTTTTACTGACAACACTAATTTCAGAGCTTTTTGGTTAGGAACAGAAAAATTATTTTGGAACGCTATATTCTTTAGCAAACTGATGTAGTACCGCAAAAAACTGAAACTTAAAATATAAGAACCTTAGTAAGGTAATGTAGTAAAAACTCCTATTTCGAATAACACATTTACTACATTGCCTTTGTTATTATAATCACAGATTGAAAATTGAATTATAGCTCATAATTCCAAATCAAAAACATACAACATCTACTATTTTCTTCGAAAACAAGACTTAGTCCTATTTTTAAAATAGAAAGACAAAAGTATTTCTTCTTGCAAAATAGTCCATGAACACTTGTTTACATTCTATAATTCAGCTTCGTTACGAACTCTATCGCAGAATCTGGGATAAAAAAACTATTTTTACAGCAGAAAAACATAATTATGCGCATTGATATCGTTACCGTTTTACCTGAATTATTGCGAAGCCCGTTTGAGGCTTCAATTATGAAGCGTGCCATTGACAAAGGCTTGGTGGAAATTCATTTTCATAATTTAAGAGATTATACCACTAACAAACAAAAAAGTGTCGACGATTACCAATACGGTGGCGGAGCCGGAATGGTAATGACCGTGCAGCCTATTGACGCCTGTATAACTCAATTGAAAAGTGAGAGAGAATACGACGAAATCATTTATATGTCCCCGGACGGAGAAACTTTGAACCAGAAAATGGCCAACACCATGTCGATGTATAAGAACATTGTCATCTTATGCGGACATTATAAAGGAGTGGACCAGCGCGTTCGTGATCATTTCATTACGAAAGAAATCTCTATTGGCGATTACGTATTGAGTGGAGGTGAACTTGGAGCTTTAGTATTATCAGATGCTTTAATCCGTTTGATTCCAGGAGTTTTGAGTGATGAAACTTCGGCATTAACAGATAGTTTTCAAGACGGATTATTGTCAGGTCCTATTTACACAAGACCTGCAGATTACAAGGGATGGAAAGTTCCAGAGGTTTTGACTAGCGGAAATTTCGCGAAAATTGACAAATGGAGGGAAGACATGTCTTATGAACACACAAAAACCAGACGTCCTGATTTATTGAAAGAGGAATAAATATTGAATATTAAACTCTAAATAGCTAGAAGTAAGGATTTAAATTATTTTAAATTTATAATTTATAATTCAAAATAATTCTTTACTTTTGCCGCCACTTTAGACCAACCTCTGGCGAGATCCGTGAATGTTGATTTAATAAAAAACCATAATTAAAATTATCATGGCAGATTTAATGAAATTCGTTCAAGACGAATTAGTACCTAGAAATGACTTTCCTGTATTCGGAGCTGGAGATACCATCACTGTATACTACGAAATTAAAGAGGGTGAAAAAACTAGAACACAGTTTTTTAAAGGAGTTGTTATCCAAAGAAGAGGTTCTGGTAATACAGAAACTTTTACAATTCGTAAAATGTCAGGTTCTGTAGGTGTAGAGCGTATCTTCCCTGTAAACTTACCAGCTTTACAAAAAATTGAAATAAACAAAAAAGGTGCAGTTCGTAGAGCTAGAATTTTCTACTTCAGAGAACTTACTGGTAAAAAAGCAAAAATCAAAGACAAAAGAAGATAGTCAAATATTTCTTTATCATAAAAGTTCCGACAGTGTCGGGACTTTTTTTATGATTTTTTTTTAACTATAACTTTCTAATTAAAAGACCAAAACATTAAAAAGAAATAACAATTTTAGTTTAACTAGTTACGTAAACCCATCATTGCTATATTTCTATGCTAAACCCGCACTAACTTCGGTCTGATTTTCATATATTTGCTCCGCTTGATTTTAAGCATACTACACCTTTCACATCCTATTCTTGAAGGATACGATTATAAAAATATAAAAATGACACAAAAATCAAAGATTGTTTACACCTTAACTGATGAGGCGCCATTGTTAGCGACTTATTCTTTTTTACCAATTGTTAAAGATTTTACTGCGACAGCAGGTATTGAAATAGAGACCAAAGACATCTCTCTTGCAGCAAGAATTTTGGCTAATTTCCCTGAATTCCTAACCGACGAACAAAAAGTTAACGACGCTTTATCCGAATTTGCAGAGTTAGTGACAACCTCTGAAGCAAATATCATCAAGTTGCCTAATATTTCCGCTTCCGTTCCTCAATTAAAGGAAGCTATTGCGGAATTACAAGCACACGGTTACAAAATACCTAATTTCCCCGAAGACATTAAAAATGACAGCGACAAGGAAATTAAATCAAAATATTCTAAAGTTCTTGGTTCTGCAGTAAACCCTGTTTTACGCGAAGGAAATTCAGACCGTAGAGCCCCAAAAGCAATTAAAAACTTTGCAAAAGTTCATCCACACTCCATGGGTTCATGGTCCTCTGACTCAAAAACAAAAGTGGCAACAATGGAAAACGGTGATTTTTACGGAACTGAAAAATCAATAACTGTTTCAGAGGCTACTGCCGTTAAAATTGAATTTATAGGATCAGATGGTACAACAACTATTTTAAAAGATAGTACTCCATTAAAAGTAGGCGAAATAATTGACACATCAGTAATGAACCTAAATGCTTTGAAAAGTTTTGTTTCTAAAGCAGTTCAAGAAGCTAAAAAAGAGAACGTACTTTTTTCGGTACACTTGAAAGCGACAATGATGAAAATATCGGATCCAATTATTTTTGGCGCCGTTGTTGAAGTTTTCTTCAAAGATGTTTTCGAAAAATACGCCACTGTATTTAAAGAATTAAATGTTGATACTAGAAATGGACTAGGTGATGTTTATGCAAAAATTGCTGGACACCCTAAACAAGCAGAAATAGAATCCGCTATTAGTCAAGCAATGGAAAACGGACCTGACCTAGCGATGGTAAATTCAGACAAAGGCATTACCAATCTTCACGTGCCATCTGATGTGATTGTTGACGCTTCGATGCCAGCGATGATACGTACTTCAGGACAGATGTATAACAAAGAGGGAAAACAACAAGATACAATTGCACTAATTCCGGACCGTTGTTATTCTGGAGTTTACGAAGCTACTATCGAATTCTGCAAGGAAAATGGTGCTTTTGATCCAACAACGATGGGAAGTGTGCCAAATGTAGGTTTGATGGCGCAAAAAGCGGAAGAATATGGTTCTCATGATAAAACATTCCAAATGACTGCAAACGGAGTTGTTCGTGTGGTAGATAACAAAGGAACAGTTTTGATGGAACAAGCTGTTGAAGCGAAAGACATATTTAGGATGTGCCAAGTAAAAGACGCTCCTATTCAAGACTGGGTAAAACTAGCAGTAAATAGAGCGCGAGCTACTAATGTACCTACCATATTTTGGTTAGATGAAAACAGAGCACATGATAGACAAGTAATCGAAAAAGTGAATTTATACTTGAAAGATTACGATACAACTGCTTTAGATATCCGAATTCTAAATCCAATCGAAGCAACGATTTTTACTTTAAAAAGAACTAAAGAAGGATTAGATACAATATCTGTAACTGGAAACGTGTTACGTGATTACCTAACTGATTTATTTCCAATCCTTGAATTAGGAACCTCAGCAAAAATGTTGTCTATCGTTCCTCTGATGAATGGTGGTGGCATGTTTGAAACTGGTGCTGGTGGATCTGCTCCAAAACACATAGAGCAATTTATTAAAGAAGGATATTTACGTTGGGATTCGCTCGGGGAATTTTTGGCATTAGCCGTCTCACTAGAGCATTTAAGTAGTACTTTTAATAATCCAAAAGCATTGGTTTTGTCAGAAACTTTAGGTTTAGCTACAGAGAAATTCTTAGAAAATGACAAATCACCTGCCCGAAGAATAGGTAAAATTGACAACCGCGGTTCGCATTTCTACCTGGCTATGTATTGGGCCGAAGCATTAGCCGCTCAAACTAAAGACGTTGATCTACAAGCTATTTTCACTCCAGTAGCAAAAGAGTTGGAAGAAAATGAAACGAAAATTAACGAGGAATTAATAGGAACACAGGGTAAGCCACAAGATATTGGTGGTTATTACCAACCAAATGCAGAATTAACTAGCAAAGCAATGCGTCCAAGCGAAACATTGAATGCTATATTAGCTAAAATCGCTTAATTTGATTATTGCTATAACATGTAAAAAAGACAACTGGAAACCGTTGTCTTTTTTTATTATTACTATTTTAACCATTGTTTAGTAGCAATTTACTCATCTTTTTGCGAAATTCGCAATTCAAAATACAAGAAATGATTTCTAAAAAATACAGCTTACTCTTTATCTTTCTTTTAATCACTATTTCTTCTTTTTCGCAAGATAAATTTACTCTAAGCGGAATAATTACCGATAGTAAAAACAACGAAACACTGATTGGAGTAAATGTATATATTCCTGAAATAAAATCGGCTACTCGTACTAATGAGTATGGTTTTTATTCCATTACACTTCCTAAAGGAAATTACAATATAGAAATTAGCTACATCGGATTTCAAACCATTACTAAAAATGTTGTACTATCAGAGAATACGAAGACTAACTTTAGCTTATTTGACAGCAGCGAAGTATTAAAAGAAGTTGTTATTTCTGGTCAAAACTCTAGCAGTAATATTCGTTCTCCAGAGATGAGCCTAAATAAACTATCGATTAGCTCCATAAAAAAAATGCCTGTCGTTTTAGGCGAAGTCGATATAATAAAATCACTTCTATTACTTCCGGGAGTTACTAATGCTGGTGAAGGAGCTTCTGGATTCAATGTTCGTGGTGGTGGTGCTGATCAAAACTTGATTTTATTGGACGAGGCAACCATATTTAATTCCTCGCACGTATTCGGTTTTTTCTCGGTTTTTAATCCCGATGCAATAAAAGATTTAACACTATACAAAGGAGGAATTCCAGCCCGTTATGGAGGAAGAGCGTCATCTGTTTTGGATATCTATCAAAAAGACGGTAGCAGTAAAGGTTTTCATGTAAATGGCGGAATTGGGTTGATCTCAAGTAGAATTTTGGCAGAAGGACCAATAGTGAAAGACAAAGGTTCTTTCCTTTTCGGTGGAAGAAGCTCCTATGCTCATTTATTTTTAAAGTTATCCGAAGATCAAAAAGACAACTCTGCTTATTTTTATGATTTGAATGCTAAGCTGAGTTATAAATTGGATCCAAATAATAACTTATACTTATCGGGATATTTTGGTAGAGATGTTTTTAGTCTTAATAAAAGATTCATGAATATCTATGGAAACTCAACTTTAAACTTACGCTGGAACCATCTATTTTCAGATAAGTTGTTTTCTAATTTATCGCTTATTTACAGTGACTATTATTATGGACTAGACCTCGATTTTGTTGGATTCAAATGGGATTCAGGGATTCGGAACTATAACATAAAATACGACTTCAAGAATTACATTTCTGATAACTTCAAATTAAATTTTGGAATAAACGCAATTTATTACGACTTTAATCCCGGAACTATTCGACCTTCTGATGCGAATTCCGGATTTAATTTTGACCAATTAGACAAGAAATACGCATTCGAACCGGCTATATACCTGAGCGCTGAACAGGAAATTTCGAAAAAAATCTCTTTAGCTTATGGTTTTCGTTACAGCCTGTTTTATCGCTTAGGACAATCTACAGTAAATAATTATATAGATAATAACCCGATCACCTTCAATACTGATTTACAACTATATGAAAAGGCCACTCCGATAAGCACACAATTCTACGGCAAAAACAAAACGATAAAAAGCTACAACAACTTAGAGCCTCGTTTTTCTGTTGCCTATAAAATCAATGATGACCAATCTGTAAAAGCGAGTTACAATAGAATGGCACAGTATTTACAGTTAATCTCAAATACTTCATCTCCTACTCCGCTTGATGTTTGGACACCAAGTGACAACTACATCAAGCCACAAATTGCTGACCAGGTTGCTCTGGGATATTTTAAAAACTTTAGTGATAAAATGTATTCTCTTGAAGTAGAAACATATTATAAAAAAGTACAAAACAGGTTGGATTACATCGATGGCGCTGATTTGATTGCCAATAAAGCAATCGAACAAATAATTCTTAACGGCCAATTGAGATCCTACGGGTTAGAAGTAATGTTTCGAAAAAACGAAGGTAAATTGAACGGATGGATATCTTATACACTATCTAAATCTGAGCAGCAAACGCCGGGAAGAACACCACTAGAAACGGGAATTAATAATGGGCAATGGTACAATTCAGTTTATGATAAATTGCATAACATTGCCATTACCAGTTCTTATAATTTAAACGAAAAATGGTCTTTTGGAGCCAATTTTTCATTACAAAGCGGACAACCAGTCACCTATCCAACTGGGCAGTATGATTACCTAGGTGTTACGGTTCCGAGTTACGGGTTGAGAAATGAGAATCGCCTGCCAACCTATCATCATCTAGACATTGCCGCAACATTAACGCCGCGTAAAAACAATGATAGAGACTGGAAAGCCGAATGGGTTTTTAGTATTTATAATTTATATAACCGAAGAAACGCAGCATCTATAAGTTTCAGGGAAAATGCAGATACCGGAAATAACGAAGCGGTAAGAACATCAATTTTTGGTATCGTTCCGGCGGTAAGCTATAACTTCAAATTCTAATCAGATGAAAAAAATAAATATTTTTTTAGCACTACTCCTAGCTTTTTTCTTGAACGGCTGTGAAGATGTGGTTAGCATCGATTTAAAAACTGATGCTCCAAAATTAGTCATAGAGGCTTCTATAAATTGGTATAAAGGTACATCTGGAAGGGAACAAAGAATTAAATTAACCACCACCACAGATTATTACAGCAATCAAATTCCAAAAGTTTCGGGAGCGACAGTCACGATTAAAAACAGTTCAAATATTACATTTGATTTTACAGAACTTTCAGATACGGGCGTATATATTTGCTCCAATTTTATACCTATCATTAACGAAACTTATACTTTGACAATTATAAATAATGGCAATACCTATACCGCAAACGAAACTTTAAAATCAGTAGCTCCGATTGCTGAGATTATTCAAAACAACGAGGGTGGCTTTACAGGAACAGACGTAGAAATTAAAACCTACTACACAGACCCTGCAAATGAAACCAACTACTATTTATATCGGTACAATTACTCTAACGACGCAAGACAAAATTTTTATGCTGATGAAGACACTTTTTTTCAAGGAAATAAATTTTTCAGCGTTTCACAAAGTGATGATTTAAAAATTGGAGATCAAGTTACGGTCACTCACTACGGCGTGTCTAAACCCTATTACAATTATATGAATGTGTTAATAAGTATCGCTGGAAGCACTGGCGGTAGTCCGTTTCAATCACCACCAGCAACAGTAAGAGGAAATATTATTAATACTACAAGTCCAAATAACTTCCCTTTGGGCTATTTCTCAATAAGTGAAGCTGACACTAAAATATATACAATTGAGTAATCTAGTATTGTTTTTAGATCGTTCCTAATCATCGGTTTTACACAAGGCACAAAACCGAAATTTGTATTAAAAACTATTTTCTATCTTTGCAAAAAATATAATCGAATTAACGATTCTATACTCTAAACCTACTTCTCAAAATGTCCTCACACCATATTGTTCGCGATGACCAGGAACCCGCATTAATAATAGCTAACGGAGCTTCATGCAATCCCGAGTTATTAGGTCAATTATTAGAATGGTCTCCGCTAGTGATTGTGCTAGACGCCGCTATGGAAAGGGTTATGAAATTGGATATAAAAGTTGATGTCCTGTTAGGTGATTTTGATCGAAATTTTGATGCTAATTATTATAAAGAAAAACAATACCCCATTGAAATAGTTCATACACCGGATCAAAATAAAACCGATTTGGAGAAGGCATTTGATTATCTACATAAAAGGAATATCCCTGCCGTAAATGTAGTTTGGGCAACTGGTAGACGGACTGATCATACTATTACTAACCTAACAAATATTGTCAGATACCGAGAAAAATTAAAGATTGTCATACTAGATGATTATTCGAAAGTTTTTTTGTTGCCAAAAAAATTTGAAAAATGGTATACTGCAAACACCCCCATTTCATTAATCCCAATTGGCCATGTGACGGGAATCCAGTCCGAGAATCTGTTTTATCCTTTACAAAATGACAGCCTTACCATTGGATATCGAACGGGAAGCAGCAATCATGTAATCAAAGACGGAATCGTACTAGTACAACATGAACAAGGAGACTTATTAATGATGGAATGTACAGATTAGTTAAAATTCCGAAATAAAAGAAATAAACCTACAAGCGTTTAATTTTACATAACTTGCTAGGGATGCTCCCATAATGAATTCACAATTATTGCACTGAAGTACACAAAATGGCACCTAAAACTATTAAAGAAAAAACCAATTTACATCCAAGAAATCAACATAGATTGCGCTATGATTTTAAGATTTTAATTGAAAACTGTCCTGAACTGCAACCTTTTGTTTCCATTAACGAATATGATATTGAAACAATCGATTTTAGCAAACCTGAAGCAGTAAAGACTTTAAATAATGCGTTACTGATAACCTATTATGGAATTGAAAGCTGGGACATTCCTGAAAACTATCTGTGCCCTCCCATTCCAGGAAGAGCAGACTACATTCATTATATTGCGGATTTACTGGCAACAAGTAATAATGGAATAATTCCCAAAGGTGACTCAGTGCAAGGATTAGATATTGGTGTAGGCGCAAACTGCATTTACCCAATAATAGGAAATACCAGCTATGGATGGAGTTTTGTAGGAACGGATATCGATGAAAAAGCGATTGAAAACTGCGAAAAAATAATTGAAGCTAACCCAAAACTGATTGACAGTATCAGTTTACAGCAACAAACAGAATCCCGTTTCATTTTTAAAAATATAATTACACCTGAAGATAAATTTGCTTTCAGCATTTGCAACCCCCCTTTTCACAGCTCTCAAGAAGAAGCTACAAAAAGCAGCACACGAAAAGTAAATAATTTAGAGAAGACCAAAACCACCAAACCAGTATTGAATTTCGGAGGTCAAAATGCCGAATTATGGTGCGACGGTGGAGAACTCGGTTTCATTACACAAATGATTTACGAAAGTGCCAAATATCCCTTACAATGTTTATGGTTCACCACTCTAGTATCGAAACAATCTCATCTTTCGAGTATTTACAAAACATTAAACAAAGTAAATGTCGTTGAAGTAAAAACCATTGACATGGCACAAGGCCAAAAAAACAGCCGGATAATTGCTTGGACATTCTTGAGCGAATTACAACAGAAAGAATGGAAATTTGAACAGCTAGATTAAAGTTTTCCTCCCAAATTTTCCTCTAAACATTAAATTAAGTCTAATATGAAAGATTACTGGTGTAACAAATATGGTTGCTAAAGATCTTTCACATTAGACTTTTTTATTTACAAAAACCATTTGTTCTAAATACGCTAGCTATTTTAAGAAAAAAATTACTCTTTAGAAACAAAATACCCTGCAAAAGTAAAATTTAAAAAAAGCGTTAAATTATTATATTGATAAAAATAATAATTTTAAAAACAACAATTGCATCAATATCTCATCAAAGAAGAACAGCAGATTGCTAATTTATTATTATTTAACATATAAATAACATTTCAACTATAATATTGTACTTTAGCCGAAACTAAATAACCAAAACATAATGAAAAAACTCATTTTTATTCTAACCTTAATTTTCTCTGTAGGCCTAACCGCACAAGAAATTAAAGTTTCTGGTGTCGTAAGAGATGACGCCAAAGGAACTCTTCCAGCGGCTTCTGTTCTAGTAAAAGACACTAGCAATGGCACGACCACTGATGCTGATGGTAAATACTCCATCATGGCAAAGATTGGAGATATACTGCAATTTTCGTATGTTGGCCTAGAAACTAAAAGCATTAAAGTTACAGGAAGCACAGTTAATATTGTTTTAGCAGAAAGCGGCGTCGCTCTTCAAGATGTTGTGATTCTTGGTTCTCGTAGTTCTGCCAGAACAGTTACCGAATCAGCTGTGCCAATTGATGTGATTAGCATGAAAGATATTGCTTCACAAGGACCACAAGTCAATTTAAATCAAATATTAAACATGGTAGCGCCATCGTTTACTTCTAACACTACTACAGTAGCGGATGGAACAGATCATATTGATCCAGCCCAATTAAGAGGTTTGGGACCAGATCAAGTTTTAGTATTGGTTAACGGAAAAAGAAGACACACTTCTTCATTAGTAAATATTAATGGGTCTCCGGGAAGGGGATCTGTAGGGACAGATTTAAATTCAATTCCAGCTTTCGCTATTGACAGAATTGAAGTCCTTAGAGATGGTGCTTCTGCACAATATGGTTCAGATGCAATTGCAGGTGTTATTAACATCAATGTAAAAAAAGACACCAATAAATTTGACATCGCTCTTTTTGGAGGAAGTAACTTTTCAAAAAACGCAAATGACCACAGAGGAGGAAATGATGGAAACAATGCACAAATAGACATGAACTACGGTACAAGTCTAGGTAAAGAAAAGAGTTTCATTAATGCTACCGCAAGTTTCCAATTAAGAGGACAAACAAGTAGAGCAAAAGATGTTACTGGAGGATTATTCAGTGCATTCAATGCAATAGAACAAAGAGGATTTGAAGATGGAACAAACATCAATGAATTATGGGGAAACATTGGTAACACACCAAATTCTGCTCAAATAGTAACAGCGATTCATACTTACGCGCCACAAGTAGGGTATTTTAGTCCTGAACAACAAACTTCTATTCTAAATGCAAACACAATTGGCGCTATGCAAACCGCATTAAATTTTGACGCTACTGAAGGTGAATTAGCCTACAGAAAATTAGAGAGAAGAAATTTCAATATGAAAGTGGGACAATCTTCTCTAGAAAGTGCACAGTTTTTCTTAAATGGAGCTTATCCAATCAATGAAAATCTTGAAGTGTATGCTTTTGGAGGGACTAGTCATAGAACAGGTCAAGCTGCTGGTTTTTACAGAAAACCAAATCAATCGAGAGCTTATACCGCTTTGTATCCTAATGGTTTCTTACCAGAAATTCATTCTACAATTAATGACATATCAGCTGCCGCAGGACTTAGAGGTATGCTATTCAAGACATGGAATTTTGACTTGAGTAACACTTACGGTAAAAATAGTTTTGATTACAATATCGAAAACACATTAAACGCAACTTTAAGAGAAGACTCTCCTACTGAATTTGATGCTGGTGGATTGGCATTTTCTCAAAACACTACTAACTTTGATATATCAAGAAAATTTGATAAATTAAACGTTGCTTTCGGTTCAGAATATAGACATGAAAATTTCCAAATTATTGCTGGAGTGCCAGATTCTTATAATCAATATGATATAAATGGAAATGTTGCTTCTGGAATCCCTTCAGAAAGTAATCTTTTGCCAACTGATTTCTACGGTGCAACTAGACCAGGTGGAGCTCAAGTATTCCCTGGATTCAGACCTGCAAATGCAATTGACAATGGACGTAACAGTGTTGCTCTGTATACTGATTTAGAGTATGACGTTACTGAAAAATGGTTGTTAAACGGAGCACTTCGTTTTGAAAACTATTCTGATTTTGGTAACACGACAAACTACAAGTTAGCATCTCGTTACAAATTGACGGATAACATTAACTTACGTGGTGCAGTATCTACAGGATTTAGAGCGCCTTCATTACACCAAATTTACTTTAATTCGACTTCTACTTTGTTCACAAACGGAGTTCCTTCTGAAGTAGGTACATTTAGTAATGATTCACAGGTAGCGAAATTATTGGGTATCCCACAACTGAAACAAGAAGAGTCTCAAAGTGCAAGTATAGGTTTCACTGCTAAAATTCCAGAAGCAAGACTTACTTTGACTGCAGATGCTTATATCGTCAGAATTAACGACAGAGTTGTCCTTACTGATCAATTTGTTGCAAACACACCAGAGTTAGTGACTCTTTTTAACCAAGCTGGAGCAAACAAAGCAGGTTTCTTTGCTAATGCTATCGATACTGAATCAAAAGGAATTGACATCGTTATTAGCCATAAAGCAAACGTAGGGAATGGATTGACTTTGAAAACTGATTTATCAGGAACCATTTCCAGCACTAAAAGAGTAGGTTCTATACATGCATCGCAAATATTAGAAGATGCAGGTCAAATAAACAGTTACTATTCTGAATCAAGTAGAGTATATCTTCAAGAAGCAGTGCCAAGAGTTAAAGCAAACTTAACAAACTCGATTACAGTTAATAAATTTGATTTCTTTTTAAGAAATGTATATTTTGGTCAAGTTACTGATCCTAATACTGGAGATGCTAATGGAGATGGAACTGTAGACACTGCAGTAATTAATGGACAAACAGTTAATGTTGAACATCCTATATGGGGAGCTAAAGTAATAACTGACCTATCAGTAGGATATAAATTCACAGAAAGTGCTAAAATCGTAATAGGTGCAAACAACCTTTTTGATGTTTATCCAGACGAAAATCTAGAGTCATTAAAAAGTGGTAACCAATTTACTTATTCTAGAAACGTTTCTCAATTTGGACAAAACGGAAGATTCCTTTTTGCTCGTTTGAGCTTTAGTTTCTAAACAAATTATTTTATTGTTGGAAAAACCATCATGATTAGCATGATGGTTTTTTTTTTAGAATTAACTTCCGTACAGAATAGTTTTAAACTTCGTAACTTTGTAGTTCCAAAAACTTTGTCCCAAAATAATAATGAATTTCCAAGTAGTATCCGATTACCAACCCAAAGGCGACCAGCCACAAGCCATTGAAAAACTTACTCAAGGTATAATTGACGGTGAACAATTCCAAACTTTATTAGGAGTGACAGGTTCAGGTAAAACATTTACAGTGGCCAATGTTATTCAAGAAGTACAACGACCTACATTAGTTTTAGCGCATAATAAAACACTAGCGGCTCAATTATATTCTGAATTCAAACAGTTTTTTCCAAATAATGCGGTAGAATATTTCGTTTCCTATTACGATTATTACCAACCAGAAGCATTTATGCCGGTTACAGGAGTCTTTATTGAAAAGGATTTATCCATCAATGAAGAACTGGAGAAAATGCGAATGTCAACAACTGCTTCTTTACTTTCCGGTAGAAGAGATATTTTAGTAGTAGCATCGGTTTCTTGTTTGTACGGTATCGGAAACCCTGTCGAATTTCAAAAAAACTTAATTCCAATAGAGAAGGGACAAATCATTTCCAGAACAAAATTATTGCATCAATTGGTGCAAAGTTTATACTCTAGAACCGAAGCCGATTTTAATCCTGGAAGCTTCAGAATAAAAGGAGACACAGTAGACGTTTACCCTAGTTATGCGGATGAAGCCTATCGAATCCATTTCTTTGGAGATGAAATTGAAGAGATAGAATCTTTTGATGTGAAAACTTCTGAGGTCACCGACAAGTTCGAAAAACTGACAATCTATCCAGCCAATATGTTTGTGACATCTCCAGATGTTTTGCAAGGAGCAATCTGGGAAATTCAACAAGATTTAGTAAAGCAAGTCGATTATTTTAAAGAAATAGGAAAACACCTCGAAGCAAAACGACTAGAAGAAAGAACTAATTTTGATTTAGAAATGATTCGGGAATTAGGCTATTGCTCTGGAATCGAGAATTACTCTCGTTATCTCGATGGTCGTTTACCTGGAACAAGACCATTTTGTCTACTAGATTATTTTCCGAAAGATTATTTGATGGTGGTTGACGAAAGTCACGTGACCCTTTCTCAAGTAAAGGCCATGTATGGCGGCGACCGCAGCCGAAAAGAAAATCTAGTGGAATATGGCTTCCGACTTCCTGCTGCGATGGATAACCGTCCGTTGCAATTTGAGGAGTTTGAAACGATGCAAAACCAAGTGATATATGTGTCTGCAACTCCTGCAGATTATGAGTTACAAAAAACCGAAGGTGTCGTGGTGGAACAAGTAATTCGTCCTACCGGATTATTAGACCCTGTAATTGAAATCCGTCCAAGTCTAAACCAAATTGATGATCTAATTGAAGAAATTCAAGTACGTTGTGAACTGGATGAACGTGTTTTGGTCACTACCTTAACTAAAAGAATGGCTGAGGAATTGGCAAAATACTTAACAAAAGTTAACATTCGCTGTCGTTATATCCATTCTGATGTTGATACATTAGAACGGATTGAGATTATGCAAGACTTACGTAAAGGAATATTTGATGTCTTGATTGGAGTAAACTTACTTCGTGAAGGACTTGACTTACCAGAGGTGTCGCTAGTCGCCATCTTGGACGCCGATAAAGAAGGCTTCTTGCGCAGCCACCGTTCCTTAACACAAACGATTGGACGAGCAGCCAGAAACCTAAATGGAAAAGCCATAATGTATGCTGACAAAATCACAGCAAGTATGCAAAAGACCATCGACGAAACTGACTATCGCAGAACCAAGCAAATTAATTTTAATGTAGCGAACGATCAAGTTCCTCAAGCCCTAAACAAAAAAATTGAAAGCGCTTTTACCAAAAATCCTTTAGTAGATTACGAACTTGGATTGACATTAAACTCTGCTGCAGAAGAAGAAACGGAATATTTGTCAAAAGCCGAAATTGAAAAGCGAATCCGAGAAAAACGAAAATCAATGGAAAAAGCAGCAAAAGATTTAGATTTTATGCAAGCTGCAAAATTACGTGATGATATAAAAAAGCTCCAAACGCAACTAAGTTAATTGCGCTCTTCTTTAAAAATCTTCTTCAAAACATCCGCTGAAATAATTGTTTTTGGTGATTTCTCCATCTTCTTCAAAATTCGTTTGATCGCCTCTGAATTTAGGCCCATTCTGACCCCTATTTCTTTAATAGCAATAGATTCTTTTATCTGGAGAGTCCCGTCACTATGCATCAAAAGGGCTAATTTATAAAAATGCTGGATACGTTGCAACTCATTATTTATAGGCAACTTGGGTAGCTCCTGCTGAAACAAATCGTTAAAACCTCCTTTTTCAATATTGAGTTCGTTAGCTATCAAAAATAAAAATTCGTATTCTTTTTTATGTAAATGACCTTCTACTGTAGAAAAGGCAATCATTTCTAAAAGTAAGCTCTTTTTTTCTTCGTATGTATTCATCAAATTATTAATTTTAGCTAAAATATCATTTTTATACTGAAAACCCTAAATCTTGATAATGATTAAACAATTTACTCTAGTCATCGTATCTTTTTTTATGACTGGAAAAAATAGAGCACAATTAAGTACTGCTTCACCTCAAGTTTCGACTTTTACAATCGAAGCACCTCAGTTACAAGACTCAAAAAAAATATGGGTATATCTGCCAAAGAATTATTCCTCTTCAAATAAAAAATATTCGGTTATATACATGCATGATGCACAAAATCTATTTGACGCAAATACGTCCTACGCGGGAGAATGGAATGTTGATGAAAAACTGGAAGGATGGAGTTTTATTTGTAGCTATTCCGTTAAACAATTCTCTTACTATGTGTATATCAGAGAAGATCTTAAATTGGATAACGCACCCGATTTACAGACTGGGTTTGGTGTGAAAATGTCTTTGAAGATAAAGACAACACCTAAAATATAGATTCCTAAATGGAAATCATTTTAAAATTGTCCTAAAAAAGCAGTTAATTGCGCTCTTCTTTAAAAATCTTCTTCAAAACATCCGCTGAAATAATTGTTTTTGGTGATTTCTCCATCTTCGTCAAAATTCGTTTGATCGCCTCTGAATTTAGGCCCATTCTGACCCCTATTTCTTTAATAGCAATAGATTCTTTTATCTGGAGAGTCCCGTCACTATGCATCAAAAGGGCTAATTTATAAAAATGCTGGATACGTTGCAACTCATTATTTATAGGCAACTTGGGGAGCTCCTGCTGAAACAAATCGTTAAAACCTCCTTTTTCAATATTGAGTTCGTTAGCTATCAAAAATAAAAATTCGTATTCTTTTTTATTTAAATGACCTTCTACTGTAGAAAAGGCAATCATTTCTGAAAGTAAGCTCTTTTTTTCTTCGTATGTATTCATCAAATTATTAATTTTAGCTAAAATATCATTTTTATACTGAAAACCCTAAATCTTGATAATGATTAAACAATTTACTCTAGTCATCGTATTTTTTTTTATGACTGGAAAAAATAGAGCACAATTAAGTACTGCTTCAAATCAAGTTTCCACTTTTACAATCGAAGCACCTCAGTTGCAAGACTCAAAAAAAATATGGATATATCTGCCAAAGAATTATTCCTCTTCAAATAAAAAATATTCGGTAATATACATGCATGATGCACAAAATCTATTTGACGCAAATACTTCCTACGCGGGAGAATGGAATGTTGATGAAAAACTGGACAGCATTAATGCCCAAGTAATAGTTATAGGTATCGAACATGGTAACGAACAACGAATGGAGGAACTCACTCCTTTTGCGAATGAGAAATATGGTGGCGGTAATGCCGATGCCTATCTTAAATTTATTGTCAAGACCTTAAAACCACAAATTGATAGAACGTACAGAACAAAAACTAAAACAAGAAATACGATAATAATGGGAAGCTCCCTAGGAGGACTGGTTTCGTATTATGCCATCCTTAAATATCCAGAAATATTCGGGAAGGCTGCAATATTTTCACCATCCTTTTGGTTTTCGGATAAGATATTTGAGCTGGCTAATGAAAACAAAAAAATGAAAACAAAAATCTATTTCCTGTGTGGTGACAATGAGAGTGAAGATATGGTTTCCAATCTAAACAAAATGGACAAAATTGTGAACCAAAAAAGATGCAGCTGCCTCAATCTAACAAAAAAAGTAATTGTAAAAAATGGCCAACACAATGAAAAACTGTGGAGGGATGGTTTTTCAAATGCCGTAAAATGGCTTGGCTACTAATCTAATCATTGCATTTATTCAACAAGAAAAAAGAAATATTCAATTCTAACTTTATAAATACAACCAATTATGGAACTGATATTAAGAGCGTACGAGCTTAAGTTAAAACATACATTTACCATTTCAAGAGAATCAATTGATGTACAGCCATCGTTGATTGTGGAATTAAGAAGTGATGGATTTTCGGGTTATGGAGAAGCAACATCTAATCCCTATTACAAAACCACCGTTCCAGTGATGATGGATGATTTGAATAAAATTCGTTCCATTATTGAATCTACTACAAATGAAACTCCTGAAATATTCTGGGCAAAAATACATCCTTATTTAAAAGAAGATATGTTTGCTTTATGTGCTTTGGACATGGCCTATACCGATTTGTATGCGCGTAGAAAGGGAAAGAAGCTGTTCGAATTGTGGGAATACACTATCAATAAAAACCCATTAACGGATTATACTATCGGCATCGCTTCCATAGAGAAAATGCTTTCTAAAATGAAGGAATTACCATGGCCCATTTACAAAATAAAATTAGGAACCCCTGAAGATATTGAAATTGTAACGGAACTTCGAAAACATACTGATGCCATTTTTAGAATTGACGCGAACTGTGGCTGGGGAGTCGAAGAAACTATTAAGAATGCTGTTGCATTAAAAAAACTAGGAGTAGAGTTTTTGGAGCAACCAATGAAAGCAGATAATTGGGAAGGCCACAAAGAAGTATTCAAATATTCCGTTTTACCTGTTATCGCAGATGAAAGTTGCATTATAGAAGAAGATGTAGCGAAATGCCACAATCATTTTCATGGTGTTAATGTCAAACTCGTGAAATGTGGTGGGCTAACCCCAGGAAGAAGAATGATTCAGCAAGCAAAAGCTCTTGGTCTGAAAACAATGGTAGGTTGTATGACTGAATCATCGGTTGGGATATCTGCGATAGCGCACTTACTTCCTCAATTGGATTATGTAGATATGGATGGTGCTTTATTACTATCAGAAGACATTGCAACTGGGGTAACAATTAAAAATGGATTTGTATCCTATTCCGAATTGAACGGCACTGGAGTTACATTAAACACGCTATAAATGAAGGTCGATAAGTTTCCCAATAGAATCATAGAAAAAGATAAAGAGGATTATTTATATTTTGGCGGCACTGCTTACTTAGGATTACCGGCTAATGCTGAGTTTCAAAACATTCTTATCAAAAACATTTTAATCTGGGGGAGCTCTTACGGCAGCTCCAGAAACGCCAACATTAAATTAATGGCTTACGAGAACGGAGAAAGTTTCCTGGCTAAATCTATAAAATCAGAAGCCAGCCTCACAGTATCATCTGGAATGTTGGCCGGAAAAATAGTAATTGCGACCTTAGACTTTCAAACCGACTGCTTTTTTCATTTTCCCAATACACACACCGCGATTAAAACCCCAAATAGTCTCCCTTTCTTTATTGGAACAGAACTTAACCCTCGACTTTTGGATGACTTAAAAGAAAAAATCACCATTCTAACAGATGCAGTCCCTTCCTTTCAGGTAAAATCGATAGACCTTTCTTTTCTAAAGTTGATTCCAAATAATAAAGAAATTACATTAGTCGTTGATGAATCACACTCACTTGGAATAGTAGGAGAAAATGGTTGTGGTATTTACTCCTCTATTGATTATCTAAATATCAAAAGGAAAATTATGCTAGCGTCTTTGGGTAAAGCCTTTGGATTAACAGGAGGTGTGATTGCCAGTGATTTTGAATTCATCAAACAAATTGCAGCAAACGAGGTTTTTGTATCTAGCGCCGGAATGAATCCTGCCTTTGCACAAACAATACCCGATGCCAAACAAATCTATATTGGCCAACATCAAAAACTAAAAGATAATTTAAAATACCTGAAAGACCATTTAACAGAATCAAAAGCCTTCTCTTTCAATAAGAACTACCCCATTATTTATCCTGAAAATGAAAATAGCGCTGAAACATTCGCTGCCCATAAAATAATAATTACCAATTTTAAATACCCAACAGCAACTAAGGATTTAAACCGAATTGTAATTACAGCTAATCACAGGAAAGAAGATTTGGATAAAATAATTCACATTCTTAACCACAGCTAATTCAAAATTCAAAATTGGCGCACAAATACTTTAAAAACGTACCTTTGTAAAAAATTAGAATATGATGACAAATAACGATATCTTCAAAAAACTACGCGTAGCTTTAATGTTACGTGATGACCAAATAGTTGAAATATTGGAATTAGTAGATTTTAGAATCACTAAGTCCGAATTAGGGGCTTTTTTCCGTGACGAAAAACATGAGAACTATATGGAATGCGGTGACCAAGTTCTACGTAACTTTTTAAATGCATTGGTGATCCATCTGCGTGGAACAAAAGAGAACCCAAAAAACCCAAATGATGTTTTAGCAAAACATAAAGCTCAAATTCCTGCCAAAGAAGGAGCGAAAGAAAGACCTGAATTTAAAGCTAAACCAAGGGACGAAGAAAAGTCTAGAGGGGACCAAAGTCCTTCCAAATCGAGCTCAGCTGCTAAAAAACCTTCCAAAAAACAATACCCAAAAGGGAATGCAAAAGTACAGGTAGTAGAAAAAGTTAAATACAATTTTGGTAAGGCTAAAAAATAATGATTGAATGAAAACAGCTTTAATTATAGGAAGTACTGGTTTAATTGGCTCCCATTTATTAGAACTCTTATTAGACAGTAACAATTATGATAAAGTAATTACTTTCGTAAAAAGAGATACTGGAATAAAGCATCCAAAGTTGACGCAACACATAGTCAATTTTGATAAACCAGAAACCTATAAAAACTTTATCGCGGGAGATGATTTCTTTTGTACCATTGGAACAACAATCAAAAAAGCAGGAAGTAAAGAAGCATTTAGAAAAGTTGATTTTGAATACCCAAGCCAGTTTGCTTCTTTTGCCGCTCAAAATAAAGTCAAGCAATTTCTGATTGTTTCGTCACTAGGAGCAGATCTTAATTCTGGGAATTTTTACCTGAAAACAAAAGGAGAAATTGAAGCGTTCCTAAAAGATTCTGATTTCGAAAGCGTTTCTGTATTACAACCTTCCCTACTATTAGGAAACCGAACGGAGTTTCGATTAGGCGAAAAAATAGGCGCTTTTTTCATGAAGGCTTTCTCGTTTCTATTTATTGGAAAGTTAAAAAAATACAAGCCTATTGAAAGTACTACTGTTGCTAAAGCACTTTTAAAAATTGCACAGACAAATATTAAAGGTTTCAAAAAATATGAGTCCAATACAATACAGCAGATAGCAAGTTAATAAAAGTCGTTTTTCCTTTATTTATTATTGCAACAAAAAAAATCCTGTTCACCGAGGCGAACAGGATTTATAAATATATACCTATTTCTAATTAAGAAAGTGCTGCCGTTACTTGATCAGCTGCTTCTTGAAATTCAACAGCAGATAAAATTGGCATTCCTGAATTATCAATTAATTCTTTTGCAATAGCTGCATTAGTACCTTGTAAACGAACAATGATTGGCACATTTATAGCATCACCCATATTCTTGTAAGCATCAACTACTCCCTGCGCCACACGGTCACAACGAACAATACCTCCAAAAATATTAATCAAAATTGCTTTAACGTTTGGATCTTTTAAGATAATACGGAAAGCAGTCTCAACACGTTTTGCATCAGCAGTTCCACCTACGTCAAGGAAGTTTGCCGGCTCAAAACCAGCATACTTGATTAAATCCATCGTTGCCATCGCTAATCCAGCTCCGTTAACCATACATCCTACAGTACCATCAAGGTCGACGTAGTTTAATCCAACTTCTTTTGCTTCTACTTCAATTGGGTTCTCCTCGCGGATATCACGCATGTCAGCATAAGCTTTTTGTCTGTATAAAGCATTATCATCGATATTTACTTTAGCATCTACAGCCATAATTTTATTATCAGATGTTTTTAAAACCGGGTTGATTTCAAACATTGATGCATCAGATCCAATATATGCATTGTATAAAGCATCGATAAATTTTACCATTTCTTTGAAAGCGTTTCCAGAAAGACCTAAGTTAAAGGCTATTCTTCTTGCTTGAAAACCTTGTAATCCTACAGAAGGATCAATTTCCTCCGTAAAGATTAAATGAGGTGTGTTTTCAGCCACATCTTCAATATCCATTCCTCCTTCAGTAGAGTACATAATCATATTACGTCCTGTAGCTCTGTTTAATAATACGGATACATAAAACTCAGAAGTTTCACTTTCACCAGGATAATAAACATCTTCAGCAACTAAAACTTTGTGTACTTTTTTACCTTCAGCAGAAGTTTGAGGAGTAACTAATTGCATTCCGATAATCTGTTCTGCAATTTCTTCTACTTGTTGAATACTTTTGGCAAGCTTAACTCCACCACCTTTTCCACGTCCACCTGCATGAACTTGCGCTTTAATTACGTACCAACTTGTTCCTGTTTCGGCAGTTAATTGTTTTGCAGCAGCAACTGCTTCTACTGCATTGTTAGCTACAATTCCGCGTTGAATGCGAACTCCATAACTAGCTAGAATCTGTTTTCCTTGATATTCGTGTATGTTCATAATATAGAATTTGTCTGGATTCTGAATTTATTTCAGAATATAAGTGGCACAAAAATAGCAAAATTCATCTAAAAAGAGAAATCTTTTCCGCTTTTAAAAAGGGATTAATCATTTCGCTTCAATTTATAGTAAAGTTAGCTTGTGCTTACCGCTCCAATTTAGCTAATAATTAAAAAGAGAAAATAACTATATCGTTTGAAAATGCGAGCTTGAAGCGGTATAACTATCTTGTTCGTGTTAATTTTTAAATCTAGCAATGCATCTAATTATTAAATTGACAATCCAACCGTGATTTACAGTTATTATTATTATTTATTCAACGCTTTTATACCATTACTGCAAAAATAATTTATAATTACCCCTTCCGATTCATTATATTTAATGAATCGCTTATTTTTGTAAAAAACTATTAAGCATGAAAGTTAAAGAACAAGGCCTTTATTCTCCCGAATTTGAACACGACAATTGTGGTGCGGGATTTATTTGTAATTTAAACGGAATTAAGTCTAATGACATTATTCATAAAGCACTCGATATCCTGATTAAATTAGAACATCGCGGTGCGGTAAGTGCAGACGGTAGAACTGGAGACGGAGCTGGAATTCTTTTTGATATCCCACACGATTTTTTCAAAAAAGTATGTGACTTTAAAATTCCAGAAACAAGACAATACGCGGTTGGAATGGTTTTTTTACCAAAAAAGAAAAACCAGGTTAAATTTAGCATGGATACTTTTGAGAGTGCAGTGCGCGATCAAAATTTGAACATTCTTGGCTGGAGAGACGTACCAGTTGATATTGCTTTTCTAGGACAAATTGCAGCCGAAAAAGAACCTACGGTAAAACAAATTTTTATTGGTAAAAACGGATTGGATTTAACTGAACAACAATTCAATGCCAAACTTTTTGCGGCTAGAAAAATAGCAGAACATGCTATTCGGAACTCAAAAATTTCGGAAAGTCATATGTTCTATTTTTCAAGTTTATCTACAACTACAATTATATACAAAGGATTGCTAATGCCAGAAGACATTAGCGGTTACTATAAAGACTTAAGTGATGACGATTTAGTTACTCGCCTCGCGCTAGTACACCAACGTTTTTCAACAAATACATTTCCTTCTTGGGAATTAGCACAACCATTTCGTTATATGTGCCACAATGGAGAGATTAATACACTTCGAGGTAATGTAAGCCGAATGCGCGCTCGTGAAGAGCTGATGCAAAGTGATGTTTTTGGCGATGACATCAAAAAAATGTTCCCTATAATATTAGAAGGAAAATCTGATTCCGCTTCAATGGATATGGTTATCGAATTATTACTAATGACTGGTCGCTCTTTGCCAGAAGCTATGATGATGGTCGTTCCAGAAGCTTGGGAAAAACACCAAACCATGTCTGATGATAAAAAAGCGTTTTACGAATACAACTCTTGTATCATGGAACCTTGGGATGGGCCAGCTTCTATTCCATTTACTGATGGTGATGTAATCGGTGCTTTATTAGATAGAAACGGATTACGTCCTTCTCGCTACACACTTACTAAGGGTGGTTTTGTAATTATGGCCTCTGAAATAGGTGTTCTTGACATCAAACCAGAAGATGTAGTACAACATGGTAGATTAGAGCCCGGTAAAATGTTCCTAGTCGACATGAACGAAGGTCGCATCATCGAAGATGACGAAATAAAAAATGCAATCGTAACCAAACGTCCTTACAGAAAATGGCTTAACGAAAACCTACTGCCACTGGCTAAGGTACCGTATACAAATAACAACACACCTACAGAAAATTTAGATTTTGAAACAAGGTTGCGTTTGTTTGGATATACTATTGAGGATTTAAAGACTATCATAAACCCGATGGGTTCTAAGGGAGCCGAAGTAATTAGCTCTATGGGTAACGACACTCCTTTAGCAGTACTATCAGATCAACCACAACTCTTATATAACTACTTTAAACAATTATTTGCTCAGGTAACAAATCCTCCTTTGGATGGTATTCGTGAAGAAATAATTACAGATATCAGTTTAGCAATTGGCGGCGATTACAATATTTTTGATATTGAATCAAAACATTGTAAAAAACTTAAAATCCAAAATCCTGTTATTTCAAAAGAGGATTTAGATAAAATAAAAAACATTAACCATGCCGATTTCAAATCTGCAACAATATCTACTTTATATAAAATAGAAAAAGGAGCAAATGGTTTAGAGCGCGCATTGGAGAAATGTGTTCAGGCTACTTACAAAGCAGTCGAAGAAGGGCATAACATTATCATCCTTTCGGACAGGGGTGTCAGTGCAGAGATGGCTCCGATACCTATGCTGATGGCATGTTCATACATTCATCATTCCTTAAACCTGTTGCAAGTTCGTTCAAAATTTGGAATTATTATTGAATCAGCCGAACCACGTGAACCGCATCATTTTGCTTCGCTGTTTGGTTATGGAGCAAGTGCCATAAATCCTTATTTGGTAAACGAAATAATACGCGACCAAGTCGAAAAAGGTATTATTACTGACTTAAAAGCGGATTATGCGATTACAAACTATAACAAAGCAATTGCAAAAGGGATTCTGAAAATCATGAACAAAATCGGGATCTCTACTTTACAGTCGTACAGAGCTGCTCAGATTTTTGAAATATTGGGTCTAAACAAAAGTTTTTCATCTAAATATTTCCCATATACACCGTCAAGAATTGAAGGTATTGGACTAATCGAAGTAGAAAAAGAAATTAAAAAAAGATATCAAAAGGCATTTCCTAACTCTAATATTGCTAGTCTTTTACCTTTAGAAATCGGTGGAATATACCGATGGAGGAGAACAGGAGAAAAGCATATGTTTAACCCAACTACGATTTCAAAATTGCAACAGGCAGTTAGGTTAAACAGCCCAGAGAGTTATAAGGAATACTCCACGATGGTCAATGACCAGAGTAAAAACCTAATGACAATCAGAGGTTTATTTGAATTCAATAACCTAGACCCTATTTCTATTGATGAAGTAGAACCTTGGACTGAAATCGTTAAAAAATTCAAAACTGGCGCCATGTCGCTTGGCTCGATTAGTAAAGAAGCCCACGAAAATTTGGCTATTGCCATGAACAGAATTGGAGGAAAAAGTAACTCTGGCGAAGGAGGAGAAGATCCATCTCGATTCATAAAGAACTTAAATGGTGATTCTAAAAATAGTGCCATCAAACAAGTCGCTTCTGGAAGATTCGGGGTCTCTATCGACTATCTGACAAGTGCTAAAGAGATTCAAATAAAAATGGCCCAAGGTGCTAAACCTGGTGAAGGTGGGCAATTACCTGGTCCAAAAGTAGATCCACAGATAGCCAAAGTGCGAAACTCAACACCTTATGTAGGTTTAATTTCCCCACCTCCGCATCACGATATTTATTCTATTGAAGATCTATCTCAATTGATTTTTGATTTAAAAAATGCCAATCGCGAAGCGCGTGTGAATGTAAAATTAGTTGCTGAAGTAGGTGTTGGAACTATTGCTGCAGGTGTTGCCAAAGCAAAAGCGGATGTAATTTTAATTTCAGGATATGATGGAGGAACTGGTGCTGCGCCATTAACTTCTTTACAACATACTGGTATTCCTTGGGAACTTGGTTTAGCTGAGGCACAACAAACATTGATATTAAACGACCTAAGAAGTCGTGTAGTCTTAGAATGCGATGGACAGTTAAAAACAGGTCGTGATGTAGCTATTGCTGCTTTGCTTGGTGCAGAAGAATTTGGTTTTGCCACTGCCCCACTAGTTGCTTCTGGCTGTATCATGATGAGAGCTTGCCACCTAAACACCTGTCCTGTTGGCATCGCAACCCAAGATCCTGAATTAAGAAAAAACTTCAAAGGAACACCAGAGCACATAATTAATTTTATGTATTTCATTGCTGAAGAGTTAAGAGAAATCATGGCGCAATTAGGGTTTAGAACGTTAAAAGAAATGGTTGGACAGTCACAAAAACTGAATGTCAACAAGGCTATTAAACATTATAAAGCAAGTGGTTTAGATTTATCGACCATTCTTTATAAACCAGAAAAAGCCAAAACAGTACCAAATCACAATACAACAACCCAAGATCACGATCTAGAAAACGTACTTGATTTTGAAATTATAACGGCAGCAATTCCTTCTATATATAGAAAAGAAAAAACGAGAATCAATTTTAAAATAAAAAACACCGACCGCTCCGTCGGAGCCATTTTGAGTAATGAAATCTCAAAAATATATGGTGCCCAAGGATTACCTGATGATACTATTTTAGTTGACTTTGAGGGTTCAGCAGGGCAAAGCTTTGGTGCATTTGCAACAAACGGATTGTCATTTAAAATTCATGGAAACTGTAATGACTATTTAGGAAAAGGACTTTCAGGAGGAAAATTAATTATTAAAGTTCCACCTACTGCTACCTTCAAACCAGAAGAGAACATAATCATAGGAAATGTAGCCCTTTATGGTGCTATAACTGGTGAAGCCTACATAAACGGAATGGCTGGTGAACGTTTTGGAGTAAGAAATTCTGGAGCACTGGCAGTCGTAGAAGGAATTGGAGACCATGGATGTGAGTACATGACCGGAGGAATAGTAGTAGTACTTGGAAAAACAGGTAGAAATTTTGCTGCTGGAATGAGCGGCGGTATTGCCTATGTTTTTGATGAGAAAAAACAATTCGAGAACGGTTTATGCAACATGGAAATGGTAGCATTGGAAACTTTAGAAGACGAAGATTTAATAAAACTGAGACGTTTAATTAAAAATCATTCTATGTACACCAACAGCCCATTAGCCAAAAGAATATTGGAAGACTGGGAAAACCAACAAAAACATTTTGTCAAAGTAATGCCGACAGATTACAAAATAGCATTACAAAGATTAGCAGACGAACAGAAAATTGAAGAACTAATAGCATAGTCATGGGAAAGATAGGTGGATTTAAAGAATACAATAGAACGGACGAAAGCAACACAATAGTTAAGGAACGTGTATCAAACTATAATGAGTTTACGATTCCGCTACCAAAAGATAAAATAAAAGAGCAAGGATCGAGATGTATGGATTGCGGAATCCCATTTTGTCACAGTGCCTGTCCATTGGGAAATTTAATTCCTGATTTTAATGACATGGTACATCAAGAAGAATGGCAAGGCGCTTTGGAGATATTACAATCGACAAATAACTTTCCTGAATTTACAGGTCGTTTATGCCCTGCCCCTTGCGAAAAATCATGTGTTCTTGGTATAATAGAAGAACCAGTGGCAATAGAAAATATTGAAAAAAATATAATCGAAAGAGGTTTTGCTGAAGGATGGATCAAACCACAAATACCCGCTGTAAGAACAGGTAAAACAGTAGCCGTGATTGGATCTGGACCTGCTGGACTTGCCGCTGCACAACAATTAAACAGAGCCGGACACACCGTTACCGTTTTCGAAAGAGACAATGCTATTGGCGGTTTATTGCGTTACGGAATTCCAAACTTCAAATTAGAAAAAGGAATTATCGACAGACGTGTGTTAGTATTAGAAGCCGAAGGGATAGTTTTCAAAACTAATGTGAATGTTGGTGTAAATTATAGTGTAGAACAACTTAATGAATTTGATTCAATTGTTTTATGTGGTGGCTCAACAGAAAGCAGAAGCTTACCTACAAAAGGAATAGAAACAAAAGGAGTTGTTCAAGCAATGACTTTCTTAACCCAACAAACGAAATCATTATACGGCGAAGTAATTCCTGACCAAATAAAAGCTACTGGAAAAGACGTAATTGTTATCGGTGGTGGAGATACAGGATCTGATTGTGTGGGAACTTCAAACAGACAGGGAGCAAAATCAGTGACGAATTTTGAAATCATGCCTAAACCACCAGTTGGAAGAAGTGAAACTACGCCTTGGCCATTTTGGCCTTTGCAGTTAAAAACTTCTTCATCTCACGAGGAAGGTTGCGAAAGGAACTGGTTGATCAATACTAAGGAATTCATTTCAAACGAAAAAGGAGAATTAGTCGGTCTAAAAACTGTTGAAGTGACTTGGAAAATGACTCCAGGACAGAGACCAGAATTAGTAGAGAAAGAAGGATCAGAGAAAACTTGGCCCTGTGATTTAGCCCTATTGGCCCTTGGTTTTACAGGACCAGAAAAAACCTTGAGCAGTCAATTGGGATTAGAATTAGACATGCGAACTAATTACAAAGCAACTAATTATAAAACTAATGTACCTCACATATTCACCGCTGGAGACATGCGCAGAGGACAATCTCTAATTGTTTGGGCAATCTCTGAAGGTCGTGAGGCCGCAAGGGAAGTTGACTTATATTTGATGGGATCTACTAACTTACCTACAAAAGGAAATGGCGATTTACCAAGTCTCTAATAAAGATTTAAAATAATGTTATAAAGCTGTCAAAAAGTAATTTCTGGCAGCTTTTTTTTGGGGCTGCCTCAGCATCAACTGGCGTTGCTGCTGAGTCGGGCTATCCGCTACAAGTCCGCGTCGCTTTCGCTGTCGCTTCAGCGACTGTGGGCTTTCCGCTACTATCCCTCATCCAAAGCTTTGCTAATAACCCACTTATTGTTTAATTTACAACATTTTGTTACAAATTGTTAGAATTAAAAAATTCCTTGCCGATTCCATAAAAGAGTAATAAATTCGCTAAAAACTAACAGCAATGCAACCTAAAGACTTACTTCAGTTAACAGAACAATTTGGCAGTCCAATATATGTTTATGATGGCGAAAAAATAAAATCCCAATACAATAGATTGACGAAAGCTTTTTCTAAGGTTGACAATTTACGTATCAATTACGCAATGAAAGCATTGTCAAATGTAGCTATACTACAATTACTAAGAGAAATGGGATCCGGTTTAGATACGGTTTCAATTCAAGAAGTACTCTTAGGACTTCATGCAGGATACGCACCAGAAAAAATATTCTACACCCCAAACGGAGTATCTCTAGAAGAAATTGAAGAGGTCAACGCAATGGGAGTTCAGATAAACATCGATAACCTATCCATTTTAGAGCAATTTGGCGCAAAACATCCAGATGTTCCTGTATGCATACGTATCAACCCACACGTAATGGCAGGTGGAAACACTAATATTTCTGTGGGACATATCGATAGTAAATTTGGTATATCAATTCATCAATTACCGCATTTAGTGCGTATTGTTGAAAATACTAAAATGAACATTGTAGGTATTCATATGCACACAGGTTCTGACATACTTGATATCGAAGTGTTTTTATATGCTGCCGAAATATTATTTGATGCTGCCAAAAACTTTAAAGATCTTGAATTCTTAGATTTTGGAAGTGGATTTAAAGTCCCTTACAAAAAAGACGATATTGAAACTGATATTGAAGAATTAGGTAAAAAACTATCTAAACGATTCAACGCGTTCTGTAAAGAATACGGAAAAGAGTTGACGCTAATATTTGAACCAGGAAAATTTCTTGTAAGTGAAGCAGGATCCTTTTTAGTAAAAGTAAATGTAATAAAACAAACAACATCAACTGTATTCGCCGGTGTAGACAGTGGTTTTAATCACCTGATTCGCCCGATGCTATACGGCTCACAACACCAAATAGACAACATATCAAATCCAAAAGGAAAAGAGCGATTCTATTCAGTAGTCGGATATATTTGCGAAACAGACACTTTTGCCAATAATAGAAGAATCCCTGAAATCAAAGAAGGAGACATCTTAAGTTTTAGAAATGCAGGTGCTTATTGCTATTCAATGGCTTCTAACTATAACTCGAGATACAGACCAGCTGAAGTTTTGTGGCTGAATGGACAAGGCCATTTAATCAGAGCTCATGAAACTTTTGAAGATTTATTAAGAAACCAAATTCCGTTGCCAATAGAAGCTACTGTATAGAAAAATAAATGACCAAAAAAAGCTGTGTTTTCAAAAAAAACACAGCTTTTTTTTTACGACCATAAACTAAATTATTCTCTTAAAACTTCCTCCAGAACATTAGCCTCTGTTCCGTTAGGAAATGAAATTTTTATCTTCTGAGCAATTGTTGGTGCTAGTTGAGTAATCACTTTTTTATTAAATGATTCCCCTTTTTTAATATGCCATCCGTAAAAAATAGCAGGAACGTGGGTGTCGTAGGAATAAATCGTTCCATGAGAAGTACCCGTACCCTGATATTCAATGTAACCAGGTTTATCTAAGATTACTAAATCTCCATTTTGAGTTACATCATAGCCATTAGCGATAAAATCTAAAAAATAATCGCTACCCGTAGAGTTCAAAATTTCTTCTTCAGTATATACTCTTTTTACGTAATCCTGCGTCATTAAATACCCTTTAAAGGCCTCTTTTACCACATTCAAATCAAGATTGTTTGCTTTAATCACATCCTTATTAAAATACAAATTAAAACTAGAGTAGTTTAATACTAAGTCCGATCCAAAAGTTTTTACGGAGAATTCCTTCAAATTATTTCTTATCGCTGTAGGACTTATACTTTTTACATTATACTTATGATCCTTTAAATAATTTACATTTTCTGCACCTGCATGATCTGCAGTCAAAAACAATAAGTAATTATCTTTTCCAACAGTTTTATCTAAATAATTCAAAAACTCAGCAATTGTTTGATCTAATCTCAAGTAGGTATCTTGCAGCTCCATTGATCTTGGCCCTAGAATATGACCTACATAATCAGTAGAAGAAAAACTAACCGTAAGGAAATCTGTTATATCATCTTTACCTAATTCTTCTTTTTCGATAGCTTTCATAGCAAACTCTGCTAGTAAATTGTTTCCAAACGGAGTGGCGCGCAATACACCCGCATCATTCTTTGCATACATATCCTTTAAATCATAAGGAAAAACGGGCGCAGTACTATTGTATAACTTCCCTTCATACGGATTGTTATCTTCTAGGCTTTCATTATAAGTACTTTCAGGTTTGAATAAATCCCATCCTTTATTGATATACGGCATATAATGCTTTTCGTCATTAAATTTCTGAACCCAGTCTGGCAATTTCTCGCCATAAAAAGTACTGGAAATAAAAGAACCCGTCTTACTGTACCAAAAGGCCCAATTGGCAAAATGACCTGCAGGCAAAATGGCACCGCGATCTTTAAGACTTAAACCAATAACTTTCCCTTTAAAATTCGTACCCATTCTCAACTCATCCGTAATCGTAGTGGTTAATAGATTTCTCGGAGACATTTTACCTTCCTCCTCAGTTCCATCTCCTACAGTGCTTACACTAGCATCATCAGTACAATACATCTCAGCACCTAACTTTCTGCTAAACCACTCATTGCTCACAATTCCATGATTAGCGGGAGTCGTTCCTGTATAAATAGAAGCATGACCTGGAGCCGTATACGTAGGCATATAATTAAAATGCATATTCTGAAAAGTGTAGCCATTACCCATTAATCTTTTGAAACCATTAGCCGAAAAATCATCCGAAAAACGATATAGGTACTCCATTTTCATTTGATCCACCACAATACCAACGACCAATTTAGGTCGTTCTTGTGCTTGTAAGTTTGATAAAATGATAAGCGACAAAAACAAAAATATTTTTTTCATAATAAAAATTTTATTGCAACAAAAATACATCTTTGAATTCGAAAAAACTGTCCTATCGATAGGCTTTGAATAAAATTAACTTTAAGCTAACACTGCTTCCCTTTAGCAAAACGAGAATAAGCCTTTAATAAATAGCAACTAATGAAAAATTTGTTACTTTTAAAACGAATTTCTAGTTTAAATAAACGGTATAAATAGTATAGCAATGGGAATGTACAACAACGAAGCTATTTTTGAAAGATCTTGGGATAAAAATTATTTGTCCGAAGAATTAATTCAAGCACAATGGGCCGAATTTGTCGAGCTTAAAAAGTGTATTGCAGACTTGTATCAAAAAAACAAAGCCCCTTTAAAGATCCTAGATATCGGTATTGGAAATGCGAGAATAGCTAAACATCTTAGTGGCATCAACGAAATCTGGGATATGGTTGGTTCTTATGATGGCACTGATAATGCCGAAGCTTGTGTAGAACTGTCAAGGCAAACAGCACAAGAATTAGAAATTGATGATAAAGTAAAGGTATATTTAGTAGACGCCATCCATTTAGATACATGGAAGCAAAAATATGATTTAATACTCATTACCTGGTTTACGGCAGGGAATTTTTATCCTATTAATTTCTCTTTTGACAGCTATCATTCATCCGGAAATCGCCTTGATTTATACAGAAATGAACAGTTTGAAACTATATTTTCAAATCTATATGCCCTATTAAATCCAGGAGGAGAAATCGTAATTGGAGCCTGTTATCTTGACAATGATGCAACAAGGTTAAAACAAGAACATTCCTATAAAAAAATGGGTATGACCGTCATAACTACTAATGAAGATAGCTTTACGGCTACAAAAGAAGGTTTCTGGTCGCAGCGATTTAACAAAGAAAAAATACAAGCTTATTTACATTTTGTAACACCCGAAAAAATAAGCTTTACAGCACTTGATACTTATAATTATGCGATGCAAGTTAGAATCCAGAAATAGGATGTACGTATTACCGCCTCTGGTTATAAGCACTCCGATGCTCGATTGCATCAAGTACCCACTTCAATTAAAAGACATAGTGTATCGTTTGCTGAGCAGAATGTTACAGGTGGTGCGAGCAGCAATAAGTTCAAAGGCTAGAGGGCTTACTAGCGGGGGCATACAAAAAGGAATGTCCCGAATAGGAAGATTTTTAAGCATAAGAAATTAGCTTAATGTAAGCCAATTGCATTTATGAAAAGACCTGTTTATAAGATTATTGGTGACTTCCCTATATCGTCGGTGTTTGTACTCTTTCGATTGTCTTCATAAGACTTACCGCCTGATGTGGTTTTTGTATTCAAGCACTATCGCAGTAGTATTGTAAATTAACAAGCTACCTTTATTTTTTCCTCTGCACCAAATTCCAATCTGCCCAACTGTCCATTTGTTGAACTGAATTGGGACGAAAAAGTATTTCTCTTTTGTCGTTTAGTAGATACATGGTTGGGGTGCCGAACACATAATAATCTTTTACGATAGGACTTTCCCATTTCTGATAATCACAAATAGAGATAAAAGGAAGTATGGATGCAAAACTCTCAAACAAATCTTTGTTTTCATCGAGCGATACAAATACTACTTCAACGCCTTGTGCTTTCCATTTTGAATAGTATTTGATAATTTTGGTTAGCTCTTCGGTACATTTCGGGCACCAGCTCGCACCAAATACCAGCAGGCTGTATTTACTCTTCAGCTCCGAAAGCTTTTTGGGAAGATCGCCCCCCGCATACCCCAGAGCCAGCATCTCCTTATCGAACAAAGTGTCAGGGGCAATATTCCCTTTCTTCATCACTCGGTAACTTTCCCGTTACCAAGTGGTTCGAGACAATTGGAGACAGCACAATCGCAGATGCCATTCTTGACAGACTGGTCCATACCGCACACAGAATAGAGTTGAAAGGTGAAACAATGAGAAAAAAACAATAACTTTTAACGCCACTAAAACGGTAACTGAAACCCCTTATTGGAAGGGTGGTCAGGATGACCGGATTGGTGGTCAAGATCATCGGATTCTACAAATAAAAATTCATTTTCTATTTTTTGTAACTCTGTAAGCCACGTTTAAAACGCTTTACTCCGTTTATAAAAGTAAGTAGGTACTCGTTGCAGACGAGCCAGAGTGGACTGACTTGAGTTCAGTCAAGCATACTTCCCCTTCACAACAGCTTAAGGCAGTTTTCCCGATGGTATCAACGCTAATTAGCGCATTGGCAACAGGGCGAGCATTCTCAGAATGGATAATGCATAGGTTCAAATTTGTCGTTCCTTGATTTTCTTGCACATCCAAAGAATGATAATTCTCAATAATGGTATCTGAATTTACTAACTGCTCTTCTAAAATAATCATATTATAATTCTTGATGGAATTGATACAAATCTAAAAACGTATTGCGAGTAAAAACGCAAACAAGACTACAAACATGTACCACAATAATATAGTGGTACATATTAAATTGAAATTTTCAACTCAAATTACTCTAAAGAATAAGCCAAGAGCATTTTACTGTTTTTCTTATCTCTCTCTAGAAAGCAATACTACTTTCAGCATATTTTAGTACGATTTAATTTGCACTATTTAATCACTTTTGTTTACTATTATTCCCTTACAATCCTTACCCCCAAACCATGTTTTTTATCATAATTATTACCAATGCTTAAACTTTGCCCCTGACTAGAATTATAATTTGTTTTGACATAGTATAGGGTTGAACCTGTCAACGTACTTGTCCACCAAAATGCTTGGCTACCTAGATAAGTAGCATCAACTCTTATCCCGCTTGTATTTAAAGCAGAAAAATTATAATCATCTGTACTCTCGTTTTCGTACCAATTATTTCCTATAATCTTCAATTTATTAGCATAGGTTGAAGTAGAAGTATTAGTCAAACTTCCTCCGTTTAACTCCCTTATTAATGTTTCAAAATCTCCTTTTGTTGCTATGCGCCAGCCCTCAGGTGCAAGGCCACCGTGAGATGTATTTGAAACGGCATAAAAATCATAGAATTTGCCAAGACCAGCATCGTCAGTTTGTGTAAAGCCACTATAAGCCCAAGCGCCATAATTAGAGTTGCGTGAAGCCCAATCCGAACTATTTGTTATTTGAGTAATAAGAGTCCCATCTTTATATGTACTTACATCCAAATTTTTAGATTCCCAAACAGCGGTTAAACCAGAAGTAATTTGTTTGGGCACATAAACTGGACCCCTAACTACGGTAGGGGCAGGATTCATCATCCCAAAAGGCATTACCTGAGCATTTGCATAACCCGTAAAAAACAGAAGTAGCAGTAGTAACTTTTTCATATTAAAAATTTTGAGATATGGCCGCATAAAAAGTACGACCATCATAAATTAGGGTAACAATGTCTGTTTTACGAGCTGTTGCAGTTACTGTAGGTACGGTACCTCCAGACCATTTCCAAGCTGTTGGAAAAGAGACAGTATAATTGCCTGAACTACTTTGAACAAATTTGATCAGGTAGGTACCAACTACCGCATTAATTATATTCAGGATCTCTATGTTATTTTCAAGAGCCACTGCTAACAGATTGCCAGAACTTAAATCTAGGGTTGTATTAGAAACAGCAAAATGGGAATCAGGTTCAGGAAGTTCAAAGCGGGTTGCTTTTACAGTACCAGTAAAGGTTGGTGATGATGCCAAAGCTGCTTTCCCATCTAAAGCTGTTTGTAGTCCACTAGTTTTGGAAATAGTCAATCCGCCATCGTTAATTGTATTTTGTTTTGCATTTAAGGAAGTTGTTAATCCAGCAATTTTAGATTGATCAATGGCAGCGCCATCTGCAATATCTTCATCTATAATGGTGCCATTAAGAATATGTATGGAAGAAATTTCACTAGTTCCAATATCTTCATCTGTTATGGTACCATCCAGAATAAGAGTAGAAGTAATGTCACCAGCAGCGATACTTGAAGAAGGGGCAGCCCAACTTGCCACACCAGCGGCATTAGTAGTTAATACTTCTCCTGCAATTGAATTATGTATGTTAGGATAAGTTACTGTTCCTGCAGTTAGCGTACCGCTGGTTTTTACATTCGCAATAGCCGTTCCAGTCGTACCATCGGAGCCTAATTGAATGGTATGACTAGCAGAAACTTTAGCGTTTGCTCCTATTGCTGTGGCATTCTCTAAACCATCTGTAGAGATATCTGCATTGTAACCAATCACAGTATTATAAGAACCAGTTGTGTTTATCTGAAATGCACTTTCCCCAATCGCAGTATTTTTAGAACCACTCGTGTTCAATCCACCTACGTTACCCCCAATCGCGATATTACCATCACCAGCACCGTTAGATATAAGTGCAAACGAACCAATGGCAGTATTAGATCCGCCAGTGGTGTTATTTGCAAGTGCCCATGCACCAATGGCAATATTATCAGAATTAGTATTGCTTTTTAGGGCTTGGGCTCCAATCGCTAAATTATAAGAACCCGAAACATTAGCAAGAAGTGTATTAGCCCCAATCGCTACATTGGAAGAACCCCCAACATTAGTAGAAAGTGCAAGATATCCAATCGCGTCATTATCGCTCCCAGTCTTGTTTAGCCTTAGTGCTCTATATCCAATAGCATCATTATTTTTACCCGTAGTGTTACTTACTAGAGCATTATTCCCCAATACTGTATTATTAAGTAAATTACCATTCCCCCTTCCTATTTTTAATCCATTGACCGCTAAATCTGAACTAAAAGTTTTAGCTCCAGCAAAGGTTTGATTCCCTGTAGTTACAACACCACCATTGGTAGCATCAGCTGGGGTTAAATTTAATACTCCCGAAGTATCAATTGTTGCTCCATTGGCATTAGAACTTCCCCCGATTGAACCAACCGTTATTGTACTGCCCGCCGATGCTTGGGATACCCAATCAGTGCCATCTGATGTCAATACATTTCCGGCAGTTCCTGGAATGATATAAGCTGCTTTCCCATCTAAAGCTGTTTGTAAACCAGTGGTCTTTGCAATAGTCAATCCGCCATCGGTAATTGTATTTTGTTTTCCATCTAAAGCTGCTTGAAGCCCACTGGTTTTTGCAATAGTCAATCCGCCATCGGTAATTGTATTTTGCTTTCCTGCTAATGAAGATGCTAACCCACTGATCTTGGACTGTGCAATGGCAGCTGAAGGTGAAATATCTGCATCAACAAGTGTTGCATCGGCGATGTGTGCTGATGTTATAGATCCGTCTGTAATAGTAGACGAAGCGGTTACACCTGTTAACCCTGATCCATCACCCACGAATTTAGTAGCCGTTAAAGTGCCTTTTAAAGTTGCATTGCCATTTTTAAGTATTTGAAAAGCATTGCTAGTTAATGATGAAGTACCATTACCGATGGTAAATAGAGGATCAGTACTATCCCAACTTCCTCTTCTTGAAGCTGGTGCATTGTAACGCCCTAAAACTACTTCGCCAAAAGTATTTGCCGTAATATAGCTTCCAATAGCAACACTCTCCCCTTGTTCAGCTCGCGCATATGAACCTCCTGCTACAGAATTAGCACCAAGAGCTGCAGTCTCTAAGCCAAAGGCAAAAGAAGAGCTCGCATTAGCAAGTGTATTCACGCCCAATGCTACAGATCCCATTGCTGAAGCGGTGGTTGCAATTCCCATAGCCACACTGCCCCTACCTTTGGAATTAGGTCCAGTAGTGGCTCCAACTTCATCTTCTTCAGCACCCATCGCCACAGCACCTATACCACTTGCAATCGCGTAAGCACCCATCGCCACAGCACCTTTACCAGTTGGTTCCGAATTGTAACCCATTCCTACGGAGTAGTCACCTACATTCTCAGAATTCCATTCTGAAGAACTAACAGCACCAGCTCTAAATGCACCTTTTGATTTATCAAAGAAAAAACGAGAATTATCTGCTGTTACACCACTGATGTCATCCAATTTTGTACTGCCAAAAACAAAGTCATCGCTTGCAATAATCCCACTTCCATTACTTGTTACACCGGCATTAGTAGTAAAACTCAAACCCGTTAACCCAGCCGCATCACCTATAAACGAATCAGCAGTTACAGCACCTAGAAATGTTGGGTTATTTTTTGGTGCTTTAGCATTTAAACTATCTTGAAGCCCAGTGGTATTTGCCATGCTTAAATTTTCTAACATAGATCCATCACCAAAATATGAACCAGTCCTTAAGTCTAAATGTCCTTCTTTTACTGTTATTCCTCCTCTTTGTACCCAAATTCGTCCATCTACATAAACACCTGTTTGTGACAAATCTTCCGATTCAAAAGATACATAGTCAGCTCTAATGGCTAATTCATTGTCGATGACTTCACTAATTGCCACCCCAAAATTGCCTGGACTATAATCTCCAAATACAATTTTCCCGCCTGAGTAGTAGTCAGCACTATTATTGCCAAATATTTGTAAAGCTATATTATTGGAAGGTTCTGCTTGAACAAGTAGGGTTGCACCAGTAACATTGGATGGATCATCCGCTAAAATTGAATTTAAGGTTGCAGCGGCTCCATTTAAATCCATACTCCCGCTAGCGGTTATATTACCAGAGAAATCCACCACAAAAGCATCGCTTTTTGCACTTGAACCTGCACCATTACCAATAACAAGGGCAGGGGCGGTAGCAGAAAAAGTAGTGGCACTTGTTGCAACACTTCCTTTATTATTATACTGACCTAAAACTACAGAACCATAATCGCTAGCGATTGTAGAATAACCCATCGCTACAGAAACAGGTGCTGATGCAGTTGTACTTTCTCCCATTGCAATGGAATTTTCTCCAGTAGCTCCCATAGTGGTACTGGCGGAAGGACTATTACTCAAATCCACGGCACTCAACCCAATATTTCCATAATTATCGGCAATGGCATCGGCTCTTCTGTAGCCCGTATTAGCACCTTCGGTAACGCTTACTAGTCCTCCTGCTGCGTTAACACCTGCAATTGCAGTAGTGACAAACTTGGTAGTGGCGATTTGCTCGGTGCTTATTCCTGCGGTAGCTGTAGGAGCTAGCGGGATTCCTGTAAATGATGGAGATTCTATTAATGCTTTTGATGCGAGATCTGTTGTTAAACCACTGATCTTGGACTGTGCTATGGCAGCTGAAGCCGAGATGTCGGCATTTAGAACAGTTCCATCTAAGATTTTTGATGAGGTAATGGCATCGTTAGTTATGACTACACCATTAGTACCGACTGTAGCATCTCCTTGCAGAAGTACCGCTTCAGTTCCTGTCCCATTCAAACTTCCTACAAAAATATGACCAGGCCGCAGACTTGATATTCCTGATGAAAGACCAGTAAAATTACCATCTATCTTTTGGATCGCTTCTAAGATATTATCTGTGGCTGTGATGGTTTCTAGTGAATGTCCTGCCCATGCAGTATACCCGGTAAGTACTTGGCCAATTACTGCTGCGTTGGATAATGTGGTTGCATTTCCTACTGAAGTAACGTCTCCTGTTAGGTTGGCATTGGTGGTGACGGTGGCTGCATTTCCAGTAACACTTGCTATGATTGGACTGGTTACAGTTAAGCTCCCTAAGGTACCCACACTGGTTAGGCTAGATCCAGTGACAGTACTGGCTAATGTGGTGCCTGTTAAGGCTGATGCATCTGCTGCTGAAGGAATGGTGATGTTGGCAGTCCCGTCAAATGCGATCCCGTTGATGTTTCTTGGAGTAGCCAATTTAGTGGCTGTTAAGGCATTTCCACCGATGTTGAGTGCAGTGGCTGTTCCTGTTAAACCAGACCCACTTCCTACGAAGATATCGGCGATAACAGGACCATTAACATTTAAATCCGCTGCTATCGTAGTATTTCCATTAAATAGAACTTTAAAAGCGTCAGATCGGCCAAAAGAATTTCCATTTCCAATTACAAAAGCTGTGTTATCGCGATCAAAGGCTGTGGCACTTCCGTTTGCAGATTCTGTATTTCCACCTTCATTATATGCTCCTATTACCAAAGAACCATAATCACTTGCGCTTGTAACCATCCCCATTGCTGTTGAAGCAGTTCCAGATGCTTTTGTGCCATATCCCATTGCTGTAGTATACTGCCCTGATGCTTCTGTAGAATTCCCCATTGCTACAGCGGTATTTCCGGTAGCTTTAGACCCACTGCCCATCGCTGTAGAATAGATATTACTTGCTAGTGTGCCATTCCCCATTGCAGTAGATCCAGGACCACTTGCAGTTGTACTTATTCCCATGGCTACGGCAGAAGAACCGGTTGCTCCCATTGTAGTACTTGTAGCTGATGAGCTACTTATATCTACCGCTTTACTGCCAATATCTCCATAATTAGCGGCATTGGCATCGGCTCTTCGGTAGCCCGTCTTTGAGTTTTCAGTTACGCTAACTAGGCCACCAGAGGCTGAAAGATCTGCCCAACTTGGAGCAGCAGTGGTTCCATTACTTTGAAGCACTTGTCCCACATTCCCATTGCTTAGTAAAGCAGTTGTTCCGGCAGCTGATTGATAGGGAATTTGACCTCCTAAACCACCAGCTAAATTCGTAGCAGAAGCTGCTGTACCTGTTGTGGTTAAGTATTCATTTATATCAACAGTTCCATCGGCTTTTAAAAATTGTGTACCAATGCCACCTGATTTTATAAAAGATGTTCCAGTGATAGCTCCAGAGGTATTTACATTGGTAACAGATGTATTCCCTAATTGAATGGTATTACTTGTTCCTACACTTGCTTGATAACCTATCGCGGTGCTGTTGGATAAATCTTGAGTTCCAAGAATTGCATTTACACCAATGATAGTATTATTATCTCCGTTAAAAGTTTCAGCGGCAAAAGAACCAATAACAACATTAGATCCGCCAGTAGTGATTCCCGAACCCGAACCTGTACCTATTATGGTATTACCACTTCCAGATGTAACATTTTTACCTGTCTGAAAACCTACTGCCACATTCCTAGATCCATCAATATTATTTAATAATGCATTATTACCTACCGCAGTGTTATTAAAACCAGCGTTATTATTTATCAATGCTGCGTCCCCAAATGCTGTATTTGTAGCAATACCATTGTTTCCTAAACCAATTGTAAGCCCTTGTACTCTTAAATCATGAGCGCCCAAATCTACAGAATATACTGCACCTCCATAAGGAATAAAATCATTCAGTCTATTAGAAATAGTTGTTAAAGAACTCCCAAATAAAGTATAGTCAGTACTCGATAAAAATCCCGAAGTTGTCGGAGAAGCAACTGGCGGTGCAGTCCATTCTACTGTTCCGTCAGCTACCATTAATACATCACCTATAGACTTACCCGAAGTATCAGGTAAGCCTGAGCCAGTTGCTGAAGGATCTGCCCATATTGGGATGGGGTTAGCATCAGTATTCATCGTTAGCACTTGACCAGTTGTTCCTGAAGCTGTCGGTTTTATAGCAGCTATTGCAGTTGCATTAGTAGCAATATTTACTGTATTTGCAGTAATGGCATTAGACTGCGTTGTTGTGATTCCAACTTTTGCCGTATTTAATGCTATGGCGGTGTTTTGCGTAGTTTGTTCCCCTTGCAATGTTGAAATAGCATCTTTGTTGGTTTCAATATTAGTTGCTTGTACTGTTGTGATTGCCCCGTTTAAAGCAATAGCAGAATTTTGCGTTATTTGCTCGCCTTGCAATGTTGAAATAGCGCTGTTATTGGTTGCAATTCCTGAAATATCCTGATCACCAGGGTATGATACTTTTGCCGTATTTAATGCTATGGCAGTATTTTGCGTAGTTTGTTCCCTTTGCAATGTTGAAATATCACCTACGTTGGTTGTAATAGCAGTTGCTTGCGCTGGCGTGATGCCAACTTTGGCTTTATTGGCTACAACATCTGAATTGGCAGATACCAAGGCATGCGTAAAACCGACCTTGGAAGTATTGACTGAAATCTCACTGGCCTGTTCAGCAGTGATTCCTGTTTTTGCTGTATTAGCAGTAATGGCATCAGACTGTGCTATTGTGATTCCTGTTTTTACTGTATTGGCAGTAATGTCTGAAGCTTGTTGAGATGTAATTCCCTTCTTAGCTGTATTTAAAGCAATAGCAGAATTTTGCGTGGTTTGTTCCCCTTGCAATGTTGAAATAGCGCTGTTATTGGTTGCAATACCTGATATATTCTGATCACCAGGGTATGATACTTTTGCCGTATTTAATGCGATGGCGGTATTTTGCGCGGTTTGTTCCCCTTCTAAAGTTGTAATAGCACCTGCGTTGGTTGCAATAGCAGTTGCTTGTGCTGGTGTGATTCCAACTTTGGCTTTATTGGCTACAACATCTGAATTCAAAGATACCAATGCATCCGTAAAACCGACCTTGGAAGTATTGGCTGTAATGGCATTAGACTGTGCTGTTGCGATACCAACTTTAGCTTTATTGGCTAAAACATCTGCATTCGCAGATACCGAGGCATCTGTAAAACCAATCTTAGCAGTATTGGCCGAAATCTCATTGACCTGTGCGGTTGTGATTCCTGTTTTTAATGTATTGGCTGTAATGGCATCAGACTGCGCTGTTGTGATGCCAACCTTGGCTTTATTGGCTAAAACATCTGCATTCGCAGATACCAAGGCATCCGTGAAACCGACCTTGGAAGTATTGACTGAAATCTCACTGGCCTGTTCAGCAGTGATTCCTGTTTTTGCTGTATTAGCAGTAATGGCATCAGACTGTGCTATTGTGATTCCAACCTTGGCATTGTTTGCGATAATGTCGCTTGCCTGTTGCGTAGTGATTCCAACTTTTGCATTATTTGTGTTAATGTCAGTTGCCTGTTGCGAAGTTATTCCTGGAGAACCAATTGGACCTTGTGCTCCAGTTGCTCCGGTTTCTCCTTTTAATCCCTGAACACCTTGTGGACCTGTTACACCAATTTCACCTTGTATGCCTTGAGGTCCAGCTACTGTTGAAGCAGCTCCAGGGAAACCTTGGATTCCTTGCTCTCCTTTATCACCTTGTGCTCCAGTGGCTCCTGCTAAACCTTGTATTCCTTGATCTCCTTTATCTCCTTGCGCTCCAGTTGCTCCGGTATCTC
>NZ_JBGQOE010000026.1:0-44482 GCF_052113685.1 Flavobacterium sp. W22_SRS_FP1
TGCGAAAGTAGCTCAGTTGGTAGAGCTCCAGCCTTCCAAGCTGGTTGTCGCGAGTTCGAGCCTCGTCTTTCGCTCTTCAAAGCCGAAACATTTATGTTTCGGCTTTTTTATTTGATATAACTCAGGTTTGTTTCATTCTCAATTTCCTCAGCAACTTGATTTTGCCTAAAAAGCCGAGCCGATAAATTCCCTTTTAAAAGTATTGTAGAGCCTTTTACGTCCAGCCAGCTGCCTTCTCTTAATCCTAAAACTGGAATTGTGTTGAAGGCGTGAAATTCTTTTATCCTCGTTTCTCTAGTCTCCCCCATATGTTTAGACTCTAAGTCAGGATCTGAATAATGTGCATTTATGTTAAATGGGATTAATCCTGTAGTTTGAAAACTTGGAGGATAAAGGATGGGCATATCGTTTGTGTTTTGCATGCTTAAGCCACAAATTACGCTCCCTGCACTTGTACCTAAATACGGGATTCCTTTTTTAATGGCTTGACCAAGTACGGTCATGATGTTGTTTCGGTATAATTCATTCACTAATACAAAGGTATTACCGCCTCCGGTAAATATTCCTTCTGCGTTTTCAATCGCTGAAGCTGGGTCTTTAAATTCATGAATGCCTTTTACACTTATGTTTATTTTAGCGAAAGCTAAAGAAGCTTTGGATGTATACTCTTCATGGGATAAGCCACTAGGTCGTGCGTACGGGATGAAAAGAACGGTTTTGCAGTCTTCGAAATGCTTACTCAATTCAGGTAAGAGGTATTCTAAATATCCGCCCCCGTGCAGTGTTGACGTACTTGCTATGATTATGTTTTTCATTTTTTTTCTTTGAAATTTATGAGTTAAAGGTATAAAATCAGGCTTGTTTTTTGGCTTGTTTTTTATTAACATTTTTTTACCAAGTCCTTAGTAGTTAATTTAGAAAGGCTTAGGATAATTTTACAAGTAATGAATAATTAAATGTAATTACAATGTAGATGGGTAAATTTAGTTGTGTCTTTTTTGTATTATTTGCAGCTGCAGCATTGGCACAAACAGCGATTCCAAGAAAATTAAGTGGAAAAGTGAGGACCAATTTTGGAACTCCAGAAGGTTTCTATGTGATAAACTTAAAAACGGAACAAGCAGAGATGACTGATGACGGAGGCTATTTTTCAGTACTAGCAACTGTTGGGGATACTCTACTGTTTTCGGCAGCGCAATTTAGGAGAACTCGGATTGTTCTGACTGTCGATGATTTTGTAGAAAAATTATTTTCGGTACAAATGGAGCCTATAATGAATCAACTGAACGAAGTTGTAATCAGGCGGTATAACAATATCAATTCGGTTTCCTTAGGAATCATTCCTTCAAATCAGAAATCGTATACAGCGGCAGAGCGAAAATATGCAACTGCAAGTTCAAGCAGATTGAATCCGATGGGACTTGATCCTTTGCTGAATTTCATTTCTGGAAGAACTACTATGCTTAAAAAAGAGCTCGTAGTAGAAAGGAAAGAAACTTATTTGGCAATGTTAGATAATATATTTGACGAAAATCACTTCGTAAAGAAGTTAAATATACCTTTGGCTTACGTGAAAGGGTTTGAATATTACGCCGTAGAAAATGAAAAGTTTACTAAAATTTTAAGTTCTAAAAACGTACTATCGACTGAATTCCTGTTAGCAGAGCTAGCCACAAAATATAATGAAATCATCGCTTGTGAAAACGAATAATACTTTCCTCTTCTTTTTGATACTACTTTTTCAGATTACTTTTGGTCAAACTTTTAGTGAAAGTGAGATTCACGGAAAGATAATTGTCGACTCAATTGCTGTCGAAGGAATAAATATAGTGAACACTTCTAATGAAAAAGCGGCAAGTTCAGATAAAAACGGAATGTTTTCAATTTTGGCAAAAGAGGGAGATGTTTTGGTTATTTCTGCTGTAAATCTTGTAACTTTACATAAGAGGTTAACCAGTGCTGATTTGGCTCTGGGAGTTATTGATTTTCAAATGACTTCTAATAGTATAAAGCTAGATGAAGTGATTATAAATGAGAATTCAAAAATCAGTGCTGTAAATTTGGGAATTGTACCTATCGGACAAAAAAAGTACACTCCTGCCGCAAGGAAATTATATACAGCAAGGTCTGGTTTGTTGGATAGACCTTTGAATTGGATGTCTGGACGAACCTCTATGCTTAAAAAAGAAGTTGCGGTGGAATATAAAGAGCAGCTTATGAATAGACTAAAGTATGTTTTTGAAGACAAGTACTACGTCCAGACGCTCAAAATACCGAAAGATTATATCAGAGGGTTTCAATATTATTGCATTGAAGACATCGATTTTGTTGCAGCTTTAAATGCTAAAAACAAGACACTTTGCATGTTTCTGATCATTACTTTAGCTAAAAAATATATTAAAACCATAGCAAATGAAAACTAAAATAGTAATAGTACTTTTGAGCCTGTTGAGTCAATTTTGCTTTAGCCAAATTGATTCAGCAATACCGTTAAAAGGACAAGTTAGAAATGATCTTGCACCTGTAGAAAATGTGATTGTTTTTAACGTAAATTCTAAAACAGGTGTAATTGTCAATAGTTATGGTTTTTTTAAGATTTTAGCTAAAGTTAACGACACCTTGGTTTTTTCAAGTTTGACGTTTAAATCTAAGAGGGTCGTCCTCACGGAAAAAGAGTTTATTGTTCCTGAATTTGTGGTAGAAATGGACGTTTTTACCAATGAGTTAGCTGAGGTGCTAATTCTAGCCAAAAAAGAGGTGAATCCCATATCTGGGGGTACCCAGAAATATGTTGACATGCAGTTTTTTGACGACGAAAGATCGTCGCCAAAAAACAGTACTATGTCTCGGGACGGAAGTATCGAAAAAGGCATGGACTTCGTGCGCATCTATAAAGATGTTTTGAAAATGCTTAGAAAGAACAATCCTGAGAAAGTTGATTTTTACAAGGATACTAGCTTTTCAGAGCTCGCCATAGAAAGGGTCAATTATGCTTTTTTTGCTAATACCTTAAAGTTAAATGATGATGAAATCAAGCTTTTTCTTGTTTTTTGCGAGAATGACCCAAAATCGAGAACTTTAATGGCTCCAAGTGATGAGTTCCAACTTATAGATTTCCTCATTTCAAAAAACAAGGAATACAAAAGAATTACTACTTTTGAAGAATGAAAAAAACAATCTTTTACTTACTTTTGGCAATCTTTTTTGTAACATTGACTTCTTTCAGTGTTCATAAATTCTACATGGGTATTTATCAAATAAATTATGCACCCGAAAAAAAAATGCTCCAAATTACAGCTAGAATTTTTGTGGATGACCTAGACAAAGCACTTGAGAAAAAATACAATAAAAAATTGCATCTAGGAACGCAAACAGAATTGCCTGCAGAAATGGTTTTGCTGAAAAAATACCTTGCTGAAAAACTTTCGATTAAGGTAAATGGAAAATACAGTACAATGAACTTTTTGAGTAAAGAACTAGAAGGGGATGTTCTAGTTTGTTATTTAAGTATTGATGGGATCAATAAAATCAATTCGCTGGAAACCTTTAATTCTATTTTAATTGATTGGAATTTAGAACAGCAAAACATTACGCATTTTACCATTTTGGGAGAGAAACAAAGTTTTCTTTTCACGGAATCTTCCACTAAGCATATGTTAAAATTCTGATTAAAGAATGGTGCTTTGTTAAAAAACAGTATTTTCACGTCCTAATTATTTTAATCCTACCCATGAAAAAAATCATATTATTTTTTATTCTTCCAGTAGCTTTATTTGCGCAAGAAAAAACAACAACGGTAACCTCAAAACAACAAGGTTCTTACGACACAAATAAGTTTAGTCAGATGTATGACTTATTAGCGACGCCTAATATGTTCCGTACGGCATCTGGTGCCCCCGGCCCTGCTTATTATCAACAACAAGCTGACTATAAAATTGATATAGAGTTGGATGATAAAAAGGCAAAATTGAGTGGTTCTGAAACTATTACATATTATAATAACTCACCAGATAGCCTTGAGTATTTATGGATACAATTGGATCAAAATCAAGCCTCGGAAGATTCTGAGTCTCCTTTGGCAGAAAGCGATAAAATGGATCAGACCTATCCAGCTTCAACTTTTGCTAACAAATTTTTAGAAAAAGGATTGGATCGTGGATTTAATCTAGAGTATGTAAAAGACGCTAATGGCAAAGCCATGTCCTATACAGTAAACCACACCATGATGAGAATCAATTTGGCTTCTCCAATGAAACAAAATTCAACAATCTCATTTTCTATCAAATGGTCTTACAATATCAATGATTATCAAAAAGACGGAGGTCGTTCTGGTTACGAGTTTTTTGAAAAAGAGGGAAATAGATTGTATGTAATTGCTCAATTCTATCCTAGAATGGCTGTTTATAATGATGTGGAAGGATGGCAAAACATGCAGTTTTGGGGAAGTGGAGAGTTTGCTCTTCCTTTCGGAGATTTTGACGTAAATATCACTGTTCCTGCTGATCACGTTATGGAAGCAACAGGGGAGTTAATGAATAGAAGTGAAGTTTTCACGCCGGCACAAGTAAAAAGATATGAATTGGCGCAGAAATCATTCGATAAGCCAGTTGTAATTGTTACGCAAGCTGAGGCTGAAGCCAGTGAAAAAGGCTTCTCTGACAAGAAGAAAACATGGAAATTTAGCGCTAAAAATGTTAGAGATTTTGGAATTGCTACATCTAGAAAATTTATCTACGATGCAATGGCAGTACAATTGAGCGATAAAGTAGTGATGGCGGCTTCCGTTTATCCTAAAGAAGCAAATCCACTTTGGGGCGAAACGTCAACAATAACCGTTGCGCATACTTTAAAAAGTTATTCTTCTCATACATTTGATTATCCTTATCCAAAAGCGGTATCTGTATCGGCAGAGGATCAAGGAATGGAATATCCGATGATTTGTTGGAATTTTGGGCGTCCAGATGCAAATGGAGTGACCAGCGAGCAAGTTAAAAACGGAATGATGGGAGTTGTGATACATGAAGTAGGACACAACTTTTTCCCAATGATTGTGAATTCTGATGAGCGTCAATGGACTTGGATGGATGAAGGCTTAAACTCTTTTATGGAGTTTATGGCTGAACAGGAATTAGGTACAGACTTTCCTTCTAGACGTGGTCCTGCGAAAAACATTGTTCCTTACATGAGTGGAGATCAAAAGTTCCTAGAGCCTATAATGTCTAACTCTGAAAGTATTATTCAATTTGGTAATAATGCATACGGAAAACCGGCTACAGGACTTAATATCTTGAGAGAAACCATTATGGGTAGAGAGTTATTCGATTATGCTTTTAAAGTGTATTCTAACCGTTGGAAGTTCAAGCACCCAACTCCGGAAGATTTTTTCAGGACTATGGAAGATGCGTCGGCAGTAGATTTAGACTGGTTCTTTAGAGGCTGGTTTTACTCAACTGATTTTGTTGACATTGGTATTAAAGAGGTGAAACAATATTATATTTCTGAAACACCAACTGTAGCACTTAAAGATGCAAAAGTAAGAAAAGGACGTTTCGGAGTTGATAGAGGCCCGTTTGTATATTTGATAGAAGAAAGTAACTCGGAGTTAAAATCAAATCAAAAGAAAGCATTAAAAATCGAGGATGTAAAATTGCTTTCGGATTATGTAAGTGCTCTTACTGCAGAAGAAAAAGGAGCTTTAAAATCACCAAAATACTTCTATGAAGTGGAGTTCAATAAACCAGGTGGTATGATAATGCCAATTCTTGTTGAAATTACTTATGAAGACGACACAGTGGATAATTTTAAATATCCAGCACAAATCTGGAGAAAAAGCAATGATAGCGCTAAGAAAGTATATGCTACTGAAAAAGCAATCAAGAAAATTCAAATTGACCCAAAATTGGAAACGGCAGATATTGATGTGACTAATAATACTTGGCCAAAAGAAAAGCTAAAAACAAAATTTGATTAAGTACCAGATAAAAAAAAGACTCTTTTAAGAGTCTTTTTTTTATGAAAAATTTAAAAGGCAAGAATTGAAAATTTGATATCTTTGCTGTAATAAAAAAATTAGAAATATGTTTGGCATTGGAGGAGGGGAGTTAGTTTTTATTATGTTTATTGTACTCATGCTTTTTGGTTCTGACAAAGTACCTGAGATGGCACGGACTATGGGTAAGGCCATGGCGCAACTAAAAAATGCGACTAACGATATAAAGAGTGAAATTCAGAAAGGAATTGAGTCCAATGGTCTTGATCAAAAGTCATTGTCAGATATGACGGGGAACATAAATTCCCAAATCAGCAAAGCCAAAGAGGACCTATTAGGAGACACGCTAACGCAAGCAAATAAAGTCAAAGAAGACATTGAAGATGCTACGGGACCAGTGAAACGTCAAAAATAATGATAGAAAAAATACTGTCGCTAGACACCGATTTGCTCATATATCTAAATAATTTGGGGTCTGCTAAATATGATGGGCTTTGGTTGATGATTACTAATCAGCTCAATTGGCTGCCTTTATTTTTGCTGTTATTATACTTTATATTTAAAAAATTAGGCACAAAGCAAAGTCTGTATTTGCTTTTGTTTGTTGCGCTTTTAATTACGTTTACAGACCAAGTTACGAACTTATTCAAAAATGGTTTTCAAAGACACCGTCCTTGCGATAACCCAGAAGTAAATTCTTTAATTAGAGTAGTACAATTCAGGGGCTCCTACAGTTTCTTTTCTGGTCATGCCGCAAACTCTATGGCAGTGGTCACTTTTTTATATTTTAATTTAAATCGCTATTTTAAATATTTTTACATACTCTTTTTGTGGCCGTTAATTTTTGCTTACAGTAGAATTTATCTAGGCTTACATTATCCTGTTGATATATTGTCTGGCTATCTGTTTGGAGTCTTTGCAGGATTTATATTTTTTAAATTACATCAAGCCATACAAAAAAAGTATTTTCCTCTGAAGTCTTAAGTATCTAATCCTACTCTACATTTTAATACATTGATTGAAAGTGGTTTTCGCAAGATCAACAAAAAAGAGCTTCCATCGGGAACTCTTTTTTGTTTAGGGAATTTGCATGGGAACTAGTAGAACTTACATCCCTCGTCTATGCTATTTTAAATCTAACCGGTATTGTTTATTCTACAAAACCCTGCTGACCGTTAATCCATCACGAATGGGCAATAAAACAGTTTCCACCCTTGGGTCATTTATCAATAAGTTATTATAGTCTAAAAGTACTTTTGTGCTGATGTCTTTAGGATTTAATGGCTCCAGCACTTTTCCACTCCACAGCACGTTATCAGATAGTATTACACCACCCTTATTCATTTTAGGTACAATGAGCTCAAAATAGTTGATATAGTTCTCTTTATCTGCATCTATGAAAACTAAATCAAATGTAACATCCAAATTTGGGATTATTTCTATTGCTTCTCCTAGATGCTGTACAATTTGTTTCCCCCAAGGGGATTTGTCAAAATGTTTACGCTGGAAATCAACGAGCTCCTCTTTGATGTCGATGGTGTGTAGTATTCCATTTTCTTGCATTCCTTCGCACAAGCACAAAGCCGAATAGCCAGTGAATGTGCCAATCTCAAGTATATTTATTGGTCGGATTAATTTTGATAACATGCTTAAAACACGTCCTTGAAAATGCCCGCTTAACATTCTAGGCAACAATATTTTCTGGTAAGTTTCTCTGTTTAGCGCAGCTAATAGTTCGGGCTCTTTTCCAGAATGTTGCTCGATATAGTCTTCTAAATCTTGGGAAATAAAGTGCATTTTTGATTTTTTTTCGATTTGGTTCAAAGTTATTAAATTATCAAAACAACAAATCAACAAATAGTCATTAAATTTGCAGCATGCAAATTGAAAAGAAAGACATACGAGCAGTATCAAAAGAACAATTACGCGAATTTTTTGTAACTAGTGGAGATAAAGCATTTCGTGGTAATCAAGTCTATGAATGGCTATGGAGTAAGGGGGCACACAGTTTTGAGGATATGACAAATATATCTATAGAAACGCGTGCGATGCTAGAGAGCAATTTTGTTATCAATCATATCAAGGTAGATACGATGCAACGTTCTGAAGACGGTACAGTTAAGAATGCGGTTCGTTTACATGATGGTTTAGTTGTAGAATCTGTTTTGATTCCTACTAATACAAGAACAACAGCCTGTGTTTCTAGTCAAGTGGGTTGCAGTTTAGACTGTAGTTTTTGCGCTACAGCGAAGCTAAAAAGAATGAGAAATCTGGAGCCTGGTGAAATTTATGACCAGGTCATTGCTATAGACAAAGAAAGTCTCTTATATCACAATCATCCGTTATCTAATATTGTTTTCATGGGAATGGGAGAGCCGTTGATGAATTACAACAACATGATGAAAGCCATCGACATGATAACTTCACCAGAAGGTTTAGGGATGTCTCCTAAACGAATTATGGTTTCTACATCTGGGGTGCCAAAAATGATTAAAAAGCTGGCTGATGACGATGTAAAATTCAAATTAGCGGTTTCCTTGCATTCCGGTATTGATGAAATTCGTGCCCGAATCATGCCTTTTAGCGCTAATTTTCCTTTGGCTGATTTACGTGAATCATTAGAATATTGGTACAAAAAGACCAAAAGTAAGATTTCTTATGAATACGTGGTTTGGAAAGACATTAACGATAATCAGGAATCTATAGATGCATTAGTAAAATTCTGTAAATATGTCCCTTGCAAAGTGAATTTGATAGAGTATAACCCGATTGATGATGGTGAGTTTCAACAAGCCTCTGAAGAAGCAACGAACGCTTATATAAGAGCATTAGAAGCAAATAGTATTGTTGTGAAAGTTAGGCGAAGTCGCGGAAAAGATATCGATGCGGCCTGCGGACAGTTAGCTAATAAGGAAGCATAAGAACAGTATATTTGAACTATAAATGAACGTTACTTCGCAAATAAAACAGCCAATCTTTAAAGAGATGGAACTTTTTGAAAAAAAGTTCTATGAGTCGATGACCTCGCAAGTGGCTTTATTGAATAGGATTACGTATTATGTCGTAAACCGAAAAGGGAAGCAAATGCGTCCCATGTTTGTTTTTCTCACAGCAAAGATGGTTTCTTCCGGGTCAGTCAATGAAAGAACTTATCGCGGAGCCTGTGTTATTGAGTTGATTCATACCGCAACATTAGTTCATGATGATGTGGTCGATGACAGCAATCGCCGTCGTGGTTTTTTCTCGATAAATGCACTTTGGAAAAATAAAATTGCAGTGCTTGTGGGAGATTATTTACTCTCAAAAGGGTTGTTGCTATCTATCGATAATGGGGATTTTGACCTACTTAAGATTATTTCTGTCGCTGTTCGCGAAATGAGTGAAGGTGAATTACTTCAAATTGAAAAAGCGCGAAGACTTGATATCACGGAGGATATTTATTATGAAATAATTAGGAAAAAGACTGCAACGCTTATCGCTGCCTGTTGTGCCCTTGGTGCTAAATCTGTTATTGAAGATGAGAGTCAGGTAGAGAATATGCGTAAATTTGGGGAACTCATAGGAATGGCCTTTCAAATCAAAGATGACTTGTTCGATTATTCGGAGGAAGCTATTGGGAAACCCACAGGGATCGACATAAAAGAACAAAAAATGACTTTGCCACTGATCCATGTTTTGAATTCCTGTTCCTCAAGTGAAAAAAGCTGGTTGATCAATTCTATAAAAAACCATAACAAAAATAAGAAGCGGGTAAAGGAAGTGATTGCTTTTGTTAAAGATAATAATGGTTTGACCTACGCTGAGAGCAAAATGGTAGAATTTCAGCAGGAGGCGCTTTTACTATTAAATAATTATCCCGACTCAGAGTATAAAGATGCTTTAGTCTTGATGGTAAATTACGTTATTGAAAGAAAAAAGTAATTTTATTTTTTTTAAGGGATTTTGGTGGAAGCTTTTTTTTGTTTCAATAGACTGCATTTACAGATGCTATTTATATCACTGCTTCCACAGAATGAGTAAATAAAAAAAAATTTTTCTCTAGTTTTATTTCTTGTAAATCATCGTCATTGCCATTACCCCATTTAGAAGAACAGGATAATAGGCAATGATTTTAGATTGTAACTAGTAAGGGATATTATCTATATCACTTCTAGTATTTTTGCTTTATTTACTAAATCTACTAAATTTGTGACGTTAAGCTTTACTAATAATCTTAATTTATAGGTGCTTATCGTCTTCTCATCTAGGCGTAGTATTTCAGCAATTTCATGATTTTTTTTCCCTCCACTTAGATAACGTAGAACTTCAGCTTCTCTGTTAGAAAGTTTACGATGTAATCGTTCGCTTTTATTTTGACCCGCTATTAATAAAAGGTTCTTTTTAATGGTTTCATCCATGATAATCAGTCCTTCATTAACTTCTACAATAGACTTTGCTAAAATTTCTAGTTTTTCGGTTTTATGAATATATCCTGACACACCCGCTTTGATATAGTTTGAGGCATAAATCTTCTCTGAAATATGGCTAAAAATTATAATTTTTGTTGCAGGATATGTTTTTAAAACTGTTTTAATTTCAAAAATACTTGAAAGACCTTCTAGTTCTAGATCTAAAATTAAAACATCAATATCTTTTGTTTTAAGTAATTCTGTAACCATTGAAAATTTGTTGACATTAGCCATAATGCTAATATCTGGATGGTTTTCGAAATATGATTTTATACCCTCATGTATTGCGGGATAATTATCGGCTAAGCATACTTTTATCATGGTATTTATTTATTAGGTTGTTAATGAAATAATTATGTTTACGGTGAATTTATTTTTCTTAGATTAAAACTAGGTGGATATGGGGAGTTCTATTTTTATTGTTGTGCCCTCTTTTTCTTTAGAACTAATACTGAAAACTCCTTGGAATTTTTTTACAATAATTCTGCTAAGAAAAAGACCTAATCCTAGACCCTGCTGCTCCTTCTCGTCTCTGTTAAACTGTTGTGTGGCTCCAATTTTATTTAATTCATTTTCACTAAAACCAATGCCAAAGTCTTTAATAACTAATTCATAAAAATCGTTACTATTTATAGTTCCAGAAACCATTACGTTTCTATTGTCGGGTGAAAATTTTAAAGCATTATCAATTAGCTCAAAAAGAATGAATTGTAAATACTTCTCGCAAATTTTTAGATTTGCTTTGTCAATTTCATAAATGATTCTTTTTTCTTGATTTTCGTATCCGTCAGCTATTTTCGTTTTTACTATTAAAAAATCATCTAATATTGCCGTAGTTGAAGTAGTATCAAATACAAGTGTGTCGCTCTTGAGGTTTTGAAAATGCATTACGTTTTGCATAGTCTTATGCAGTCTTGCCCCAGATATTTTTATGGCTTCATAAAATTTAAAAACATCTTCTTGATCAAGACCTTTATTATCGATCAAAAGATCTATGGAGCCTAAAATTCCATTAAGTGGTGTGTTTATTTCATGTGAGAAGTGTTTTTTATCACCTAAATAAATATTCCTGTTCGCGTTTTTTATTTTTTCAAAGCGCTCAATTCTTGACTCTATTATTTCGATTAGATATTTTATGTTAAAAGGTTTTGGTACGTAATCATCGGCGCCTTGATTCAGGTATTTTCTCATCTGGTCCTCTTCTAATTTTGCAGTTAAGAAAACAAAAGGAATAGAACTCAGAAGAACATTTTCTTTTACTAATTCATGAAAAGCATGTCCGTCCATCACAGGCATCATCATGTCGCTTATAATCAAGTCAGGGAACCAGTCGTTTAGTGTTTGTAACGCTTTTTGACCATTTGAAGCCGTTTTGACTTCATAATTATGATGTGTCAAAAGCTCTAACATAGTTTCTCGTAAGTTTGCATCATCATCAACCAGCAGAATTTTACGTTTATTCATAAGGGAATTTCAATTTTATGGTTGTTCCTAAATTCTCTTTAGTTTTTAATGTGATAGTCCCGTTTAACAAAGAAGTAAACTCTTTAACTATTGATAAACCAAGGCCAGAGCCTTGGATGGTATTTGTATTTGAGGCTCTAAAAAAAGAAGTGAACAACTGTTTGATCTCATCTTCGGGTACCCCAACGCCATGATCAACGAGCTCTATTTGCACCTCGTTCTGTAAATAAATTATTTTTAGGGATGGATTAGTTTTGCCGATAGAATATTTAAAAGCATTATCAATCAAGTTTGTTAAAATCTGAATTAATAATAATTCGTTGCTACAAATCGTTCTTTTTTCTCCTTTTGTGGTTACCCGTAATGTTCTTTCGTCACTATTACTCGAAAAGTATGTCTCCTTTAATCTAGTAGTTAATATATCAAGGTCTATTGTTTTTATCTCTATTTTTGTTTTTTGAGATTTGTATTTAGCAAAGACTAAAATATTATTCATTAAGCCTGTCATTCTATCGACCTCTTTTTTTATTCGAGCCGTAATAGGTTCAATTAAAAGAGTAGTTTCCTTTTCTAAATTGCTGGTTTTAAGTTCTAGTAATTCAGTATTTGAATAGATTACAGTCAATGGGGTCCTAAATTGATGGGATGCCATTACAACAAAGTCCGACTTCATCTGAGTCAATTCTTTTTCTTTATCGAAATTTATTTTCTCTTTTAATGTGGCTTTGATTCGTTCAGAAACATTTCTACTACAAGTTTGTAGACCAATTACATTATTTTCATTATCAATAATACTTTTTGAGGTCGTTTCTAACCAAACATAGGCATTGTCACGTGTTCTAAAGCGATAAGTTAAAACTTCGTGTTTGTTAGTTTCTATATATTTTTTATGGGCTGCGCTGACCATGATTATATCATCAGGATGTATATAGTCAAAAGCATTTTTATTAATCATCTCGCTAATTTCATAACCTAAAATTGTCGTGTATGATTTTGAAATATAGATGTATTTTCCATATTTGTCGTGTTGACAGATTATATCCGAGGAATTTTCGGTGATAAACTTATATTTCTCTTCTGACGACTGTAGTTGGATTTCTTTTTCTTTTAAAGACGTTACATCAATATTAGTACCTATCATTTTCTTGAGAGGCCCGTGATTACCTCTCATTACTAAACCAGAATATCTGATCCAGACCCAATGGCCTTCTTTATGTTTCATTCTCAATAAACCGGTGAACTTATTTGAAATATTGGCCAAGTAATCAGCAAGGTTTTTTTCTAACAGAGCGGCATCTTCTGGATGCGTGTTGCTTCTCCAAAATTTATAGGTTTGTTCGACTTCATTTAATTCATAACCAATCATTTCGGCACAACTATAGGAGTAAGTAGGAGTATATGTTGTGAGATCTAATTCCCACATAGCCTGATTAGTGCCATTCATATAATAATTTAAGTTTTCTAATTGAGCTCCTAAGGAGTCAACTATCGAATCTTTATAGATTCGTATTCCAATGTTTTTAGACAAAAGCTCCACTGATTTAACTTCAGCTGTGCTCCAATGTATTTTTTGGGATTTTTCAAAGCCTATAAAACCCCAAGGTTTGTCATTACTGATTATAGGAAATAGAAAATAGGTCTCTATGTTTCTGGATCTCATCATCTCTCTAAGAGGCAGGTGTTCCGACTCTTCGGTATCGCTCCGTATAAGTTGTCCCAAGTTAAAGGTCTCTTTTTTTTGAGAAAATAGATTTTTTAATTTTTTTTCTAGATTTTCATTGTCAGAGAAATCTTTGTCGTTTTTAATCTTATTTACATGACGGTTAGGTATTTTTTCAAGTTTGCAGTTATAAATATAACATTGATCCATAGAAAGAGTGTTACACAAAATAGAAACGCATAGTTCTAGGGCGTCATCTAATATTGATTTCTCTAATACGGCGTTGTTAACTATTGCAAATCCTAAAAAACTATCTTTCATTTATAGTAAAAAGCTTAATAAGTTATAAATGTATTTTAATTTATTTTTTTTTTGTATTTTGTAACTCTTAAATTAAAAACTTTAAGCTATGTTTTAAAATATTAAACATATATGTTTGTAAAATGATAACACCAGCCATTAAAATAGTCTTAATCGAAGATGATCTAAATCTAGGGTCATCTATTTTAGAATTTCTTGTTTTAGCAGGATTTGACGTTCATTGGTTTAAAAATGGTATTGAAGCGCTTGATTATTTACAAAACAATATACCTGATATTATCATTAGCGATTTGATGTTGCCTTTGATGAGCGGGGAAGAGTTGTTTCTGGAAATTAGGAAATCAAATAAGTTTAATACGATACCGTTTATTATGATTACTGCAAATGGAAATGAAGAGGTGCGTTATAAGCAGTTAGAAATCGGCGTGAACGATTATATAATGAAGCCTTTCAAAGTAAAGGAGATGATTTTTAAAATAAATAACATTTTAGCTCTAAAAAAACAAATAGAAAATAAATTTACTCCTGACCCTTTTTCTAAAGTTACTATAAAGCTGTCTGAAAAGGACTTTATGTTGTCTCTCAATTCTATTTTAGCTGAAAACATTAGATCAAAAATTGAAATAGTAGAAATTGCAAACTTATTGCATGTCAGTAAATCTACATTAGATAAAAAAATCAGAAAAAGAACTAATAAAAATATAAGTCAATATATTCGGGAATTTAAATTGGAATATGCGATTAAACTTATCAATCTTGGGGAAAGGAACATTCAGTTTTTAGCAGACCAAACAGGTTTTAATTCTATTTCCTATTTCTCGACCAGTTTTAAAAATTATAAAACTGAAAGTCCTTCCGATTATATAAAATCTCTTTAAGATCAATTTACTCTGGCTCACCACTTAGATTTTAAATCATTTACTAATAATTTTAGTTTATGAATCAATAATGTTTACAATTTAATTTTTAAGATTAGTTTTAATTCGTAATTATCTTTATTTCTAAAGATAATGTCTTACTTAATATTTAATTTGCACGCTATGATCATCATAAGACCTACAGACGAAAGCTATAAGAAGATAGAGGAAAGAATCACCAATCTTAAAGTGAGTAAGGAAGTAATTTTCATTTCATTTATTATTTTCATTTCTATTTTTGTATCGTCGATTCTCTTATACACCGTAACGCCTTAGTTGTAATCAGTGTAAAAAGCAATCCCACTATTATTTTATAATGCTAAAGAGAATAAGAATGCTAAGCGAAGTTCTTTTGAGCATAACTTTAGCTGAGCTCCATGTGATATTCAGTCGAAATTCAGGTTTAACATAAAGGATATTCTATACTATTTATAGCAATAATCCGTTATGAAATCACTTAAATCTAGGCTTCCATATTGTTCTTAGGGGGTTTATATTTTGTTTGGTTGCTAAATAAATATCCTACATTCAATATTAAAAAGAAGCTTCTCTTAGTTTAAATTAAATTATGAGTAAAGGTTTTTAAATTATGAATTAAAACCGATAAAAATTGAGTTTTGTGTTTTATGTTTGAAAGATGATTTGGGTACTTTCTTATCAAACAGCTTACTTAAAGTTTATTGGGGGCAATAAATTTAGTTGATTATTTACAATTTTTTGTTAGGGTAAGCTGTTTTGATAAGTATTTTAGGCAAAAAATAAAAACTTGATAATTATGGGTTTAGATAGTACTTCGCAAAATACAGATAACGGAAATCCTTTTTTTTATATACAAGGCTCGCTTGTGATTATTGATGTCAACGGAGAAAAAGCAAACTTTAATTTTGATCAAATCACTAATGTACGATTAATAAAAAATAGGGCGGTGTCGTTAAATCGCTTGCTATTTTTTATAGTAATATTTTTTTTTTCTTGTTATATTCTATTTTTTAATAATCAGTTTTTAATTCAAGTAGCGTCGCTTTTTATAAGTACTGCAGTTATAACATCGTTCTTGTGCATCAGGCCTTTTTCCTACAAATTATTGGTTAATAAAGGTTTAGATGGATTTAGTGAGTTTTTAGTTCCTAAAAAGCACTTGGCTTTCGCAAAATCTTTCGTTTTTATTTTTAAGGAGATTAAAGGGTACGAGATTAATAATCAGTCGGGTATTTTTAATTATGTGGCTTAAACAAACAACAAATAAACTGTTATTTAGCTAAAGCATAGTTGATTTTTGAGATCAATTCATTGTATTTAAATGGTTTGCTCAAGTATCCTTTTATACCTAGGCTAATTAATTCCTCTGGCTGTTCAGTTTTCGCAGAAATTAATAATACAGGTATATCTGAATATATTGATTTTTGGTGTTGTTTTAAGAAGCTATAGCCGTCCAGAATGGGCATCATTATGTCACATATTATCAGGTTTGGTTTTATTTGCTTCACTTGTTCAATTCCCTGCTGTCCATTTTGCGCTTCATGAACTTCGAAGCCGCCATGAGTTAATAGTTCACATAATGTTTCTCTAAGATTCTTTTCATCGTCTATTATTAATATTTTCTGCATGTTACTTATCTTTGATTAGTGGAAAGCTCATTGTTATTTTTGTTCCTTTTCCTAATTTGCTTTCGAGAGTAATTGTTCCTTTGTTTTTCTCTACAAAGGTCTTAACAATATATAAGCCTAGACCTGTTCCAGCAATACCGTCAGTGTTACTTGCTCTAAAGAATGTGTTAAAAAGTTTATCTTGGTCTTTTTTGGGAATTCCAATACCATGATCAATAATCTGAACCGTACATGTTGTAGCAGTAGATGTAATATTTAACTCTATATCTTTCGAATTAGGAGAGTATTTAAATCCGTTACTTAATATGTTGGAGATAGAATATTCCATTAAATTTCTATCTGCAAGAACTAAGAAATTACTACCTACAAACTTTACTTTTACCTGCCCTTTATCCTTTATTTCGGTAAAGTTCTTATCTATTGTTTCTGTGCAAAGTGTTTTTAGATTGAACAAGCTAGGATTGTAAGTTGTTTTTCCAGCATCCTCTTTAGAAATGGTTAATACCGCATTCATCAGCTCTACAAGTCTGTCAATTTCTTGAGTTATAATATCAACTCGTTTCTGTAAACGGGGGTGGTTTTCTACCTGTGGTGCTTCTAGGTACATGTTTATTAGTTCCGCACTAGTTCTAATTGTAGTCATAGGGGTTCTAAACTCGTGAGAAATAGTAGAGACTAAATTAGTTCGTAACTCATTTAGTTTTCTTTCTTTTAATAATGCTTCTTCAACATTGTGTTGTGCTGCTAATTCTTTGGTCACATCTCTTCCGTTAGTCTGAAATCCTACCGCAATTCCGTTTTTTTCAAGTAAACTTGTAGTTATTTGCAACCATATATAGCCTCCATCGGCGTGTTGAAATCTATAATTATCACTTTTGGAAACCTTATTTTGCCAAAAATCCTTCGTTCTAATGCTTTGCTGAAACCTTTCTAAATCTTCTGGATGAACAAAATCGCTAGGAGCTTTACCGATTAATTCTTCCGGTTGATACCCAACTAAATTTTTTAAAGAGGGGGAAACATATTCAAATAAAGTTTTTAAATCATGTAAGCAGACTAAGTCTACAGTATTGTCGGCAATTAGTCGGTATAAGTTTTCAGCTTCGTCGAGCTGAATTTGTTTGTTTGCATTCTTTTCGTCTAACAATAGCTTATTTTCATCCTCTATTTTTTTTCGATTGGTAATATCTATAAATTGGCATATATACTGCTGGTTTTTTTTAATAAGTGAAACGGATAGGCTTATCCATACCGTGCTTTTATTCTTATTTATAAACCCTATTTCTGCGGTAAAACTTGGTATTTTATGAGAATCTAATTTTGCCTTGTAGATTAAATATTTCTGAAAATCATTCCTATACATTATGTCTTCAAAGCGTAGCAATTTCATTTCAGAAATGGTATACCCCAGAATTTTAGAGAGCCTAGTGTTTATTTCAGTGTAATATCCGTCGCTATTTATAAATGCCATACCAGCTGCTGAGTCATTGAAAGCGTCCTTGAACTGTTCTTCGCTTTGTCGCAATTGATCTTTCAGCGCTCTTTTTTCTGTTATGTCTTTCATCGCTCCAATAATCCTAATTGCTTCTCCTTTTTTGTTGCGAAGAATATAAGCAGTATCTTTTACTACCGCGTAGCTATTGTCAGGCTTGAGATGTCTATATTCCTGTTCCCAAAAGTCAGTATTGCTCAAAATAGTCTCATTCAAGCTTCTGTATGTTTCGTGTTTGTCTGACGGGTGCAGCAAATTGGAATTTTCACCTATATCGTACAGGCTGTTATTAAATTTAAAACCAAAAGTTTCATAGTAACCGTCTCCGTAAAACACTTTTTTTGTAGCTAAGTCCCAGTCGTATATTACATCCGAAGTCGCTTTATTTGCATATAGAAATCGTTCATTACTTACTCTTAATTCATTTTCAGCATTTATTTGATTACTTATCTCTTTAAAAGAGCACACTACATAAAGCAAGGATTTGTTATCATTAAAAACGGGATTAGCATCAACAAGTAGCCACACAAGATCATTTGTTAAGGGACGATAAATGCCCATGACTACCCTTGTTATTTGTTTTAATTCTTTAATTGCTTTTAGTATTGGAAGATCCTCACTTTTAAATTCCTTCCCGTCTGGATACATTATTTTCCAGTCTGGATCACTAGGAGTTTTTCCTAGCAGTTGTTCCTCAGACTGACCTAACATTTCGCAAGCGGCTTTATTATTTTTAGTTATTATTGAATCTGGACCTACAACTAATATTCCTGTGTTTACATTTTCTAGGATGCTTGTTAGTAGTTTTTTACTTTCAATTATTTCGTTTTCATTCTTTACGCTTTCAGTGATATCAGTTCCAAATCCCACCATCATCTCTAATGTGCCGTCTTCATTAAAAACAGGGTTGTACTTTCTGTTATGCGTCGTTATAGAGCCATTACTTTGGGTGATTTCATCCTGCCATTCGATTAACTTTTTGGACTCCATTGCTTCTAAAAATTTTGAAAAACGGAGTTCTGCAAAAGCAGGATCTCGGGCCGTATGAATGGCATATTCAAAATCATCTTTTCCGACGATGAATTTACGCAGCTCATCGTTTTTGATTGCTGTTGGATTTAAATAAACGTATTTATAGTTTTTATCAAAGACTGCCACTCCAGTAGGGAGGCGGTCTAATATTTTGATATAAAAATCTTTTTGGCTTTCAAGCTTCTGTTTTGATTCTAGATGCTCGGTAATGTCCTTGCAATTCCCCACAAAATAATAGCCTTTTTTTGTGTCCACTATTTTTAAAATGGCGCTATGCCAGACATAGCTACCATTTTGTTGCTTTATGCGATAGGTTATTTCTTCTTTTAATGTTTTTCTTTCAGTTAAATTCACCACAGCATTCATGCAAATGTTCATGTCGTCTGGATGAATAAAACAACTAAAGCTAGATCCTAAAACAGCGCTTCTCTCATGACCTAAAAGGGTTTTCCAGTTTTTTGAAAAATAAGTTATTATTCCTTGCTCATCAAACTCATAAACGACTTCTACGGAGTTTTCATAGTGGGAATCAAATAGGTATTCTTTTTCTTTAAGAGTGTTTTGGAGTTCATTATTTTCATTCCTTGCGTTGATTAAGAATTGGATATTAGTAATCGATTGAGAAATTATTTTTAATTGTAAAGGGGAAAGTATTTTTGGCTTTACATCCATTACGCTTAGTACACCAATTACTTTTCCTAATTTATTTGTTACTGGGAAGCCTGCGAAAAAAACTAATGGCGTAGAGTTGTTGCTTAAATATCCTAGTTTAACATCTTTATCTTTGTCGCTATTAGGAAGTATATATGGTTTATTTTGTACAGCAACAGCTTCGATAATGGAAAGTAAGTCATCAGTAATATCGCTATTGAAACCGAGATTATAATTATTTGACTTACTATCATCATTGATATCCTTAATATTTAAATAAACATAAGGGACTTCAGATAAATCAGATATAAATGATAAAATGGAATCAAATTGATTTTGAAAGTTATTCTCAACAAAAATATTTTTGTCCTTTTTATTTTGGCTTGGAGATGGTATTTCCATAAAGATGATTATTATGGGGCAGTAAATTGCAATTTATGATTTGGGTTACTACAAAATAAAGCATATTTTATCATATATAAAAGTAAAATTAACAATAATTCTACTTCGTTATTCGTTTTTAATAATTGATGTAGAGTGGTTTAGTTAATCAAAATGCGATTAAAGTTTTCAGTAATTTATTTAAATAATAGATAATTTTGTCGAGCTAAACTTTGTAACTTTGAAGTTCTAAAAGTTTAAAAATTGATTTCAAAAGCGACTATAGATACTGTTTTCGAAACAGCTCGAGTAGAGGAGGTTATTGGGGATTTTGTCCAATTAAAAAGGGCCGGAAGCAACTTTAAAGGATTGAGTCCGTTTTCTGATGAGCGTTCTCCGTCATTTATGGTTTCGCCTGTAAAACAAATATGGAAAGACTTTAGTACAGGTAAAGGAGGGAACTCAGTTGCTTTCTTGATGGAGCACGAGCACTTTACCTATCCAGAAGCCATTCGCTATTTAGCCAAAAAATACAATATTGAAATAGAAGAAACGGAGCAAACTGAGCAGGAAAAAGCCAATACCGATGTTCGAGAGAGTATGTATTTAGTTTCTGAATTTGCTAAAAGTTATTTTCACAAGACACTCTTAGACTCGGAAGAAGGTAAGGCTATAGGGTTGTCTTATTTTAAGGAAAGAGGGTTCACTAACGATACTATCAAAAAATTTAGTTTAGGATATTCTCCTGAAACCTGGGATGCTTTTACCAAAGAAGCTTTGGGCAAAGGTTATAAGTTGGAGTTTCTAGAGAGTACTGGTTTAACTATAGCTAGAGAGGACAGGCCATTCGATCGGTTCAAAAACCGCGTGATGTTCCCAATACAGAGCATGTCAGGAAGAGTTCTCGGTTTTGGGGGAAGAATACTCTCAAATGATAAAAAAGCGGCAAAGTATCTGAATTCACCTGAAAGTGATATTTATCATAAAAGTAAGGTTCTGTATGGAATTTTTCAAGCGAAACAAGCGATTGCTAAACAAAATAATTGCTTTTTGGTCGAAGGCTATACTGATGTCATTCAATTTAACCAGTCTGGAATTGAAAATGTGGTCGCTTCCTCTGGAACAGCGTTGACTCCGGATCAAATTCGGCTAATCAATAGATTAACTAAAAATATTACCGTTCTTTTTGATGGTGACGCGGCAGGGCTTCGAGCTTCGGTTAGAGGAATCGATTTGATTCTGGAAGAGGGAATGAATGTGAAAGTCTGCACTTTTCCTGATGGCGAAGATCCGGATAGTTTTGCCAAGAAGACATCTTACGATGATTTAGTGGCCTATTTGGAAAATAACGCAAAAGATTTTATTCAGTTCAAAGCCTCTCTTTTGATGAATGAGGCGAAGAATGACCCCATAAAAAAAGCCGATTTGATTCGGGACATGGTGTTGAGTATTTCCAAAATACCGGACAGAATCCAAAGGGAAATATACGTCCAAGAATGTTCGCGAATTATGGATATTTCAGAGCAAGTTTTGGTAAGCACTTTGGCACAATTAATTCAGAAAGATGCTGTGGGCGCTGGTAAGAAGCAAAAGCAGGATCAAGGACAAAAGTCTTTTGAAGTAATAAAAAACGAAAATCCCCAGACGATAGAGAAAATCGATGTTTTAGGTAATGTAGAGCGAGAAATAATCAGAATTCTGCTGTTATATGGAAATAGAACTGAAAATTTTGAGGAAATCCTAATGAAGTCTAACGGCGAAGGAGAGATTATTGAAGTTTCAGAGTTCAAAGAGTTGAAGGTTTTTCAAAAGATATTTTTAAGTCTACAGGAAGATGAGGTAGAGTTTGCAAGCCCCATTTTTAGGTCCATATATGAAGATTTAATTAAGTATTATCTTCAAAACGAAAATTCAGGGATTGAAAAGTACATTAATCATTTACAGTCTGGTGTGCCGCAAGAGGTTACTACCATAATGATGGAAGACGAAAAGTATGTATTACATGACTGGATAGGTCAAAATATATTTCCAAAAACTATTGAAGAAACATTAAATCAAGGAGTGTCTGACACTTTATTTACTTTAAGGTGGTTCTTGATTAGCGAAATCATTGAAAATTTAAAAAACGAAATGTCAAATGAACCAGGCTCAGATAATATGGAATCATTATCCATGGTGATGAGTTATATTGAGCTTAGAGGTAAGTTTTCAAAAAAATTAGGTAGGGTTGTGGTTCGTTATCATTAAGAAGCTCCATATCCTCTGAACTGGCTTCAGCTAATATGGAGCATTAAAATATGGCGGCTCACTAGTATTGTTCAATCACTTTGGTTTCAAAAAGTAAGGAAATGTTTCGGCAGAAACCTGCTAAACGATTTCTAGTTTTTTTGCTTTTTCCACTAAATCAACTAGATTGGTTACATTCAACTTTGTTAACAATCGCAATTTATATGTGCTAATTGTTTTTTCATTTAGGTTTAGAATTTCAGCAATTTCATGATTCTTTTTCCCACCACTTAAATAGCGTAGCACTTCAACTTCTCGATTAGATAATTTTCGATACAAGCGCTCACTCTTGCTTTGTTTTGCAATTAAGGCAAGGTTCTTTTTAACGGTTTCGTTCATGATGATCTTTCCTTGACTGACTTTAACAATAGACTGACCTAATGTTTCTAGTTTTTCTTTCTTGTGTACAAATCCAGAGACACCCGCTTTAATGGCGTTTGGCGCGTAAACTTGCTCTGAAAGACTGCTAAAAATAATAATTTTCGTTTTTGGAAAGTTTTTCAAGATTGATTTAACTTCAAAAATACTGGAAAGGCCCTCCAGTTCCAAGTCTAATATTAAAACATCTATTTCCTTAGTAAGGAGTATATCGCGAATCATCAAAAAATTACCAACATTGGCAACTATCGATATTTCTTCATGATCTTTAAAATAAGATTTCACTCCAAAATGCACTACTGGGTAGTTATCGGCTAAACAAACTTTAATCATATTTCTGTTATTTAAGAGTTATTTGTCAAAATTATACGATAAATTTAACAACAAAAAAAACATTATCGGTAATTTTATGGGTAAATAGCCGTTAATTCCGATTAACTAAGCAAACTGGTATATTTTTCATTTTATGTTGGTTGTTTTTGTTTAACTGTTTGTAAATTTCATAAACATTTTTTTGTCTTCCAGAAAAATCATCAGCAGTTTTACCAGCTTCATCTTGATGCATTGCCCATTCTAACTCATCATAGTTAGCGCCTAATTGTTGTTCGTCTGTTTTTTCGTCACCAAAGAGACCGTCTGACGGAGCTGCATTCAGAATTGATTCTGGAACGTTTAGGTAAGCGGCTAATGTAAACACTTCGGATTTCATTAAATCGGCAATTGGGCTTAAGTCTACTCCTCCGTCTCCATATTTTGTGTAAAAACCGACCCCAAAATCTTCTACTTTATTTCCGGTTCCCGCAACCAGTAAACCTTGAACGCCCGCAAAATAATATAAAGTTGTCATGCGCAGTCGTGCTCTTGTGTTTGCCAGAGTCAGATTCAGTTTGCTCTCTTCAAAATCAGTAGGGACTTCGTTCTTAAACGTTTCAAAAACTGAAGTCAGATCTGCCTGGACGTTTGTTACGTTAGGAAATCTTTTTTTTAATTGTTCAATATGTTCGCGGCCGCGGCTCACATGACTAGGGTGTTGATGAATGGGCATTTCTACGCATAAAACATCCATGCCGGTTTGTGCACACAATGTTGAAGTGACGGCTGAGTCAACACCACCTGAAATGCCAATAACAAATCCTTTAGTTTTAGCATTTTCAGCATAGGTTTTAAGCCAGTGTACAATTTGAGTATTCACTTTTTCAACTTGTATAGTGTTTTTTTTAGTCATAATTGTTTAACTTTTTAAAAGGAGGAATGTATATTTGCAAAAGCGATGATTGACCTCTTCTTTTGTGTGATTTTTCGTTGGCAAAATTAATTAAAAAAATGAAAATATACCTAATTTCTAGTGTTCTAAGTTTATTTATTTTGTCTTGCGGACAAAAAAATAAAATAGAGAAAGCCGTTGATGAAATTCCGGTAAAAATAGAGGTGGACCGTTTTCATAAAAATTTTTTCGAAGCGCAACCTGAAGATTTAAAGAGAGTAAAAAATCAATATCCGTTCTTTTTTCCATCAGGAACAGAAGATGCTATTTGGTTAGATAAAATGCAAGATCCATTATGGCGTGAACTGTATAATGAAGTACAAAAAAAGTATGCGGATTTAGAACCTTTGCAAAATGAAGCTGTAACTCTTTTTAAGCATGTTAAATATTATTTTCCGGAGACAAAGATTCCCAAGCTAATTACAGTAATATCTGAAATGGACTATAATAACAAGGTGATTTATGCTGATAGTTTGGTTATTATTTCTCTCGAAATGTATTTAGGCAAAGAACATAAGTTTTATCAGTTCCCAAATTACATCAAGCAGAATTTTGAACAAAGTCAAATGATGCCAGATGTTGTTTCTAGCTTTTTTAAATATAAAACAGTTCCTAATCAAGATAAAAGCTTGCTTTCTAATATGATTTATGCTGGTAAAGAGTTGTATCTTAAAGATGTGTTGCTGCCAGATTACAGTGATGCTGACAAAATGGGGTACACCGCGGAACAGATAAAATGGTGTAGTGAAAATGAGAGTTATATTTGGCGTTACTTCATAGAGAAAGAATTGCTTTATAGTGACGATCAAAAACTAATTCCCAGATTCATAAATATGGCTCCTTTTTCTAAATTTTATTTGGAAATTGACAATGAAACTCCAGGTCGAGTAGGGGCTTGGGTAGGATGGCAAATTGTTCGCTCATATATGGAAAACAATGAGGTACCTTTGCAACAATTATTAAATGAGAATACTAAAGAAATATTTGAAAAATCAAAATACAAACCTAAGAAGTAATGTCAGAGAAAAACAAATCAGAAATTAAGATTGTCGTAGAATTAGATGAAAACCAAGTTCCGGAAAAGCTGCTCTGGTCCGCAAAAGACGGTGGAGTTGAACTGGAAGAATCCAAAGCGGTGATGCTTTCAGTTTGGGACAGTAAATCAAAAGAAAGTTTGCGTATCGATTTATGGACAAAAGAAATGCCTGTCGATGAAATGAAGATCTTCTTTCATCAGACACTAGTTACTATGTCGGATACTTTTTATCGTGCTACCGGTGACGAAAAAATGACCGATACAATGAAGCAATTTTGTGATTATTTTGCTGAAAAACTGGAATTGAAAAAATAAGCCAAATTTATTATATGAAATAAAAAATCCCAAAACTTATGATTAAGTTTTGGGATTTTTTGGGTTGATTAAAAACGAAATAGTTTTAAAATTGATTCTTGTTTTTGAAAACTTCTTGATTTACTTCCTCTATATAATTCAGCAGTTCATCTTTTCCTAGAGACTCTGTAGCCGATGTCACAAAATAATGAGGCATTTCTGCCCAGTTATTCGCGAACATATTCTTTTTATAAGCAGCAATATGGGAATCAATTTTTACTTTGCTGATTTTGTCTGCTTTAGTGAAAACAATGCAAAAAGGAATTTCGCTCTCTCCCATATACCCCATAAATTCGATATCAATTGCCTGTGCCTCATGTCGAATATCTATTAAAACAAAAGCACAAACTAATTGCTCTCTGGTTTCGAAATAATCAGTGATAAATTGCTGAAAAACGGACTTGGTTTTTTTAGACACTTTAGCATACCCATATCCTGGTAAATCTACTAAGAACCAGTTATTATTTATTAAGAAATGATTTATTAGCTGTGTTTTTCCCGGTCTTCCAGAAGTTTTAGCAAGTTTTTTGTGGTTGGTCAACATATTGATTAATGAGGACTTCCCAACGTTTGATCGGCCTATAAAAGCATATTCTGGCAAAAAATCCTTTGGACATTTTGAAACGTCTGAATTGCTAATTACAAATTCGGCTGTATTAATTTTCATTTTTTCTAGGTGTAAAATTCTCCTTTTAGGACTAGCGTGCTTTTAAATGCGTATGTGTTAGCCAGTCTTCCAATAATCGGTTAAATTCTTCAGGATGTTCCATCATCGCCGCATGACCGCATTTGTCAATCCAATATAAAGTGGAATTAGGTAGTAAGTTATTAAATTCCTCAGCTACATCTGGAGGTGTAACTTTGTCATTCTTCCCCCATATAATACAAGTTTGAACGTGCATTTTAGGTAAGTCTTTTGCCATATTATGGCGAATAGCACTTTTGGCAATTGTTAGTGTTTTTATCAATTTTACTCTATCATTAACAGTAGCATAGACTTCATCAATAAGTTCTGGGGTTGCTATTTTGGGATCGTAAAATACATCTTCGGCCTTTTTCTTAATGTATTCGTAGTCTCCTCTTTTAGGGTAGCTATCGCCCATGGCACTTTCATATAATCCTGAACTACCAGTTATTATCAGTCCTGCAACTTTTTCAGGATACATTTTAGTATGGTATAATGCAATATGGCCTCCTAGCGAATTTCCCAAAAGAATTACTCTTTCAAAACCTTTGAAAGTGATAAAGTCTTTAACGTATTTTGCGAAATTTTTAACGTTGGTTTTTAAAATATTTTGGGTGTAAATAGGTAAATCAGGTATGACTATTTTGTATCCTTTTTCAGAGAAATAACTGGCAACGGCATCGAAATTACTTAGACCTCCCATTAGGCCGTGTAAGATTACAATTGGCGTTCCTTCTCCAGCCTCATAATAGCTGTATTTACCTTCTTTCTTATAATTTTTTTCCATGTTTTTAAATGGGGATTTTCAATTTTGACAAATATAGGATTTAATAAATTAAAATGAATTTTTGGGTACAATTTTTAGGTTTATTGCTGCCTTTTTTTGTTGTTTTTAGTTCAAATAAAAATTGGCGTCTTCTAATATGGGATTTTCGTAAAATTATTTGTTATAAATAAGTGCTGTCGCTTGTTAAATACCTGCTTATAAACACCTCTCTTTTTTCTTTATTTTGAATATTCTTTGCTGTAAGTTGTCAACTGTCTAACAGTCTGATAGTCCATAAATTAAGCTGTTTCCGCCAAAAGCGGTTAAACTTATCAACAAAGTGGTAAGTAGTGGTAGAAAGTGGTAATTTTTTTCATATTTTTGCTTTAGTTCATTTCTAAAAAGAAAACTCATTTGATTACAATAGTCGGAACATATGAATGTAAGGTAGATGCTAAAGGAAGAGTGCTGTTGCCGGCGCCTTTAAAGAAGCAATTGGCCCTTTCGTTACAAAACGGTTTTGTTTTGAAGCGCTCTGTGTTTCAACCTTGTTTGGAGTTGTATCCTATGGCTGAGTGGGATTTGATGATGTCAAAAATTAATAAACTCAATCGATTTGTAAAGAAAAACAATGACTTTATACGCAGGTTTACCGCAGGTGTAAAGATGGTGGAAATAGATGCTTTAGGAAGGTTATTGGTCCCGAAAGACCTAGTTACTTTTGCAAGTATGTCCAAAGATATTGTTTTTTCTTCGGCAGTGAATATAATTGAAGTATGGGATAAGGATTTATACGAAAAATCGATAAATGGCGAAGATGTAGATTTTGCCGAGTTGGCAGAGGAAGTAATGGGAAATATAAATGACGACGACAATGGAATATCATAATCCGGTTTTACTAAAGGCATCAGTAGATGGTTTAAATATTAAGCCTGACGGCGTCTATATAGATGTTACCTTCGGTGGGGGTGGGCATTCTAAGGAAATTTTAAGTAGGTTGGGACCAGAAGGGAAGTTATTTGCTTTTGATCAGGATGAGGATGCGTTAGCTAACGCATTGCCCGATGAAAGATTTGTTTTGATAAATGAGAATTTTCGACATATAAAAAGATTTCTGCGCTTCTCAGGTGTGAAAAGTGTTGACGGAATTTTGGCTGATTTGGGTGTTTCATCTCATCAATTTGATGTGCCGGAGAGAGGATTTTCGACTCGTTTTGACGCAGAATTGGATATGAGGATGAGTCAGAAAAACGATCTGAATGCTAATAGAGTCGTGAATGAATACGATGAAGCAAATTTGAAAAGAGTATTCTTGGATTATGGAGAGTTAAAAAATGCTCCAATCTTAGCGAGAACAATTGTAGAGTCAAGAGAACAGCAAGCAATTACTACTACGGATGAGCTGAAAGAGGTTTTGGCAAAATTTTTACCTGAAAGAATCAGGAATAAAATTCTGGCTCAAATCTATCAGGCTATTCGAATTGAAGTGAACCAAGAGATGGACTCTTTAAAGGAGTTTCTTGAGCAGTCGCTGGAAATATTAAATCCGGCAGGAAGGCTGAGCGTTATTTCATACCATTCATTGGAAGACAGATTGGTGAAACGATTTATGAAAAATGGAATGTTTGAAGGAGAGCCTGAACGCGATTTCTTTGGTAATTTTTCGGTTCCGTTTAAAACCGTTGGAAAACTAATCGTTCCAGACAAAGAAGAAATCAAGTTAAATAATAGAGCCCGAAGTGCTAAATTACGAATAGCCGAAAAAAAATAGTCTCTGTATTTAAGAGCAGGAGGGTCCAAAGCAGAATAATAGATACTAATTTTTAATATCTAGTCATCCTCAATTTTGGGGGAAAATCGGAAAAAGACAAATGAAAAACGGTTTTATAAACATATTGAAAGCGCGGTTTCTTATAGACGATCATGCTATCAAAAATTGGCGATTTATTGTTTTTCTTATCGTTTTGGCCATAATTATGATTGCTAATACACAACAATACGAACAGAAAGTATTTAGGATTGCCGCACTGACAAACGAAGTAAAAGAATTACGCTCCGAGTTTGTTGATAGACGTTCGCAATTGATGAAATTAAGAATGGAATCGACCGTTTCTGAAAAGATGATTGCGAAAGAGATTTTCCCATCAACGGTGCCTCCAGTTAAAATTAAAGTGATAAAAGAAGAGAAAAAAACCTTCCTTAAAAAAATATGGCAGTAGAAGATAAACACATATCATATAGAATCTACTTGGTTGCTTTTGCTATCTTTTTAATAGCGATCGCGATTGCCGTGAAGTTGACAAATATACAGTGGGTTGAAGGGGACTACTATAGAAAATTAGCTAAAGAAAGAACAGTTAAGAATTTTATTATTCCGGCAAATAAAGGGAATATCTATTCGGCAGACGGCAGCTTATTGGCGACTTCAATACCTAATTATACAATTCGTTTTGATGCGCTGGCTCCTAAAGTGGAGAATTTCGAAAAAAACGTAGTGGCATTATCGGATTCTCTGGCTATATTTTTAGGTAAATCAAGTGGTTTTTATCAAAACGAACTTAGAAAGGCGAGAGCCAATAATAACAGGTATTATCTAATCGCTCGTGGGTTAAGTTATACAGACTATATAAAAATCAAGGAATTTCCTTTATTTAAATTAGGTGCGTATAAAGGTGGAATTATTATAGAACAAAAAACAATCAGGGAGCATCCGATAGGTAAAATCGCGGAACGAACCATTGGTTATGAAAGAGAAATAGCTGAAAATACTTTTTCTGGGAAAGGTATTGAGTGGGCATATAGAAAATACCTGAATGGGAAAGACGGTAAAATTCTAAAACAAAAAATAGCAAAAGGACAATGGAAGCCAATTCGTGACATAAATGAAGTGGATCCGCAAGATGGTTATGATGTGATATCTACTATTGATGTTTATATTCAAGACATTGCCCATCATGCTTTATTAAAACAATTGCAAGAGTACGAAGCAGATCATGGCTGCGTGGTTGTGATGGAGACAGAAACAGGACACGTGAAGGCAATTGCTAATTTAGGAAGAGCCAAAGACGGTACTTACTACGAAACTACTAATTATGCCGTGGCTGAATCTGGTGAGCCTGGGTCCACATTTAAGCTAGCCGATTTGATGGCTATATTAGAGGACAAAGTGGCTGACACAAGTACGGTTTTTGACACAAATGGCGGGGAGATTCGCTATTCAGGAAAAGCGGTTAGAGATTCCCATAAAGGGGGATATGGAAAAATATCTCTAGCGAGAGGATTTGAATTATCGTCAAACACGGTTATGGTACAAGCGGTTTATGACAATTATCAAAATAATCCCGAAAAGTTTGTCAATCATATTAATTCATACGGTTTTAACAAAAAACTAAAAATGGATTTTAAAGGAGAAGGAAGAGCGTATATTCCTCAACCTAGCGATAAGAATTGGTCTAACATATCACTTCCCTGGATGGCTTTCGGCTATGGGGTTTCGGTAACGCCAATGCAAACATTGGCATTTTATAATGCAGTGGCAAACAATGGTGTCATGGTTAAGCCACAATTTGTTTCTGAAATAAAAGAGTGGAACAAAACCATCAAAAAAATGGATAAAGAGGTAATCAATGAAAGAATCTGTTCACCGGAAACCATTTCGAAATTAAAAGCTGTATTGGTAAATGTGGTCAAAAAAGGTACAGCTTCTAAATTGTATTCCAAGGATTTCTCGATGGCTGGAAAAACGGGAACAGCTCAAGTGAATTATGCAAAAGACGGGGGTGCGGGAAAATATTACTCCTCTTCTTTCGTAGGTTATTTTCCGGCTGACAAACCTAAATATTCTTGCATAGTGATGGTTCATAAGCCCAGTACCGTAAACAATAATTATTATGGAGCAGATGTGGCGGGTCCGGTTTTTAAAAGGATAGCGCAAAAGATATTCACCGATGTACCTTCTACAAATGAAATTAAAAATTTAAATAAAAAAATTCCCAAACAGGAAAATAATTTTAATGAATATTTTGCTCGTTTGCAAAAACCACAGCAATTAGTACCAAATGTTAAGGGAATGCCCGGAATGGATGCGATTGCTTTGCTAGAAAATCTGGGTGTAAAAGTCAATGCTGTGGGTATGGGTAAAGTAAAAACACAATCGCTTCAGGCGGGTCAGGATATAATTAAAAACACAACTATAACACTTGAATTATTGTGATTATACTAAAAGACATATTGTACAAAGTAGCTATCGAATCCGTTAATGGTTCGACTAATGTTGCTATTGGGAAAATAGAATTTGATTCCAGGAAAATAGAAAAAAACGATGTTTTTGTTGCTATTCGTGGTTCCATTTCTGATGGTCACGATTATATTCAAAAAGCGATAGAACTTGGTGCTGTTGCAATTGTTTGCGACAGCTTTCCAGACAAATTCGAGAATGGAATCACATACGCCCAAGTTAAAGATACAAACAAAGCGCTTGCGTTCATGGCGGCAAATTATTTTGAGGATCCTTCGAAAGATTTAAGGCTTGTAGGTATAACTGGCACTAATGGTAAAACTACAATAGCGTCACTTTTATATCAATTATTCAAAAAGGCAGGATTCAAGGTGGGACTTTTGTCCACTGTTAAAATTTTAGTTGACGATAAAGAATATAAAACCACTCATACAACTCCGGATTCAATAACGATCAATCATTATTTACGAGAAATGATTAAAGAAGGAGTTGAATATTGTTTTATGGAGGTAAGTTCTCACGGAATTCATCAAAAAAGAACTGAAGGCTTGCATTTTGTTGGGGGAGTTTTTACTAATTTATCCCACGATCATTTAGATTATCACCCCACTTTCGCAGAATATAGAGATGTAAAAAAATCATTTTTTGACCATCTTCCAAAAACAGCTTTTGCTTTATCTAACATCGATGATAAAAATGGTGCGGTACTATTGCAAAACACAGCCGCTAAAAAACGCACTTATGCTTTAAAAACGTATGCTGATTATAGAGCACAGATCCTTGAAAATCAATTGGGGGGTTTGTTGTTAAAAATAGAAGGAAATGAAGTTTGGGTAAAACTGATAGGTACCTTTAATGCTTATAATGTTTTGGCCATTTATGGTACGGCCATCGAACTTGGATTAGAGAGTCTAGAAACACTTCGCTTGCTTTCTGAACTAGAGAGTGTTTCTGGTAGGTTTCAGTACATAATCTCTGCTACAAATGTTACAGCGATTGTTGACTATGCACATACCCCAGATGCGCTTGAAAACGTACTGAAAACTATAAATGACATTCGCACTAAAAAAGAGCAAGTTATCACTGTTGTAGGTTGTGGCGGTAATAGAGATAAAACAAAACGTCCAATAATGGCTGGAATTGCATCTGAATTAAGCGACAAAGTGGTTTTAACATCCGATAATCCTAGAAATGAGGATCCAGATGTAATTATCGCTGAAATGGAATTAGGTGTTGAGGCTCAAAATTTTAATAAAGTATTAGCGATTACAGATAGAAGACAGGCTATAAAAACGGCTTGTCAATTGGCTCAGCCAAATGATATCATCATAATAGCGGGTAAAGGACACGAGACTTATCAAGAAATCAAGGGAGTTCGAAATGACTTTGATGACATGAAAATAGTTAAAGAGACATTAGAACAACTTCATAAATAGTAAAAAACATGCTGTATTATTTATTTGAATATTTAGATAAAACGTTGAATGTTTCCGGAACGGGGGTTTTTCAATATATCACTTTTAGATCGGCATTAGCTTTTTTATTGTCTCTTCTGTTGTCTACGGTTTTTGGTAAAAGAATTATAAATTTTTTACGCAACCAGCAGGTAGGGGAAACAGTAAGAGAGTTAGGTTTAGCGGGACAAAATGAGAAAGCGGGAACACCAACTATGGGCGGGCTTATCATCATTTTTGCTACCCTAGTGCCAGTTATGCTATTTTCGAAACTACACAATATTTACATTGTTTTACTGATAGTGACGACTTTATGGATGGGAACTATTGGTTTTATTGACGACTATATCAAAATTTTCAAAAAAGATAAAGAAGGCTTAAAAGGTATTTTTAAGGTTTTTGGACAAGTAGGATTGGGATTGATCGTGGGAGTTGTCCTTTACTTTAGTCCAAATGTCACGGTTCGAACAGATACGGGTAAGAACGATATTTTTAAAGCTACCACTGAAAATGTGATAAAGGAAAGTCCGGTTGAAGAAAAATCAACAGCGACTACAATTCCTTTTTTCAAAAACAATGAATTTGATTATGCAGAGTTGTTGGCTTGGACTGGTGAAGGTTATGAAAAATGGGCATGGCTTATTTTTATTCCAGTTGTGATTTTTATTATTACAGCAGTTTCAAATGGCGCCAATTTAACCGATGGAATAGATGGGCTCGCGGCGGGAACTTCTGCTATATCCGTATTAGCATTGGGGATTTTTACTTTCCTTTCTGGAAACATTATTTTTTCGAATTATTTAAATATAATGTACATACCCAATTCGGGCGAAATGACGGTGTTTATAGCGGCATTTGTTGGGTCATTGATTGGTTTTCTCTGGTACAACTCTTATCCTGCGTCAGTATTTATGGGGGATACTGGAAGCTTAACTATTGGAGGTGTCATTGCGGTACTGGCCATAGCGGTTAGAAAAGAATTATTGATTCCATTATTGTGCGGTATATTTTTAGTCGAAAACTTGTCGGTAGTTTTGCAAGTTGCTTATTTTAAATACACCAAAAAGCGCTTTGGTGAAGGCAAAAGAATTTTTCTGATGGCTCCTTTGCATCATCACTATCAAAAGAGAGGCTATCATGAAAGTAAAATCGTAACACGATTTTGGATTGTAGCTATAATGTTGGCCATACTTTCCATTGTTACCCTAAAATTAAGATAACATGAGGCTAGTTGTATTAGGTGGAGGAGAAAGCGGAGTGGGTACAGCCATTCTAGGCAGAAAAAAAGGATACGATGTTTTTGTGTCTGATTTTGGTAAGATAAAAAAAAAGTACAAAGAAGTTCTTATAGATAATAGCATAGCTTGGGAAGAAGAAAAACATACAGAGGATCTGATTTTGAATGCTGATGTGGTGATGAAAAGTCCCGGAATTCCTGAAAAAGTCCCAATTGTAAAAAGACTGATAGAAAAAGGTATTCCCGTGATTTCCGAAATTGAGTTTGCTGCTCCTTTTACAAAAGCGATCACGATTGGGATCACAGGCAGTAATGGAAAGACCACCACCACAATGTTAAGCTATCATTTGCTTAAATCCGCTGGATTGAACGTAGGTTTAGGAGGGAACATAGGGAAAAGTTTTGCTTGGCAAGTAGCCGATGATCAATTTGATTCTTATATACTTGAGTTAAGTAGTTTCCAGCTCGATGGAATCGTGAATTATAAGCCACATATTGCCATAATTACTAATATTAGTCCTGATCATTTAGATCGATACGATTATAAATATGAAAATTATATTGATTCGAAATTTAGAATAACGATGAATCAAACAGAGGAAGATTACCTCATATATGACGCAGATGACAAGGCCATTACGGAATGGTTAAAAAACAATAAAACGAAAGCTAGATTAATCCCTTTTTCATTGACAAAAACATTCAGCGAAGGAGCATTTATACAAAACAACAAAATGGAAGTAATTATTAATAAGGATGAATTTAAAATGGAGACAGAATCTATTGCCTTAGAAGGAAAACATAATATGAAAAATGCAATGGCAGCAACTTCTGTGGCTAAATTAATGCAAATAAGAAAAGCAACGATTCGTGAAAGTTTATCAAATTTTCAAGGTGTAGAACACCGTCTTGAAAAAGTATTGAAAATTCAGAATGTTGAATATATCAATGATTCAAAAGCAACAAATGTGAATGCCACTTTTTTCGCACTGGATAGCATGAATAGCCCTACAGTATGGATTGTCGGGGGAGTTGATAAAGGGAATGATTATAATGAATTGATGTCTTTAGTGCGAGAGAAAGTAAAGGCGATTGTTTGCCTAGGGGTAGACAACAAAAAAATAATTGACGCTTTTGGAAATGTTGTTGATATCATGGTCGAAGTGTCGAGTATGAGTGATGCAGTGAAAATGGCGCAAAGATTAACTGAAAAAGGAGATACTGTTTTGTTATCACCAGCCTGCGCGAGTTTTGATTTGTTTGAAAACTATGAAGATAGAGGAAATCAATTCAAACAAGGAGTGCACAATCTATAAGCGTAACTAATAATAGTTTTATAACTAAAGCAATAGAAATGAAACAACTGATAAGCAAGTTAAAAGGAGATAAAGGGATATGGTCATTCGTGGCTTTATTAGCTTTGTTTTCCTTTATGCCTGTTTTTAGTGCTAGTAGTAATTTAGCGTATTTGGGACATGGAACGGGAAATACATTAGGCTATTTAGTAAAGCATTTTGCACACATATGCATTGGTTTTGTGATTATTTATGCGGTTCACAGAGTACCATATCATTATTTCAGGGCTATTTCCAAAATGGCATTACCCGTGGTCTGGATATTATTGATCTATACTTTGATTAAAGGGACTGTTATAGCGGGTGCAAATGCCAGTAGATGGATTCAAGTTCCTTTTATAGGGATATCGTTTCAGACATCAACATTGGCATCTGTGGTGTTATTTATATTTGTAGCTCGTTATTTATCAAAATCGAGAGAAACCCCGATAACTTTTAAAGCCTCAGTGTGGCAGCTTTGGTTACCGGTATCTTTTACATTAATTCTTATATTACCTGCTAATTTTTCTACAACAGCGCTAATTTTTGCCATGGTGCTCATGTTAGTTTTTGTAGGTAAGTATCCGTTAAAATATATCGGAGTTATTATAGGGTCAGGAATTCTATTTCTTAGTTTTTTTGTTTTGCTAAGTAAAGCATTTCCGGACTCTAGGGTTTTTAGTAGGGTGCAGACTTGGGAAAGTAGAATTGAAAATTTCAGCACCGATAAACCCGATGAAGATGATTATCAAATCGAGAAGGCAAAAATTGCAATTGCATCAGGAAAAATTTATGGATTGGGTCCAGGTAAAAGTATTCAAAAGAACTTTTTGCCGCAGTCTTCATCAGATTTTATATATGCTATTATCGTTGAGGAGTATGGACTTGTAGGTGGACTAATGGTTCTTATTTTATATTTATTACTGTTATTTCGATTTGTTGTTGCCTCGCACAAAGCCAATACGCTATTCGGAAAATTAGTAGTAATAGGGCTAGGATTTCCTATGATATTTCAGGCGATGATTAATATGGCGGTCGCGGTGGAATTGTTGCCTGTGACTGGGCAGACATTGCCGCTGATAAGCAGCGGTGGAAGTTCTATCTGGATGACGTGTTTTGCACTTGGGATCATCATAAGCGTTACTAAAAAAGAGGAAGAGATAGCTGAAGAACAAAAAGATGCCGCCAAAAGAGAAGAGGCACTGAATAAACTAATCGATGCCGAGTTGGCGTCTGAAGATGAAGATCCGGATAATTATTCTATTGAAGACAAAGCGACAAATCCGATGAAAGCGGTTTTAAACAAATAATATTTTTATAAAATTAACTGTTTTTCAAAAACGTAACAACTTTTATTTCAGATGAAACAATATAAATTCATATTAAGCGGTGGAGGAACAGGTGGACATATTTACCCAGCAATTGCTATAGCCAATGAATTAAAATTTCGTTTCCCGGATGCTGAATTTCTTTTTGTGGGAGCCAAGGACAAGATGGAAATGCAAAAAGTGCCTCAGTCGGGATATCAAATAAAAGGTTTATGGATTTCTGGTTTGCAGCGAAAAGTCAGTTTGCCAAATTTGATGTTTCCTTTCAAGCTGGTTGATAGCTTATGGGAATCTAAAAAAATATTAAAGCGTTTTCAACCAGATGTTGTAATTGGTACCGGTGGTTTCGCCAGTGGTCCATTATTAAAAATGGCAAGTATGATGGGCATTCCTACGGTGATTCAAGAACAGAATTCATTTCCAGGAATTACCAATAAGCTACTAAGTAAAAAAGCCGATGTGATATGCGTCGCTTATGAGAATTTGGAACGGTTTTTCCCTGAAGAAAAAATGGTTTTGACCGGAAACCCGGTTCGCCAAGACTTAATTGATATCGAAAGTAAAAGAACAGAGGCGATCCAGCATTTCAATTTGGATCCAAATAAAAAAACCTTGTTGGTTCTAGGCGGAAGTCTTGGTGCAAGAAGGCTGAATCAATTGATTGAAAAGGAGCTGGAGAATATCGTTTCTCAAAATGTCCAAATTATTTGGCAATGCGGGAAGTTATATTTTGAAGAGTATAAGAAATACAATGCTAATAATGTACAAGTTTTTCCTTTTATAGAGAGAATGGATTTAGTTTATGCAGCCTCGGACATTGTTATTTCTCGTGCGGGAGCCTCATCGGTTTCGGAATTATCTATTGTTGGAAAACCAGTGATTTTCATTCCTTCTCCTAATGTAGCTGAGGACCATCAAACGAAAAACGCAAAATCAATTGTAGATAAAAAAGGGGGTCTTCTCTTGAGGGAATCCGAATTGGATGCTGAATTTAGTCTTGTTTTTGAAGCTTTGTTAAAAGATCAGGGGAAACAAAATCAATTAAGTGAGAATATTAAACAATTGGCGATGCCTGAGGCGACAAAAACAATTGTCGATGAAATTGTAAAATTAATTAAAAAGTAAAAATCATAAAGTCATAGGACTTTACGAGATTAAATAAAAAAATAGTAAATGAACTTAAACCAAATACAGAACGTCTATTTCATCGGAATCGGTGGCATCGGTATGAGTGCTTTGGCTCGGTATTTTAAAAATATCGGGAAGCAAGTTTCAGGTTATGACAAAACCCCAACTACTTTAACAAAGGAATTGATAGAAAGTGGGATTGCGATTCACTTTGAAGACAGTATAGATTCTATTCCGAAGGATTATCTTGTCGAAAACACCTTGGTGATTATTACACCTGCAGTTCCCAAAGCACATTTGGAGTGGAACTATTTCGTTGAAAGTGGTTTTCATGTCAAAAAAAGAGCAGAGGTTTTAGGAATAATAACAAAAGACACTTTTTGTTTTGCGGTTGCGGGAACACATGGAAAGACTACCACCTCTAGTATCTTAGGGCATATTTTGTACGAGACCGGAGCTGATGTTACTGCTTTTATCGGAGGAATTGTAGAAAATTATAATTCAAATCTGATTGGTGACGGTAAAACGATTACGGTTGTCGAAGCGGATGAATTTGATCGTTCTTTTTTGCATTTGCATCCTAATATTGCCTGTATTACTTCGATGGATGCCGATCATTTGGATATTTATGGAACGAGTGATGCAATCGAGGCATCATTTTTAGAATTTGCGGGCAAAGTGAAAGACAAGAGCAAATTGTTTATAACTAAAGACCTTCCGTTATTAGGTGTTACGGTGGCTGTAAACGAAGAAGCTGTTTATAGTGCTTTTAATGTTAGAATTGAAGATGGAAGTTATTTGTTTGATATAAAAACACCAAAGGGAGTCGTACTCGATTTCCGTTTTGGCTTACCTGGAAAACATAATTTAATGAATGCTTTAATGGCTATTGCAATGGCTGAAATATTCGGCACCCCAACCGACGCCATTGCAGTAGCCTTAGCTTCATTTAAAGGTGTTAAAAGAAGGTTCTCATATCAAATAAAAAAAGAGAACTTAGTGTACATTGATGATTATGCACATCACCCAACAGAGATTGATGCAGTTCATCAGGCAGTACGCGAGTTATACCCCAATAAAAAAGTTTTAGCAGTTTTTCAACCGCATTTGTTTAGCAGGACTAGAGATTTTGCAGATGAGTTTGCGAAAAGTCTGTCCCGATTTGACGAAGTTGTTTTAATGGATATTTATCCTGCGCGTGAATTGCCAATAGAGGGCATAACATCAGAATGGCTTTTAGATAAAATTGATAATAAGGATAAAAAAATTATTTCAAAAGAGGGCTTAATAAAGGCTATTTTGAAAAGTAATGCTCAAGTCATCGTTACTATAGGAGCGGGTGATATAGGTGAGTTGGTAGTATCAATCAAAGAAGCGTTAAATGAAAATATTTAATTGGACAAATATCAGATTAGTGCTCATGCTTGGTTTAGTAATTTTCTTGTTTTCTTTTACTTCAAAACGAAATGAAAACAGAAAACTCACTAAAGCTGTGGTTGTTTTTATAGGGGATAACGCACTTTTTATAAAACGAGAAACGGTTAATAAATTGTTAATAGAAAATAAAGAGAATGCATCAAGCATTCAAAAAGATAAATTAGATTTGAATAAGCTGGAAAGAACACTAGATTCAAATGATCTGATTCAAAAATCGGATGTGTTTGTTAGCATTGACGGTGTCTTAAAAGCAATGGTAAAACAAAAGACTCCTATAGCTAGAGTTTTGAATGATGAGGACTCTTTTTATATTGATTATGAAGGGGATAGAATGCCGCTGTCAGAAAACTTTACCGCTAGAGTTCCGCTTGTTTCGGGAGTGATAAATAAAAAAAATAACGAAGAATTAGCCCAGTTATTTCGGGTGATTTATGACGATGATTTTTTGAAAAAAAACATCATTGCTGTCCAAATTATGCCAAATGGAAGCTTAAAAATGCTTAATAGAAACTTTGAATATCAAATTGATTTTGGTAGCATCATAGATTCGGAGCGAAAATTTAAAGATTACAAGGCCTTTTTTCAAAAAGCAGTTTTAGATAGTTCGTTATATAAATATAAAAAAATTGACCTCAGATTTACAAAACAAGTAGTTTGTACTAAATAAATAGATAATGGAAAAAGAGAATATTGCAGTAGGTCTAGATATTGGGACAACTAAAATTGTTGCCATGATTGGCAAAAAGAACGAATATGGTAAGCTTGAAATTTTAGGAGTTGGTAAATCCAAAAGCTTAGGAGTTGCTAGAGGAGTAGTAAATAATATTACTCAGACGATACAGTCTATTCAGCAAGCGATACAGGAAGCTGAAAATAATTCAGGCTATAAAATAAAAGATGTTGTTGTAGGTATAGCTGGTCAGCACATTCGAAGTATTCAGCATACGGATTATATAAGCAGAAGCAATCCTCAGGAAGTGATAGGAGGAGACGACATTCAGTTGCTGATTGACCAAGTCAATAAATTAGCTATGTTGCCTGGAGAAGAAATTATTCATGTTTTGCCGCAAGAATTTAAAATTGACGGACAATCTGAAATTAAAGAGCCTATTGGGATGTACGGAGGAAGGCTAGAATCTAGCTTTCACGTAGTGGTAGGACAAGCTTCATCGATACGTAACGTAGGTCGGTGTATTCAAAGTTCAGGAATTGAATTGTCTGGTTTGACATTAGAGCCATTAGCGTCATCGGATGCAGTTTTGAGTCAAGAAGAAAAAGAAGCGGGTGTTGCTTTAATAGACATTGGAGGAGGAACAACAGATTTAGCCATTTTTAAAGATGGAATTATTCGTCATACTGCGGTAATACCTTTTGGAGGAAATGTAATTTCTGATGATATAAAAGAAGGCTGTTCTATTATTGAAAAACAAGCCGAATTATTGAAAGTTAAATTCGGGTCGGCTTGGCCGGGTGAAAACAGAGATAATGAAATCGTTTCTATTCCAGGTTTAAGAGGACGAGAGCCGAAAGAAATTTCTCTAAAAAATCTGTCAAAAATAATTCATGCCCGTGTGGTTGAGATTGTTGAACAGGTTTTTGCAGAAATAAAAGCATATGGACATGAAGATCCCCGGAAAAAATTAATTGCAGGGATTGTACTTACCGGTGGTGGGGCACAATTAAAGCATATTAAGCAATTAGTGGAGTACATAACTGGAATGGATACCAGAATTGGATATCCAAACGAGCATTTAGCAGGCGATTCAGATGAAGAGTTTTCAAGCCCATTATACGCCACGGCAGTAGGTCTAGTGATGAATAGCATAGAGAATAAAACACAAAGTGCAGTTAGAAAAGGGGCTGAGATTAGTCCGCCAAAAGTAGCGTCATACCTACCGCCAGTTGACGAAGATCAGGATAGAAGGCAGGAAGAGCAGGAAGAGACGGAAAATAAGAACAGTCGGAAAAAGGAAGAGTCTACAGGAGATAAAATAAAGAGATCATTTTTTGATCGCTATGTCGACAAGATTAAAGATTTTTTGGACAACGCAGAGTAGGGCAATGCCCAAAACAAAGAATACAACAATTAATAATTAATATCAAAAACCAAATAAAATGATGAGCAACTCAGAATTTGGAAGTATTTCATTTGATTTACCAAAAAACCAATCAAATGTAATCAAAGTAATTGGTGTAGGTGGAGGCGGAAGTAACGCAATAAACCACATGTTTAAACAAGGAATTAAAGGGGTGGACTTTATCGTTTGTAATACTGATTCTCAGGCATTACAAAGCAGTTCAGTTCCCAATAAAATTCAGTTAGGAGTCAACCTGACTGAAGGACTCGGTGCCGGTGCTAACCCTGATGTAGGGCAACAATCAGCTATCGAGAGTATTGCCGAGATTGAAAAAATGTTGGATCGCAATACTAAAATGGTTTTCATTACTGCAGGAATGGGTGGTGGTACTGGAACAGGTGCTGCACCAGTAATTGCTCAATTAGCGAAAGAAAGAGAAATTCTTACTGTAGGTATCGTAACGCTTCCGTTCTTATTTGAAGGTAAAGTTCGTCAAGAGCAAGCTAAAATAGGTATCGAAAAATTACGCAAGCAAGTAGATTCTTTAATAGTTATTAATAATAATAAATTAAGAGAGGTATACGGAAATTTAGGTTTCAAAGCTGGATTTTCAAAAGCAGATGAAGTTTTAGCAACAGCCTCAAGAGGAATTGCAGAAGTAATCACCCATCACTATACCCAAAATATAGATTTAAGAGACGCTAAGACTGTTTTGTCTAATAGTGGGACCGCAATTATGGGGTCTGCTGTCGCTGAAGGCGAAAACAGAGCAAAAGAAGCGATCGTTTCCGCATTAGATTCTCCTTTACTAAATGATAATAAAATTACAGGTGCCAAAAACGTATTGTTGCTCATCGTTTCGGGTTCTAATGAAATCACTTTAGATGAAATAGGGGAGATCAATGACCACATTCAAACTGAAGCAGGGCACAATGCCAATATTATTATGGGTGTTGGTGAAGATGAAACTTTGGGAGACTCCATTGCAGTAACTATTATTGCAACGGGCTTCGATATTGAACAACAAAACGGAATCGTAAACACGGAGCCTAAAAAAATAATTCATACGCTAGAGGACGAACAAAGAAGTGTTCATAATCTAACGAAAGATGCAGTTCCCGCATTCGACTTGAATAATGATTCTTCAAAATCAAATTCTGATGATAGAATAGTTTTTGAATTATTGGAAGACAAAGTTGTACCAGAGGCTATTGTTCCTGTTCCGGGAAATGAAGATTTATTGGCCATCTCCGAGTTTATTAAAAACTTAGATGTTACTTTCGAAATTGTCTCTCCAATCAAGGAGGTAGATTTTACTTTTACAGCGCCAAAAGCTGCTGAAGTAAAGCAAGTGCAACAGCCAAAAGCACCAGAAAGAGAAGAGCAAACTGTTTTTTCTTTTGATTTGCCATTAGCCAAGCCAGAGCCCGTTGCAAAAATTGAAGAGGAAAAGTTGTTGTTTCAATTAACAGATGAAACACGTGACATTAAAGTAAATCAACCTGTTGAATTTGTTCCTGTAACTGAATTGTCAGAAAAAGGAATCATTAAATATTCTCTTGAAGAATACATGGAAGCAGATACTGATTTTGTAGCTGCTAAACCCGCTGTAAAATCGGTGGAAGAGATTATTCCTGCTGAGATGAACATTACGATGAAGCAAGTTGATGTATCTGCAAATACGGATTCAAAGCTTGAAGAGATTTCTCCGATGGAAATGACAATCGAAGAAACATTGAGACTTAGAGCGGATGAAAGAAGAAAAAAATTGAAAGAGTTCAATTATAAATTTCATAATAATGTTTCTAAAATTGATGAGTACGAAAAAGAGCCTGCTTATAAAAGATTAGGAATAGACATATCAAATACAAAGTCAAACAATACAAATTCAAGGATTTCTGTTGGAACAGATAGCAATAATGATGTGCAGTTGCGATCTAACAATTCCTTTTTGCATGACAACGTAGATTAAACAAAGTAATTCATGTAGAGATAACCCGAAAATTGAATTTAATTTTCGGGTTATTTTTTTTATCTTCGCGCACACAATGAACGGGATAATCAATTTGGGTACATTCTAGCTTTGGTTTAAAGAGTTTTTTACAATAGAATATCCATAGGGCGTAAAAGCTCTTCTGTCCGATGCTGTTTAAAATCAAAAGAGAAGACTTTATTTAAAAGGCTTGTCACTATTACCAGATGATAGCGACTTGGCACAAAAGACCCTGTTTTAAAGGTTTGCATTTCAACAATCAATTAAGAGATTACAAATTAACAATAAACAATATGAGTTTAGCAGTGAAAATCATGGACGATTTAAAAACCGCCATGAGAGCCAAAGACACAGTAGCACTAGAGGCTTTGAGAGCAATCAAATCGGAGATTCTTTTAGCTCAAACGGCATCAGGATCAAAAGAAGAAATAACTGAAGATGATGAGGTTAAATTACTTCAAAGATTAGTAAAAACCCGTAAGGAAAGTGCTAGAATTTTTACAGAACAAAACCGTTTGGATCTAGCTGAACCAGAATTAGCGCAAATTGCCGTAATCGAAAAATTCTTACCCGCACAATTAAGCGAAGCAGAAGTAGAAGCCGTAATCGCAGCAATCATTGCTGAAACAGGAGCGACAGGCATAGCATCAATGGGGAAGGTTATGGGATTGGCATCTGCCAAATTGGGAGGAACTGCTGAAGGAAAGATGATTTCTACAATCGTAAAGAAATTGTTAGTTTAATACAATATAGAGCTGTGATTAACGGTTTGCTTTTAAAATCGTTAATCCATCTCAAAAAAGGCTGCGTAGTTCAACTGGATAGAATATCAGATTTCGACTCTGAGGGTTGCAGGTTCGAACCCTGTCGCGGCCACTTTTTAAAACGTAAACTGTTTAATTTTAACGGTTTGCGTTTTTTTGCTTTTAGGAATAGTCAAACCATTGTCAAACCATCTCAAAAACGCGCTTTAGGCTTAAAAGTTGAACTAACTATTAGTATAAGGTACTAGATTCAAAACCTGTAGTTTAGCAATATTTTAGTAAAAATCCAAGAGAGTGTATTAGTGAAACTATGAATATTAGTACAATTATTTTATTTCGTTTGTCAATAATTATGCTGTACCCATTTTCCTAACAAGCACGAAAACGGAAACAGCGCCAATTTTATCAAAAAACGAATTTCATGATTTGGCAGTATGTGAAGGGGAACTTTTGGTTGGGATTGTAACTACAAAAGATTTGATTAAATGTTTTTTAGAGCTGCAGAGTGCATCGAAATAAAAGTATTTAGCCCATAATAAATTAAGGTTTGTAAGGGTGTAACTGTTTGATAATCATTAACAAAAATTCTACTAGTAATAGTATGATAAAGCTTGTTCCCACTTTATTTTTAATATGAAACTAAGTAAGCTTTTGTGTTATTTTATCTGTTGTGGTTTTATTTCTACTAGATTCAATTAGTTAATGCAACTCTCAGGAAAAGGGATAGGATAATTTTTTCAAAAGAAAGGACATTAAAGTCC